>PEFW01000080.1 GCA_002890675.1 Candidatus Methylaffinis lahnbergensis
ATCGCTGGTGCGATGTCTATCAAAGCGGCGGGCCAGAGGCCCTGGACGATCGCTCGCCCCGGCCGGATCGCGTCTGGAACCGCATTCCGGACGATATCCGCGAGCGGATCGTGCAGCTGGCCCTGGACGAGCCCGGCTTGTCGCCGCGCGAGTTGGCCGTGCGCTTCACCGACACGGAAAAGTATTTCGTGTCAGAGGCTTCGCTCTATCGCCTGCTGAAGGCGCACGATCTGATCGCTAGCCCGGCTTTCATCGTGATGAAGGCGGCCGACGAGTTCAAGGACAAGACCACGGCGCCCAATCAGCTTTGGCAGACCGACTTCACCTATCTGAAAGTCATCGGTTGGGGCTGGTTCTACCTGTCCACCGTCCTAGACGACTTCTCGCGCTACATCATCGCCTGGAAGCTGTGCTCAACCATGAAGGCCGAGGATGTCACCGCCACGTTGAACGTGGCGCTGAAGGCCTCGGGGCTCGACCAGGCAAAGGTCATCCACCGGCCAAGACTTCTCTCCGACAACGGCTCCAGCTACATATCGAGCGATCTAGCCAAGTGGCTCAACAGCCAGAACATGGAGCATACCCGTGGCGCGCCTTATCATCCGATGACCCAAGGAAAGATCGAGCGCTGGCATCAGACGCTCAAGAACCGCATCCTGCTCGAAAACTATTACCTGCCGGGCGATCTCGAAGCCCAGATCGAGGCCTTCGTCGCCGACTACAATCACCTGCGATATCACGAGAGCATCGCCAACCTGACGCCTGCCGACGTCTACTTCGGGCGCGGCCAGACCATTCTGATCGAAAGGGAAAGGATCAAACGACAGACAATCGCCAATCGCCGCTTGCTGCACCGTCGGCAAGCCGCATAATATTACAAACTAGAGGAGCCAGAGACTCTCTTATTTTAATCCACCGCCTGTCCCAAAAACTCTGACGACGGACACTGCGGCTGCTCATCGAACGACTCGATCCCAACAATTACTCCTTCGCGCAGCGCGGCAATGAAATTGTGCCGGTGGACTTCAACTGGCCGGAGGCGATTGCGCGGGAGAATAAAGAACACCTTCGCGAACTCGCTGAGCGCCAGACGATCAGCCTGTTGCCATGGCACTGCCGCAAGTTCCTGGAAGCGGGCACGCCCCTTCCAACAGATCAGTTGCAGTGGCTGTGGGACTTTCTCCAAGCCATCGACGCGAAGCCGCCTGAGTTGTCGAGCGACTCCAGTGAGCCTCTGCTCCGGATAGAGGACGTCTTTTGTGGCAGCATCGCGCTGCTCTTGTCGACAAGCCGCGATTGGCTCTTGCAGGACGCCGGACGGATGGCGTGGTGCCGCCAAAAGCTGCAAGCCACCATAGATGACCCGCCGCCGCCACTGCGGTTCGATTCCGAGCTGTCGGTCGGAAACGCGCGCTGGGATTGCTTCGCGGCAGAGTGCGGCGTCCTGCTGCTCGCTGAGAATCCAAACGACGTTCTGGCGCGACAACTGGTCGGCGCCGGACTCGTCGCGTTTAACTACAATACGACTGCGCTCACGATGGCTCGTGCTGCGGTGGTCCGCACCAGGCTGGGAGGTGCATTCCCGCAGATGCTAGCCTTTGCCATCCAATGGGCGGCACTGCGGCCGCTCCAAGTTCGCCAAGATGATCCTTCGCTGGACGCGGAGCGGGAAAGCTTTGTTGTGCGGAAACGCGCCCTGCTTGGTGCCTTTGTCGACGGGAGCCTGTCTGCAGTCACCGCTCACCTCGGGAAGATCAATGCCGAGGCGCGGGCGGCTCGCGACGCAATTTACGAAAAGCAATTTCCGGGATCGGCGTCCAGATCGCAACGCCGTCAGAAATCGACTGGTCGAACCCAGTCTCGGGAGGTTCTACATCCGGATCGCCTTGGCTTGGACCCCTACGTCATGAAGACCGCGTTTGGGTGGCTCGATGCTCGCGCCGCGCAAACGACCGACGAGCGGGTAGCGTGGCTGGGTCTCATCCGGGAAATCCTTGGAATTGTCTTACAGTCCGTCCCGAACATCGACCAGGCATCGACGCAAGAGATCGACGGTCTTCCAAGTGACTTTGACGACTGGGCGTTCAAGCTGGTGGCGCGAACGATCCCATGTCTGACGTCGGCAGAGCAACCCGAGGAGTTCTGGCAAGCGATCCTTGCGCGCGGCGCCCCAGCCCATCAATGGGTGGAGAGTTTCTTCTGGCACTGGTTCACGGATGGCTTTGCGGCATCGCCATCACCGGCGGAATTTGTCCGGATTTGGCGCGCCATGATCACCTACGCCCTTCATCATCCGGCGTGGGATCCCGCCGGCACGATCTCGTACGAACTGGATGGGATCGTTGTCGAATTGCTATGCTTCGACGTGCGCTGGAACGCAATTGGCCGAAGCGAGGACACCGTGCAGGTCATCGGCACGCTTGGAGATGTTTTCGAACGCGCGCTTTTGCGGTGGGGCGGTATGCCAAAGGTCATCAACGGGCTTGTGATGTTCGCTATCCAGCCAGGCGCAAAACAGCTTCTGGTCCCAGCCCTGCAGTTGACATCCGCGGCCGTCAGAAGGTTCGACACATACGATTGGAAGTATGGACTGGAAGAGAATGTTATCGAATTCCTCCATACCTGCTGGCAGCGGGAGGGCGAACGCATCGCGCGCGATGAGTCCTTGCGAGCGTCGTTCCTCGCAGTGCTGACGATCTTGGTCGCCCGCGGAAGTCATGCCGCAATTGCGCTGAGCTCTCGGGTCGTCGGTTCGATTGGTAGTTGATGCTGTCGCTGGCTCGCTTTCAGGCGGCGGCTAACTGTGGGCCCGGTTGACGGTGTGTTGATGGGGTCACGGTGACTCAGGAAAGTCAGATTCTGACCTCATAATAATTAGTGTAACATAAAGGACGTTATGTAGCGCGGCGCGCTAGTCATCGATCCGTAGATCGTCCTGGGTCTTGGAATCAATCTCCGCCCACGTCGAATCCTTGCGCAGGCTTCGCGCGAGCAAGCCGCGCGGTTGACCGGGGACTATTCCCTAGATAGAAATTCATAGACATCTTTAGGGGCTCCCTATGGGAAGGGCGAAGGCATTCTTTGGGCTTTTAGCAGCTGCCGTCGGTTGGCTTGCCGCCGTAAGCGTCGGCCTCGTTCAAATCTTGCCTAAGCCACTCCAAGATTGGTTCAACGGCAAGGTTGCCGAAGTGGCACAAGCGTATCTCGAAAATGATTGCCAGATAGGTGGGGGTTGGACGCAACTCAGAGGCGGCGGAAACGCGGGTGAAGCAAGATGGTGACTTCTTAAGATTTATCAATCCGGCTGGTAAAGCAGGAGTTGGGTTTTGGATCAAACACCGCGTGTTTTTCATACCTAGTTGGGGCGGACCGGGTAGCGAAGGTGGTGCTTTTGGAACAATCAGCAAAGACTGCAAGACAATGACATTTAAGGAAATAGGCGACACCTGGGTCAGAAATCAGTGATCACCTTTCGGAGTGCTATAATACGTAGCATCATTTGGTCGTGGAGCCGTGAATTGCCTCACGTCCGCAGATAGCACATCGCGTTTTGTTCGCAGCGGCGCAGGGTAGGAGTGAGGTGAAACGGACTCGTCACGAACCTCGCCGGGCCAACACGATTGACTTAAAACTGAACTATTGACCGCAGTGAGCGACAGAAAACGCGAGACGGCTCTTCCACTTGCGCACCTGAGCGCCGTCCTCCGCCCCGCATGAGCGGCCGCCCGCGGCGCGCGTTGGTTGAGGCGAGCGAAGAAGCGCGGTCCATGTAAGAAATCGTCACCTATGAAACTGATTGCATTCATTCTTGGCTGCTCTGGCGCTGCATTTGCTATTGCCTCGGGGTTTTGCTGGATTAGGGCTGCTCAGATCGGAGCACCGTTGCCGATGGCTTGGTTAAGCGGGCCGCCCAAGCACGCAGTTGAACAAACCAAAAGTCAATCTTGGTGGAATGGCATGGCGGCGTGGCTCGCTGCCGCAGCGGCTCTTGCACAGGCCGTGGCATTCGCTTTCGGGCAAATCTCAAACATGGGGCAATCGCTGGGAGCGATGCCTCCAAGGTCTGATCCGTATAGGTGAGGCTGGGGCGGCTGCTCCCCGGCGGTGCCATGGTCACCACGAGTGGCTAGACCAGAAGAGCTCTGCGAGAGCGAACGGCATCCAAGGAGAGCAGCCATGAACCAATATGTCGGACTTGATGTCTCATTGGAAGAGACGAAGATTCACGTTCTTGACGAAGCTGGTGGCCGCGTCTGGCGCGGTAAGTGTGCGAGCCATCCCGACGAACTCGAGACGACCATCTGCCAGCATGCGCCGGGTGCGGTGCGGATCGGCCTCGAGACCGGGCCGTTGACCACCTGGCTCTGGACGGGGAACTGAGACGGTGTCGCTCACTCAGCGGCTCCCACGTTTGGTTTCGGAGCGACATGACCGCGCTGGTTGGGGGTGAAGTCCAGACAACTTTCTCCATGGTCACGAGATAAACGAGTTGACTTACGTTGCCGCAGGCGAATCAGGCCGGCCGCCATGATCTCCGCGATCTCATTGAGGCGGTCGGCGCCGGGACTGTCATTGGAGTGGAGCGCATCTGTCATCGCGTCACCGAAGAGCTTGACGCGAAGATGAACTCGGAGATCGGAAAGATACAGCAAAATCACCGCATTAGAGTATTTGTCCGTTGAAGAAAGAAGAGGGGCGCAGTTCAGCGTAGTTGGTCCGCTGGTGCCTTCGGTCGCGAAATCCTCCCCATCGATTTTAAGAATCGCTTCAGTTGTCTTACCTTAGCCTTGCAACAGACGCTCAGTTGGGGGATCGCGACGAATGATCGTGCGGATTCTTTGATCCCGCGGCGAACGAGAGGTCAGTGACTTAGGCCAATCGTCTTTTTCTGGCGTCACCGATCTCAATCGTTCTGCCCGTGAGCCGGGCCGATTCGCGGCTTGCCGGTTGATGTAGTCGACACCCAAGCCGTGCTCGGCGTCTTGCAACCGATTTGGGGCAGAATTCCAGAAACCGCGTCGCGCCTTCCTGCCGGATCGAGGCAGTCCTTGATTATGCCAAGGCGCACGGCTTACGGGCTGGCGAGAACCCGGCGGCATGGCGGGGCCTCCTGGCCTTGATCCTACCCAAACGGCAAAAGCTTTCCCGCAGTCATCACGCGGCAATGAACTATGCCGAAGTTCCGGCCTTCATCGCCTCGCTGCGCGAGCGCGAAACGACCCATACGCTGGCCTTGGAGTTTCTGATCTTGACGGCCGCACGCGTCGGCGAAGTGCTTGGCGCGCAGTGGAGTGAGATCGATATCGCGCTCAGGACATGGATCATTCCGGCGAGCCGGATGAAGGCCTCTCGCGAGCATCGCATCCCGCTTCCGGGCCGGGCCCTGGCGATCGTCGAACGGATGGCCGAGCTACGGAGCGGTGATTTCGTGTTTCCCGGCCAGCGGCGCGGACGCCCTCTGTCTAACCCGTCATTGGCAAGACTTTGTCGTGCCGGCGTAACGGTTCATGGCTTCAGGTCTGCCTTTCGGGATTGGTGCGGCGAGGAAACTGGTTTTCCGCGTGAGATCGCCGAAGCGGCCCTGGCGCACTCGACGGGCGGTCCTGTCGAGCAAGCCTACCGGCGCGGCGATTCCTTGGAAAAGCGGCGCGGATTGATGGAGTCCTGGGCCTCATTTTGCGTGCCGGGCGCGGGCGGTAATGTCGTGCCGATGCGGGGCTCGAGGCTCGATATAGATTACATACGCCGCTCGATATAGAATTACATACACATGCGGATAGGCCGACGGGCCGACAAGCCGGGGTGCACCTCCCGGTTTCCGCATGTTCCTAACGGTGCATCGCGAGTGTGCGCGATGGACCCGTTTCCTGCCCTTTACGAGGCCTTTTTGCGTGCCGCTGAGGCGGACTCGGGGTTGCGAAAAGAATCATTTCTTGAACAAGCGCGCCACCACATCGCGGAAGGCAAATTGCGAGCTTCGGGGCGCCGGTTTTCGGTAAAATGGACCAGGCGCAGAGGGCTGATATTCAGAGCTGATGTACCGAGGGAAAACAAGACCGAATCGCCGGATCGCGTCGAGATTCCGCCCCTCGCGATGGCGGATCACCGGCTAATTTTCGTCGACGGACCGGAAGTCGATTGCCAGCTTGTGCTAGGCGGCTCGTTTGACTATTGGGGGGCCAAAGGCGCGACGGCCTATTCGGTCTGCATATCTGGGTGGAAAGATGTTCGCGGCGTCGCCGGTGATGTTGAGCGATTGTGGCCGCGCACGGCGACGAGCCCCGGCGCGATAGCGGCCACTGACGCCGGACAGATCGAGCCTCGGAAGCGCGGGCCAAAGCCAGAGACGATGAAGCGGGTGAAAACGGAAATGAGAGCCATGATCGTTTCGCCGGTCGCCAAGCAGTCAGACTACGTCGATCCGATTGAAGCCGAGCAGCCGGCATCCGCACAGGCCGCTGCCGATACACAGACGATTGTCTCTCAGCCAGTGGTGTTCGCGATCGATAACGGGACACGGAAAGTGATTTTTCGCGGAGGGCAGGAGCTAAAGGGTGCGGGGTATGGATTGGTTTGTGCTTTGGCGAAGAGTTCGAGGAAGACATTGAATCTGGCATCTCGAAAGATGCGTTTCGCTACGTCAAAGCGAATGAGCTGGCCAAGCGGCTGCGCGTCGATGAGCAAAGCCTACGCCAACGTGTTTCACGCACACGCAAGACACTTGAGAAGCAGATCTTGGATAGCTGTGACATCCAACTCGACCTTGAGGATGTTATCCAGAACGAGGAGTGGAAGGGCTATCGGCTCAATCCTTACTTGCTGTTGGTTAAGCCGGCACAGCTGCAGGGCGTCGGGACGACGTCACAACTCAACTCGCCTGCTGTCACAACTCCACCCCAGCCGCGTTGAAATCGTTCAACTTCTCGACTGCGACCCGTCACATCTTTGTTTGTGGCCGTGCATATCTCCTTGGCTGCGCAGTAGCGATTATCACCGCGAATTTCTGACGGTCCGCTCGAAGGCATTCCAGCGGGCGCAAAGATCAGGGTGATAAGCAATGCCTCAGAATGCCCTCGTGCCCCGGCAAGCGGGGGCATCCGGAATCCCCGGTCGTTCCTCGGGTTTCGATCGACCGGTTCGCCATCTAAACCAAGTTGACTTGGCCCGTCGCTGGAATCTCAGCCCCCGAACTCTGGAGCGCTGGCGGTGGCTAAAACAGGGACCCGGCTATCTCAAGATCGGCGGGCGGGTCGTTTATCGTATCGACGACATTGAAGCCTTCGAGACATCGCGTTTGCATGAAATGCGCGATCAAGCGAACAGCCGCGCTGGGCGTCCCGCCGCGAAATACGGCTGATCATGGGCGCCGCCGCGGATATCCCTCCGGCATCGCGTCCGGATCATGCCGCGATCGCAATCTTCGCGGACGTTCTGTTCGACTATTCCGAAGGATGGGTCGCGGTTCGGGCGTTTCCTGAGAAAGGTGATGCAAGCCAGCCCGCGAGAACGCCCTTCGTCGCCGCCGATGCCGAACTGCCGACGAAGCTCGTGGCCGAGGCGGAAGCGGCGGCGAAGAAGGGGCTGGCCCTCTATGTCGTCGCCGGCACGGTGTCGGGGCCAGGAAAAGCTAAAGCCGGCGATGTCATCGCCATTGAGACCGTTCTCGTCGACCTCGACCACGGCGACGTCTCAGCAAAGCGCGAGCATCTGGTGAAGCACCTCGGGCCACCCTCGCTCGAAGTGGCCTCAGGTGGCGTCACTGTAGAAGGACAAGAGCGCCTCCACCTCTATTGGAAGCTGAATGAGCCGGCGACGGGAGCCGATATCGCCAAGGTCTGCGATCTGCGAGATGTGATCGCGGCCAAGGCCGGCGGCGATCCGTCATTCCGGTCGGCGCACCAGCCGATCCGTGTGGCGGGGTCCGTCTATCGCAAGGGCGGGGTCGAGCGGCTTGTCACTATCCGGACGGAGCGGGCCGGCGAATACGATCTGACCGATTTCGCCGAGCGCGTGACGGCGATGCCGTCGATGTTCAGCGAGCCTGGCGCCGTGGATTTGCACGTCGGTGCCAACAAGGGCTCGGTCATCGATCTGTTTGCCCACCAAGTGCGTGAAGGCGGGCTCGACGGCGTCACGCGCTTCGAGGCGCTAAGCCGCATCATCGGCTTTTGGATTCGTCGGTTCCGCGACGGCCACGTCACGCGCGAGCAGGCCTGGGACGAGATAGCTGCCTATAACGAGGCGCGGATCGATCCGCCCTGGCCCGTCGACAAATTGCGTCACGAAGCAGAACGGCTTTGGCAGCGCGATGAGGCCCACCACACCAACTCAACTAACGACGCCGGGGGGTCGAATCCCAGCGGCGGTGGCGGCGATAGCGAGCTGGCTCCGGTCCGCTTCTCTGAGGATGCGCTCGCCGCTACCTTTACCGCTGAGCATACCGAGAACTGGAGGTTCGTGGCGGGCTGGGGCCAATGGCTGGTGTGGACGGGCACAAGGTGGGAACGGGAGGGCACGCTGCGCGCCTACGACCTCGCCCGGAGCGTTTGCCGCACGACGGCTGCAACATGCTCCATCGGGAAGCTGCGCGCCAAACTCTCCAGCGCCGCCACGGTTGCCGCTGTCGAGCGTCTTGCGCGTGCTGACCGGCGTCACGCCTCGACCACCGAGGTTTGGGATCGTGATCCGTGGCTGTTGAACACGCCAGGTGGCGTGGTCGATCTTCGTACCGGCGCGCTCAAACCCCACGAGCGTGCGCTGGCCATGACCAAGATCACCAGCGCCACGCCGCAGGGAGACTGCGCGAAATGGCGTCAGTTCCTCGTCACTGTCACCGGAGGGGATGCCGAACTCCAAGCTTACCTCAAACGTGTGGCTGGCTACTGCCTGACGGGCGTCACATCCGAGCACGCGCTCTTCTTCCTCTACGGCACCGGCGCCAATGGCAAGTCGGTCTTCGCCAACACGCTGACTGCGGTCCTTGGAGATTACGCCACTGTCGCCGCGATGGACATGTTCATGGCAGTGTCCGGGGAGCGTCATCCGACGGACATGGCCGGGCTGCGCGGCTCTCGTGTCGTTACTTCGATCGAGACCGAACAGGGACGACGCTGGGCAGAGAGCAAGCTGAAGGCTCTCACGGCCGGTGACAAGATCACCGCGCGCTTCATGCGCCAGGATTTCTTCGAGTTCGTCCCACAATTCAAGCTTCTGATCGCGGGCAACCACAAGCCCGCCATCCGAAACGTCGATGAAGCCATGCGACGGCGCCTGCACATGGTGCCGTTCACGATCACCATTCCCCCAGCCAAGCGCGACAAGCACCTGCCTGACCAGCTTCTGGCGGAACGCGACGGCATCCTCGCCTGGGCTGTCGAGGGATGCCTCGAATGGCAAAGGATCGGATTGAAGCCGCCTCCTGCTGTGATGGCGGCGACTGACGAATACTTCGAGGCTGAGGATGCTCTCGGGCGCTGGCTCGAGGAACGCTGTGAGCTCGGGCCGAACCGCACGGAAATGTCCTCTGTGCTGTTTGCGGACTGGAGAAGCTGGTCAGAAGCAAACGGCGAATTCGTTGGTTCGATCAAGCGCTTCGCAGAGAGCCTCACGACCCGCGGCTTCGAGCGATGGCGAAATCGACAGTCCAAGGGCTTCCGCGGGCTCCGCCTGCGCGATGGAACCAGCAGTACCCGAGGCATGGAGCTCTGATCGTGGCATCCGACATGAAACGCTGGAACACCAAGGCTGTGCCGGATGTGCCGGAACCCCTCGTTATCAGCGTCACGCGCGCGCGTACGCGTGAGGGAGTACCGAAGGAACCCGGCGCATCCGGCACAACTGACACCGAAGCTGGCGGCCTCATCGTCACCTTTGATCTAGGCACCCCCACTGGCTGGGCTCTACGCACCGCTGACAGGACGATCCGGAGTGGCACGGTCTCGTTCCGCCAGAGCTGCTACGATGGTGGCGGCATGCGCGGTCTCCGTTTCCGAAGTTGGCTTGGAGAATTTGGCGAACCTGGGCTTTCAGCAGCCGCGTGATCGGCGGGCGCGAGTTCAGCACGTCGTCCCGTTGACAGGGACTGATCCAAGGAAAGGAGCTCACTTATGACCGACATTCGATGGACGCCGAGCCTCGTCGAAGAACGCCTGGTCGAAGCCGCCGATGTGCTGAAGCGACTGCCGGAGCGAAAGGCGCAAGGCTATTTCAACACGTGGCCGGCAATGAGCTACGAGTTCAGCGATCTGGCCGGGCGCGCGGCGACACACAGCCGTCCCCCGCCGTCATCTGACGCGATCCGCCGCATGGAGGACGCGCTCACATGGACCATCGGTCTTGACCCCGTGGATTCAAAGATCGTCTGGCTGCGTGCTTCGGGCGTGCGCTGGAAGGTTGTGTGCGGCACTGTGGGCCTGGCCCGCGCTGCGTGTCACGAACATTGGCTTTACGCGCTGTGTTTGATTGCCGTACGTCTCAGCGGCCGTCGTCTGCCACGCAACTGCTCACGTCGCCGCGTCATTGCAGAAGTGCGCGCAGCGAACTGATGCGTAGCAGATAGAAAATAGTCTGGCAGACACTTTTCGCGCGGACAAAATCACTTCGATTGCGTATGATTCGTGGCAGGTTCGCGAGAGTCGCGCTCAGATGCCCTGCCGGGGGGCCGGCACGGGTCCTTCCTGGCGGATAACCAGGGCGCGGGGCACCAGCCCGAAATCTCGCCACCGTCAGCCGCAAAATCTGAGTTACCAGTTACCAGACGCCTGCATTTGCTGGACTCTGCAACTATTTGACCTGACGCGACTTGTCCCGCCCAGCATCTGGTAACCAGTCCTGGTAACCGGCGGGCGCTGTGGTTACCACCCCAAACAATCGGATTTGCCACGATCATGCCGCTACGGCTGCCGGATAACGTCGAGCGTTGGCCAATCGACCGGCTCTTGCCCTATATCGCGAACGCCCGCTCGCATCCCGAAGCTCAGGTCGCGCAGATTGCAGGGTCGATCGCCGAGTTCGGCTTCAACGTGCCGTGTCTTGTCGATGAGCGCGGCGTGCTGATCGCCGGGCACGGGCGTCTGCTCGCAGCCAAGCGCCTCGGGCTTGCCGAAATCCCGGTGATCCGGCTCGGGCATCTGACCGACGCCCAGGCGCGGGCCTTCCGGATTGCCGACAACCAGATCGCGCTGAATGCCTTATGGGACGACACGGTGCTCGCCGCGGAAATTGCGCGTCTGCGCGAGGATGGCGTCGACCTCGATCTCCTCGGGTTTGGCGAAGACGACCTTGATCGCCTGCTCGATGGCCTCGCTGGGGACGGCGATGGCGGGCAGACGGACGAAGACGAAGTTCCCGACCCTCCCGCTGAGCCGGTCACGCGGCCCGGCGATCTCTGGGTTCTGGGGTGCCACCGTCTCCTGTGCGGCGACGCGACCAATGGCGCCGGCGTGGCCCGGCTTCTCGATGGAACGAAGCCACACCTGCTGATCAGCGACCCGCCCTACGGCGTCGAATACGACCCGTCCTGGCGCAACGAGGTGGGCGTCTCGGCGACCGCGCGCACCGGCAAGGTTACCAACGACGACCGCGCCGACTGGCGCGAGGCTTGGGCCCTGTTCCCTGGTGACGTCGCCTATGTCTGGCATGCCGGTGTGCACGCCAAGACTGTCGCCGAGAGCCTGGAGGCGGCGGCCTTCGTTATCCGCTCGCAGATTATCTGGTCGAAGCCGCGCTTCGTGCTCGGCCGCGGCGATTACCATTGGCAGCATGAGCCCTGCTTCTATGCCGTGCGCAAGAGCGCGACCGGCCATTGGCAGGGCGCGCGCGACCAGTCGACCGTGTGGGCCATCGGCGCCATAGGCGACGAAGACGAGGCGACGGTTCACGGCACCCAAAAACCGGTCGAATGCATGCGGCGCCCGATGATCAACAACAGCGCCAAGGATGACGCCATCTACGAGCCCTTCGCGGGCAGCGGCACCACGATCATCGCCGCCGAAAGCACCGGTCGCGTGTGCCTGGCGATGGAGATCGACCCGCGCTATTGCGACGTGATTGTCGAGCGCTGGCAACGGTTCACGGGCAAGGACGCGGTCCTTGACGGCAGCGCAGCCAGCTTTGGCGACGTCCGCAATGGGCGAGCCGCCGCATGAGCCAGTCGCGTACGATGTCCCTCGTCGAGTCGATCGCCAATGTGCTGGCCGGATTCGGCGTCGCGGTCGCGACGCAGATCGCGATCTTTCCGCTCTTCGGGCTGCGCACCACACTGCCTGAGAACCTTGCGATGGGCGCCATCTTCACAGTTGTGTCGATCGCCCGGTCGTACTGCCTGCGAAGGGTGTTCGAGCGGATTCGGGCCCGTGCCGAATGCAGCAACGCCGCCGGACAGCGATGTCTCGGCGGCGCTGCGACGGGCCTGTTCAAGCGATCCGGTAGATCCGTCCGCGTCCCTCACTCTTCTCGGACACCACGTTGAGTCCGAGCTTCTTCTTCAAGGCTCCAGCGATGGCGCCACGCACCGTGTGAGCCTGCCAGCCGAAGGCGGTGACGATTTCATCGATGCTCGCGCCCCCGGGCTGCTTGAGCATGTCGATCAGCTGGGCCTGCTTGCTGTCGGCACGCATGCCGCGGGCCTTCGGCTTGGACTTGCTGACTTTGCGGGCCGATTCCGGTTTGCGTTCCGTCGAGGAAAAAGCCTCGGCGCTGGCGGCAGATTCCTCGATTCCGAGCGCCTTAAAGGCATCAGGGGTGGCCCGCAGCGTCAGGCGGCCGCGCTTCTTGTCCTCGCGCCAGATGGTCTCCACGCGCTTGGCCGGCACCTCCTTGACGAGGTTCTTGTTGAGGAGGCTGCCGAGAACCTTGGCGGCTGCGCCGCCGGGAAGTTTGGTGGTGAGCGGGTAGATCGATCGGTCCGGTCGCTGGCAGGCGGCCGCGAGAACGATGAGTTGGGTGTTGGAAAGCGCCATGGTGGGGCTCCTTGCGTAAGCCGAGCCGCGCCCATCGCGGCCTTCTACTGCCTGGAGCCCCGGCCGCTCAAGGCGACGCGGGGCGTAGCGGAACGCTCTGGTTCAAGTGAGCGTCACCGGGCGTGTTCGCCCTCCTTGAAGGCGGCGCCGGTGGTGCGCATCAGGAGTTCGGCGTAGTGGGCGAGTGTCCCGGCATGGCCCCAGTTGATTTCGCCGGGGCTGACGTTGAAGTGGTCGTCGCTCAGTGCCGTCAGGCGTTCGAGCATCCGATCGATCTCGGCCTTGCGGGCGATGAAAGCATCGAGTGCGACTTGATTGTTTGGGCTCTTGCGCATGGTGATCTCCATCGTTTGTGACGCCATACAGGCTCTGTTTGCGCCCGCAG
>PEFW01000081.1 GCA_002890675.1 Candidatus Methylaffinis lahnbergensis
CTTTGCGCGGTTGTTTCGAGCCGCTCGCTCATCGCGTCCGAATGGCGCGACAACGCCCCGAGCGTCTCGCCGACGGTCGCGTTCAGGAGGGCGTGGAGCGCTTCGGTCTGGTTCGTAAACGCCGTCGCTGAACTTTGCGCGGTTGTTTCGAGCCGCTCGCTCATCGCGTCCGAATGGCTCGACAACGCCCCGAGCGTCTCGCCGACGGTCGCGTTCAGGCGGGCGTGGAGCGCTTCGGTCTGGTTCGTAAACGCCGTCGCTGTACTTTGCGCGGTTGTTTCGAGCCGCTCGCTCATCGCGTCCGAATGGCTCGACAACGCCCCGAGCGTCTCGCCGACGGTCGCGTTCAGGCGGACGTGGAGCGCTTCGGTCTGGTTGGTAAGCGCGGCGACGGAACGCTGCGCGGTTAATTCCAGGCGTTCGCCCATCTCCTCCCAATGGTTCGACAGCGCGCCAAGAATCTCGGCGCTTGTCGCGGCGAGCCGCGCATGAAGCGCTCCGGCTTGGCCGGTAAGCGCGGCAACCGTGGTTTCCGCTGTCGATTCCAACCCTTCGCTCATCTGCGCGGAGTGATCCGTCAGGGCCGCCAAGGTTTCATTTACTGTCGCGGTGAGACGTTCGTTCAGCGTAGCTGTATGGCTAGTGAAAGTTCCGGCCGTGTCTTGCGCCGTGGACGCCAAATGGTCATGCAAGACCTGGGAATGGCTCGCCAATGCGGCGAGCGTGTCCGCGACCGTCGTGGCGACGCGCTGGTGTAATGCTTCGGTATGGCTCGTCAGGGCGGCGGCCGTCGCGTCGGCGGTCGCGGCGAAGCGCCGATGAAGCTCGCCGCCATGTTGCTCGAATTGGGAGTGAAGTTTTGCCTCGCGTTCATCGAGGAGCGTGGCAAGAGTCTGGATCGACTGTTCGAACGAATCCCGCGCTTCGCCGGTTCGGGCCGATATTAGACCCGCGATGCGTTCGCTCATCCCGGCCAAATTATCGTGCAGCGTATTGCCTTGCACCGCGACGACGTTATGCAGGCGGTCGCTGGTTTCGGCCAAGCGCGCAGCGAGATTTTCGCCGCGCGAAAAGATTGTGTCGCCAATCCGCGCGCCGGTGGCGTCGACCTGTTGCGCGAGGGCATCACCGCGAATTTCCAAATCGGCGGCGAGGGACTCCCTAGCGGTCTTAAGCCTGTCGTCCATTTCCACCAAGCGATCGGCAAGCGTCCGCGCGATGCCATCGCTCGCCCCCGTGAGACTGGCCGTGGCGTCTTGTCCAGTTTGGGTCAGCCGCTTGATGAGATCATTCCCATGCGACGACAATTGATCGACGAGATCGTCCCGGCCCCGGCCGAGCGCCGTTTTGATTTCCTCGCCTTTGGAGTTAAGCGAGGCGGCGACACGGCCGGCGGCTTCGCCGACACTTTCCGCGAAACGCGTGGAGGCCCCGGCGAGATCGCGGGAAAGGTTATCGTGCGACAAGGCGATCACGCCACGCACTCGTTCGGCATTGGTCAGAATGGATTCCCGCTCCGAGGCCAATTCGTCGACCAGGGTGCGGACGCGGCGCTCATTGTCCGAGTAGGATCGCTCCAGATTGGAGACTTCGGACCTGACCAGGGTATCGAGTTCGCTCGCTCTTGCGAGCGCGCGTTCGATGCCGTCCCCCATCGAAGCGACCTCGCGGCGGATGGCTTGGGAAAGCGTGACCATTTGCCCGGCGGCGATGGTTTCGGGCTCGGTCAGGCGGACCGCGACTTCGGTCATCGAACGGGCGGCAAGCCGCATCTCCTGACCCCGGCGAAGCAACGCCGCCGTCACCAAAAAGAAGATGACGGGGCCCACGATGGTCATTAGATAAAGTGTGGCTTGCGGCAATAGTGACTCAGCCGGGAGATTGAAAAGGACCGCGCGGTTGGCAATAAAGTAGCCGAGGGCGAGGATTACCCATAAACCCGAGCAGGCCGCGACAAGGACTGCTGGACCCCGGTTAGAACGGCCCTGAAACGCCCGAAGAATTTCGCCGGCGGATTGGCGATCGTCGTTGGCCGGTTGCATCGGCGGTGCGACCCCGCCGGACCGCTCCGGGGCTTGGATTTCCGCGCCTGGCGCGGCGAAGTTCCCGCCCGCCGGATCGGACAAAGGATCCCCGCCGATCGCCGCCGACCTTGCCTCCAGCGTCCGCCCGTTATCGCGCGCCGGCCTCGAAGGGCCGAGGCGCGGCGTTGCGCCTTCGCGCTCACCCAACAAGGGCTCCTTTGCCTTGTCCACGCTGGCTGTGCCGATGGGATTTGCTTCGGCCGGCCCAGCGCTTTGGCCGGCAGCGGGGAGATTCAACGCCTCTTCGATGGCCAAAAGCGCCGCCGCCGCGGGATCTTGTGCTTTCTTGGAACTCGCCATCAGAATGCCTCTTACAAACTCTCTCGCGAGGGGCCAAAGCTTTGCGCGAATACACGCGGGAGCCGCCCCGGCGAAACCGTTAACCAAAGGTTACTTTACAACCGGAACGCCAGGATTCAAACTGGACGGCTTGACCCATTTGGAAACATCGTTAACGCGGCAATGGGCAAGACCCCGAAGCGGGCGCTTTTTGCAACGAGGGGCAGCCCGGCAAAAGCCGCTAGGCTGCCGCCCGGGCTTTGGGCGCCGCCGCACGGACAACTCATGGCAGGCTCGCCGGCGCGCTATCGGCGCGGCGGATTTGGTGCGTTGAAGGCGAAGCCGCTTCTCGGCCGGCTGCCGAGGTTGAACGTGCCCGCGAAAACGGATTTACGGTCCGGCGGGCACCGTTTCTCCTTTATAATGACTCCCCCATGTTACCGCGGATTTTAGCATGTAGCAATAAGCAATCCGCAAATTCGATACTATAGCCTCACGTCAGGTCATATTGCCAGTTCGATAGACTCGTCTTCATTCTTGCAGTCCGGCCTTAACGTTCAACTGTTCTCCTCCACGTTGCGAAGTCAGCGTGGAGCGCACAGTGGAGACGACCGACACCTTGATTATCGGAGCCGGCCCCGCCGGGCTGACCACCGCCTACCGTCTCGCCAAGGCCGGCCATGGCGTGGTCGTGATCGAACAAGACAAGCACTACGTCGGCGGAATCAGCCGGACAGTCTCCTACAAGGACTTTTTGTTCGATATCGGGGGGCATCGGTTCTTTTCAAAGTGGCGCGAGGTGGTCGCGCTTTGGAACGAAATTCTCCCGGACGATTTTCTCGACCGGCCGCGGCTGTCGCGCATTTATTACGCGGGCAAGTTCTACGCCTATCCGCTGAAGGCCTTCGAGGCCCTGCGCAATCTGGGGTTCAAGCAATGCCTCGCCTGCCTTGCCTCCTATGCCCATGCCCGCGCGTTTCCAATCCGCGATCCCAGGACCTTCCATCAATGGATGCGCAATGAATTCGGCGAACGGCTTTTTTCGATCTTCTTCAAGACCTATACCGAAAAGGTCTGGGGCATGGATTGCGATGCGATTTCGGCCGATTGGGCGGCCCAGCGAATCAAGGGGCTCAATCTTTCTAAAGCAATCATCGATGGCGTGGCGCGCTCCTTTGGATTTAAGCCGCAGGGCGGCACGAGCGCGAAAACCCTGATTGAATCGTTTCGTTATCCGCGCCGGGGCCCAGGCATGATGTGGGACGCCGCCGCCGCTAAAATCAAAGCGTCCGGCGGCCGCATCGCCATGGATCGCAGTTTCGAGAAGCTCACCTGCGATCCGGAGCGGAGAACTTGGACCGTGGAGACCATCGGCGGCGATGGAACACGCGAAACCTTTCAAGCGCGCCATGTCGTATCCTCGGCGCCGATCCCGGAACTCCTTGCCGCGCTCAGTCCCACGCCGCTCACTCTGTTCCATGCGCGGGCGCTCAAATACCGCGATTTTCTCACCGTCGTCCTGATCGGCCGGACGCCGCGCCAATGGCCCGACAACTGGATCTATATACATGACCCAAGAGTCAAAGTCGGCCGGGTGCAAAACTTCCGGTCTTGGTCGCCGGAGATGATCCCGGACGCGACCTCGACATGCCTCGGGCTTGAATATTTTTGCTCGGAAGGCGACGATCTGTGGGACATGGTGGATCGAGATCTGATCGCGCTCGCCAAGCAAGAGATCTCCGCCATCGGCTTGCTGCGCGGTGAGGAAGTTACCGACGCCTGCGTCGTGCGGCAAAAAAAAGCCTATCCGGTCTACGACGAAACCTATCTCGAAAATCTGCGGATGATCCGGTTCGAGCTTGCGAGCCGATTTCCGGCGCTGCATCTCGTCGGCCGCAACGCATGCACAAATACAACAACCAGGATCATGCGATGATGACCGGCATGCTGACCGCCGCGAATATTTTGGCGGGCCGGACGCTCTACGACGTGTGGCAAGTCAACGAGGACGCCGAATATGGCGAAGCCGGCGTTTCCGGCGCGCGGGAGGCCCTCGCAAGCGCGCGTCTCGTGCCGCGACGAGTGGCGTGAGGCGGCCATGGCAATTACCGTGCGCCTGCGACCGGCGTGGACGCGCGAGGGTGGCTTGTCGGCTACGCTCTCTCGGCTACCGAGGACTCTTGTGTCCGCGGCGAAAAAATCCGGCGCGGCGATTCCCCTAACGTCAGGCCTACGGGCGAAAGACTTTTCGCCAATTCCCCTGATCGCGTTTCTTGTCTTCGCCTTGGGCCGGCCGTATCGGGGCATTATCCAAGACCCCCAGCTCTATATCGCCCGCGCGGTTGCCGATCTCGATCCATCCGGTGTCGGCCGCGATCTGATGTTCGTCCATGATGGCCAATTCGGCTTCAGCCTGTTCCGCTTCGTGGCGAGGGCGATGGTTGCGCTTTTCGGACCGGCGATGACCGGGGAAGCGCTGGCGATCGTCGCGGCGCTCGCATGGTTTTTCGCGGTTCGCGCCCTCGCACGGCAATTCGTAGGCGGCGGCGTGTGGGCGGTCGTGATCTTCGCCGTTCTGATGCCCAATGCCTATGGCGCGCCCTATCCGTTCGGATTTGCCGAACTCAAAGCCATTCCACGCCCTTTCGCCGAGGCTCTCGTGCTGGCGGGGCTCGCCGCGCTTGCGGCAAGACGCGAAATTGTTTGCGTTTGCTGTCTCGGCGCGGCGGCGCTCTTGCATCCGATCATGACGCTAGCAGGGTTTGGCGTCTTTGTTGCCGTCCTTGGCCTAGAGGATAAACGCTGGTTATGGTTTTGCGCCTGCGCCGGAACTGTTTCGATTTTGGCTGGCGCCCTCGGCCTGCCTTTGATGGACCGGCTATTCATTGCGATCGATCCATCCTTGCGGAGCCTAAACGAGTCTCGCAACGCCTTTTTGTTTCCAAGCCGTTGGCCGATCGAATCGTTCCCGCCGCTCATCGTCCAGACGGCGACAATCGCGATTGCCGCCCACCTCCAGCAAGGCCGCGCCCGGCGGATCCTTGCGGCGATCATCGTGGTTGGTTTGGGCGGCATAGCGATCGCCGCGATTTTTGGCGATTGGCTTTCGTCGCTTCTCGTCGTTCAAGTTCAACCCTGGCGCACGGCTTGGCTGATGGCTGCCGCCGGAGCGATGGCCTTGGGCGTCTGCGCCGTTGAACTGTGGCGGCGCGGCCCAAGCGGACGCATCGTCTTGGCCCTTTTGGTCCTGTGCTGGACGTTCAATACGGCGCTGGGCGCCGCCGGTTCCGCCGCGATCCTGGCCCTTTCCCTCCATTTCGGCACAAGTTGGTTCGCGCCCTTGCTCAAGCACCAATATGTCCTTGGCATATGGATATTTACCATCGTCGCTGCGACGATTTGGGACGTCCGCCTTTTTGCTTATCTTTGGGAAATTGCGGTGGCCGCACCCGCGGGTTACGACAACCTCAATTTTTCCTTGATCAGACAGCTCCTCGCCTTTCCGCTTTGCGCCGTCGCCGTCTATTTTGCCATCGTTACGCCGCGCATCGCTCCGCTTATGCAAAAAAATTGCGCGATTCTATTGCTTGCGGCGTTTTTTTCCTTTGGGATCGCCGGCCGCCAGCCATGCGCATGATGGAGGCGCGCGGCGCGCCGCCAGACATCATGCGGCTCATCGATCAACGCCGGGGTGAAGTGCTCTGGATCGACGGACCGGCCGAGGCCTGGTTTATCCTTGGCCGGCCGCAATGGGCCTCGCCGCTGCAGGGTAATCCTACAATCTTTTCTTCCGCGCTTGCCGCCGAATGGCGTAACCGGATGCAAGTTCTGATGGATTTGCGGCTCGCGGACCAAAAGAGTTTTGCGGCCCGGACCACACCTCTTAGCGCTGATCCGCCGCGATTGTCGCAACAGGGGGTGCGGCGGCTCTCGTGCGAGAGGATGCGCCCGCTTGGATAATCGCGCCGCTCGAACACGGCAAGGCACCCCCGGCCGGAATTGACATGATACAATGGCGATTGCCCGAGCCCCACTTCCAATTGACGAAAGGCGACGGCCAATACATCTGGCAAAGGATCGACTCCTATGGGGTGATCGCCTGCGCCGGGCAATAGCTAGCACCGATGCTGAAACAAAACTGACGCTGCCGCCGCGAAAGGCATAGACCGCGGCCGGGTTTTCCTTGGGCTCGGGCAAACCGCGCGCGAGCATGGGGCGTCTAAAAAGAAGCCTTTGCCATGGCTTTAGCGGAAATATATGCTCGGCGGCGGCGAGGAAACATTAGGGAGCAAACGATGAAGGGCTGTGCTCGATTCGCACTCGTGGCGAGGATCATCGCCGCCGCATCTTTAATCGCCGCGCCGATTGCGCGGGCGGACGAGACGTGTCTTTCGCCCTATAGAGCCGCGCTTATCAAGGGCCAGGAGGCCTTTCTCCATGTCTGGACGCTCGGCGAGAAAGGTCTCGGCGACGGCTCCGACAAGCTTGTGACCATCGACGCCGACCCCAAATCGAAAACCTACGGCACGGTTGTGAGCAGCGTGTCCGTTGGCGGCCGCGGCGAAGCGCATCACATGGGCTTCACCGACGACCGCAAATATCTCTGGGCCGGACGCCTCGACGACAGCAAGATTTTCATCTTCGACGTCGGCACGGACCTAATCGCACATCTGCGGCCACCACCGGCGGCCCTTCCGACGTGAAACGCTTGATTGCTATTGCGTCCGATCAAAAACCAAGGGAGAGGTGCATCTGGATGACAGCGAAATCAGCATTTTTCGGCGCTCGGCGCGCCGATGTCATTGGCTTGGGTGCACGAGTGCCCCGTGTCGAGGGTTTGGCATTGCCAAAATTCGTCGAAAGTGGCAATCTTAGCCTCAACAAGGTTGGCATCCGGTGGATGTCGGGTCAACGGTCTGCGAAGCCATGTTCACGAAGTGCGGCGGGGAGCGGTAGTCCTCACGGTGTTCCAGATTGCTGAAGGGACGCCTGGAAGCTTATGCTCGGAATCCGGGTCGTCTGGGAAACGTCGGATAGAAGGTTTTGCCGGAAAGACGGGAGGCTGTAATGGCACGGATCATAGCGTTTCTATATGGACTCTTAGCCTATCTCGTTTTCCTCGGCGCGTTCCTCTATGCGATCGGATTTGTCACCGGCTTGGTGGTGCCGAAGACGATCGACGCGGGAGCAGTCGTGCCGCTCGGTGAAGCGCTAGTGGTCAACATCCTCTTGCTGTCACTGTTTGCCATTCAGCACAGCGTGATGGCGAGGAAGGCATTCAAGAAATGGTGGACTCAAATCGTTCCGGTCTCGGTTGAACGCAGCACTTACGTCCTGTTTGCCAGTCTTGCGCTTGTCCTGCTGTTCTGGCAGTGGCGTCCGATCCCGACGATCATCTGGCAGGTCACGAACCCGCAGATCGCTATGGTCGTGTTGGGACTTTCATTCGTCGGCTGGCTGCTTGTTCTGCTCAGCACGTTTCTGATCAACCATTTCGAGCTGTTCGGACTGCATCAAGTCGTCATCAACCTCGCCGGGCGAACGATGTCCGAACCACGCTTCAAGACGCCGGCCATCTATAAATTGGTTCGGCATCCGATCTACCTAGGCTTCATCATCGCGTTCTGGTTGGCGCCTGTGATGACGGCCGGGCATCTTCTGTTTGCGGCAGTGACAACGGCGTACATCTTCGTTGGTATCTTCTTGGAAGAACGCGATCTGATCGAACTCTTCGGCAACGAGTACGAGCGCTATCGGCAGCGTGTGGCGATGCTCGTTCCCTTTACGTGGAAGTGAGTTCGGCCAAGAGACTGCGCTATACACGCGCTGGAAATCGCGGAAATGTGCCATTCAGCGTTCCCGGCGCGCCGCTCGAAATCCGCTGGTCGCTGAACGAAGGCGACGATTGGGCGATGACCGCGTCGGCGCTGACCTCGAAACTCTGGCTCGTCAGCCACGATGCCAACGATGAATGGCAGGCGAAAGAGGTCGGCATGATCGGCGATCCCGCCGGGCCGTACGGCACCGCAGTAAGATGTGCGCGACAAGAGCGCGTCTTGTCAGGCCGTATTGGACGAGTTTGATCGCGGCGGCTGGGATTTGCACAGCTTTCCTACCGCTCCACGCGGAAGAGTCCGCGGGACCGCCGCCGCCAGGAAGCTACACGCTCGATCATATTCAGCGCGTGCCTGCGGGGATCGTGCTCGAAGGCACACGGTATCCCCGCGCGCTCTCCCGCTACTACACAACGGGGGCGATCACGCTTTTTGCGTTTTTTTTTCCTATTGCACCGATCCAAACGGCTGTCCGCTTGCGTGGGACGCATTCGAGAAAATGCGCGAGGAGATCATCGCGCGCGCCGAACTACACGGACGAGTCCGGCTCGTCTTCATGAGTCTCGACCCGGCGCATGATACGCCGGCGATGCTCACAGGTTTTGCCCGCCGCTTTGAGGCGAGCGCGTCCATTGTGCCCTGGCATTTCCTCATCACCTATTCCAATTTGTTTCTCAAACCCGTGCTTCGCGAGATGGGCGAGGAGATTTCCATCGATCGCGAGGCATCCAGCGGTGGCGGCGTGGTCATAAATCATCTCCCAAAGGTGTTTTTGATCGACAAGCAGGGCTTTGTCCGCGAGATCTATTCGAACCAATCCCTCGATCCCGCCATGATTCTTGGCGACATCAAGACGCTGCTGCTCGATGAGTCGAAGGCCAACGAACATAAGGAATGAGCGTTGGTTCAAAGGACCCAGCCGGTCGCGATGGCACGAAGAGGCGGGCACGGAGGCAGACAGGAAAGACGCGGTGCAGAGGGGAAGTTTCGGCCGCTTCCTAGGGATACTTAAAACAAAGCCATAGCGCGAACTATTTGTCATCCTCTTCTTTTACAGGCTTGTCCTCACCTGACAAGAGAGGAATAGCGCGCAAGAAGGAAACATAAAGAATAACAGCTGTAACAATAAATCTGGAGTATCCGGCTCCATTGCTTAAATCCGAGATAGCTCCCCCAGCAAGTGCTCCCAACAAGATTACCAAAAGCACACCATAAAGCTTTTTATATACTTTCGGATGCTTGAACGCCAAAACGGTTATCCCCGACACCACTCCGACAATTATTCCAAAGAGCGCTCCGGAAATTGTCCCATTTAGCAGTCCACTCACGTTTTGCTCCTGTCGCTCAACCAGCACTAAACGTGGAAACGGAGCTTGCCAAATGCAATCTCCTCTGCTCAAATTGGCCGCACCTATGTACAAGCATCCAGCATGCTGAAAACGTCACATGTCGCGTCCATAAGACACAGTAACTATTTGATTTAGCGGGCGTAGTTCAATGGCAGAACGGCAGCTTCCCAAGCTGCATACGAGGGTTCGATTCCCTTCGCCCGCTCCATCCGCATCAATAGCGCACCCGCACATATTCGCCGGGTGCGTCGCAGATCGGCGGCAGCTCTCCATCGCCCGGCAGGCGCGCCGGCACTTGTTTGCGTGATCGGCGCTTGATCCATTTGATCCAGTCAACCCACCAGCTGCCTTTGTGCTTGGTTGCGGCTGCGAACCAATCCTCGAACTCGCCGGCCGGCGCCTTGCCCCGCCAAAATTGATATTTCGGCTTGCCGGCCGGATTGATAACTCCCGCGATGTGGCCAGAGCCGGCGAGCACGTAGCGGACCTTGCCGCCAAGAAACTTGGCGCCGATGAAGACGGATTTCGCCGGGGCGATATGATCCTCGCGCGTCGCCAGATGGTAGACGGGTATCGTGACTTTCGAAAGATCGAGAGTCTTGCCGCCCAACTTCGCCTTGCGCTTCGAGAGCCTGTTTTCGAGATAGCAGTGGCGCAAATACTCAAGATGGTTGGCCGCGGTCATCCGTGTCGAATCCGAGTTCCACGCCAATAGGTCGAAAGCAAGAGGTGGTTTGCCCTTCATGTAATTGTTGACCACAAAGGACCAAATCAGATCTTCCGGCCGGAGCATGTTGAAGGCCGAAGCCATCGCCGACGCATCAAGATAACCGGTCGCCGCCATTTTTTTTTCGAGCGCGCGCAAACTCTCCGCGTCGACAAAGATCTTAAGATCGCCAGCCTGGCTGAAATCGGTCTGCGTCGCAAAGAATGACGCGCTCGTAACCCGCTTGTCGTCGGTCTCCGCCATATAGGCAAGCGTCATGGCCAACAAGGTTCCGCCAATACAATAACCAATCGCGGTTACCTCGGATTCGCCGGTTGCTTTTTCAATTGCATCGAGCCCCGCGTAAATCCCTTCCCGCATATAGGCTTCAAATCCCTTGTCGCGATGGCGCGTGTCGGGATTAACCCACGATATCATGAAGACGGTGAGGCCTTGCGACACCGCGAAGCGCACGAAACTTTTTTCGGGGCTCAAATCGAGAATATAAAATTTATTGATCCAAGGAGGGACGATGAGCAAGGGCCGCTTGAAAACCTTATCGGTTGTCGGCGCATATTGAATGAGTTCCATGAGATCGTTGCGAAAAATAACCTTTCCTGGGGTCGTCGCGATATTGACGCCGAGTTCGAACTTCGAGGTATCGCATTGACTGATTTTGAGCGTGCCCTTGCCGGCCTCCATGTCCTGCGCCAGCAGCGCGGCGCCACGAGCAAGATTGTCGCCGCTCGACGCCCAGGTTTCCTTGAGGAGCTCGGGATTGGTGGCGAGAAAATTTGACGGCGAAAGGGCGCTCGATATTTGCCGCAGGTAGAATTTTGCCTTGTCGCGAATGTGCGGATCGACATCGTTCGAGCGCTGAACGAGATCCTCGGCCCAATGCGAGACGATGGCATGCGTCTGCCGCAGGAAATCGAAGAACGGACTCTCCCGCCATTCCGGCGCCGCGAACCTTTTGTCCGAAGGGTCATAGGGCACGAACGGATTTTCGGACCCGCCGGACATCCGTCGCAAACTATGCGCCCAAAGGCCCAGGAGCCTTGCCGTCAAGGAGGATTGAGCTTCGACGGCCCGGCCGGGATCGCTCAACCAATGTTCGGCAATGCGGCCGATCGAACGAAGCGCGTCGGCAACTCCATTTGACACATTGCTTTTGGCCTCGTTGTTTTCCGACGGCTTGAAATACGCGGCAAGCGCTCTGCCGCCCTGTTCCACGAGCCGCGCCAAATTATAAGACAAGCGTTCAAAGTCGGGGCTCGCCGCGCCCTCCTTTTCACGCGAAGCTTTCCGCGCCGCCAGGACGGGGGCGGTCACCGTGCTTCTCTCTCCGGCTGGGCCCCGCGCCGGAGCCTTGCTATCAGGGCTGGCAGCCGCCTCAGCCGCAACGGCTGGCGCGACCCGTAGGGACGGGGCGGGTTTTGGCGATGCGCCGGCCTTGGCCCAAGTTTTACTTTCAGCCTCTGGCGGAGCAGGCTCGCGCTCGATCCGCCCGGCCTCCAAGCGCTTGATTTTTTTCGCGCCCATAAGATTTTCCACGCTTTCGTGCGGCGCAAAAAGCCGGTTCCAGGAATCGCAAAATCCGCGAAGCATTTCGTCGCGGTTCGGACACAATAAACTTGGATTATGCCGATAGGCAACCATACAAAGCTTTGGCGATAGCGCGCTGAAATGAATCGAAACCGGCTCCTTCCCCGTTACGCGCAACCTGTGACGCTGGTGGCGCTTGCCGGGATTTGTCTTGGCTCTGGTCCTCCTGTTCATGCGCAAGAAGCGAAGCCGGGCGGCTCGCCGCTCGACACCTTGATGCACACGAAGATTTGGGCCGACGTCCCGGAAGCAAAGGATTTTGTCCGCGACACGCGGCCGCCGCCGGACAGTCTCGTCTATCAGCCGGTGACAGGAACCGACCCCGAACGGCCGAAGCTCCGAAGCAAGACGGAGCTCGAGGCCCTGGAGAGCGAACTTGAGCGCGCCGCCGCGCACAATGACAAAAAGGCTGGAAAACACGCGAGCATCAAAAAGCCCGTTGCCGTGAAAACAGTTAAGCGCGAGTAGAGTCACGCGCATCTATCAGATGGACCCGGCCAAATAACGAGGCTCTGCGCGAAGCGCTCGATATAGCGGAAGGCGTCGGCATCGTGATGGTGAAAACCGCCCTGCCCTATCTCGATATTCTTTTCCGGGTGAAGGAGCGCTCTCTCCAGGCGAAGCTGGAAAGCGGCGCCACGACGCGGCCGCCGACCTTGACGCTCTCCACCCCCGGCCCCACGGCGAGAACGCGGCCGACATCCTCGTTGCCAATGACGGTTGGAAGTGCGGGGTGTAGTGCATAGATGCCCTTGGCGAGCTTGAGGTCGCTCGGGTCGATGGGGGAAAACTCGACGCCGATGAGGACCTGGTTGTGGCCGGGAGCGTCGGGCTCGGGAATGTCGACATACTCAAGACCGTCGACAGGGTTGCCAAAAGCTGTGAGCTGAACAGCACGCATATTGATATCTCCTTTTAATTTGTTGTCCGCGCTTCCGCTCGTCTTGGCGACTGAGCGATCGCTCGCTCGCTGAAGAGCGGCCGTCAGGCGGGAAATTTGTCTCCGAACATGGGCCGCCCGCTCTTCGAAGACTCTCGCGTCGCCTCGTCCTGGATGACGTCCCAATGCTCGGCGAGCTTGCCGTTTTCGATACGCAGGATGTCGACCACGACCCAGTTCACTGGCTGCCCGATCCCTGAAA
>PEFW01000082.1 GCA_002890675.1 Candidatus Methylaffinis lahnbergensis
GATCCCCCGCGAGCCGGGCTCACCATCCGCTGCGCGATCTACACCCGAAAATCGTCCGACGAGGGCCTCGAGCAGGAATTCAATTCTCTCGACGCCCAGCGGGAAGCGTGCGAGGCCTACATCGTGAGCCAGCGTCATGCCGGCTGGATCGCGCTTAGCGACATGTACGACGACGGCGGCCTGTCCGGCGGGACGATGGAGCGGCCGGCCCTCAAGCGGCTTCTGGAGGACATCCAGGCCAGCAAGGTTCAAATCGTCGTTGTCTACAAGGTCGACCGGCTGACCCGGTCGCTTGCCGATTTCGCCAAGATCGTTGACGTCCTCGACGTCCATAACGCATCCTTCGTGTCGGTGACGCAGCAGTTCAATACGACGACCTCCATGGGGCGCCTGACGCTCAACATGCTGCTCTCCTTCGCCCAATTCGAGCGCGAGATCGCCGGCGAGCGCATCCGCGACAAGATCACGGCGTCGAAGAAGAAAGGCATGTGGATGGGCGGCAACGTGCCGCTCGGCTATGACGTCAAGGACCGCAAACTGCTCATCAGTGAGCCTGAGGCCTCGACCGTCCGGTTGATTTTTAAACGCTATGCG
Source organism: Candidatus Methylaffinis lahnbergensis (assembly GCA_002890675.1). Classification (GTDB taxonomy): domain Bacteria; phylum Pseudomonadota; class Alphaproteobacteria; order Rhizobiales; family Beijerinckiaceae; genus Methylocapsa; species Methylocapsa lahnbergensis. The sequence goes on from PEFW01000082.1 coordinate 595, forward strand.
GAACTGGGCTCGGTCTCTTTGCTCAGGGCCGAATTCGATCGACTGGGTATTGTGAGCAAGCGCCGTGAGGGAGCCGGCGGACGGCTGGCCGGAAATAAACATTTCTCCCGCGGGGCCCTCTATTTGATGCTGCAGAACCGGATCTATCGGGGCGACATTGTTCATCAAGGAGAAGCCTGCCCCGGCCAGCACGAGGCCATTCTCGATCCGGAGCTTTGGCAGATCGTCCAGAACAAGCTTGCGGTTCATCGGCGGGAGCGTGCATTGGCGGTGGGCGCGGAGGCGCCGAGTCTGTTGGCCGGATTGATCGTCGATGCGGACGGCAGTCGGATGACGCCGACCCACGCCACAAAGAAGGCCAAGCGATACCGCTACTACGTCTCGGCACCACTTCTGGCTGACGATCATCCGCAAGCCCAGAAAGGAATGCGCGTTCCAGCGGGGGATATCGAGGCGCTGGTGCTCGCGCGGCTGAGGGCGCTTTTCTCCTCCAGGATTGAGGTCTCTGATGCGCTCGCACCGCTCGATCTTGAGGCTCGCGCCTTTGATGCGGCCTTGCGCAATGCTTTCACGCTTTCCAAGCGATGGTTCGCCATGCCGCCCGTCGAGATGAAAAGCCTCGTCCTGGACATTGTCGAACGGGTAACCATTGCGGCCAATCGGATCGACATCTCGCTGAACCGCGCGAAAATCACCGCGGCGCTGGAAGCGGGAGGAGGGAGCCAAAGGCCTGATATCGACCCCATCACCCTGTCGATCGAAGCGGAGCTGCGACGCGCCGGCAAGGGGAAGCGCCTCGTCATCGCGAATGGTGCCGAGGCCGAAGTCAACGCAGGCCTCGTCGAACTGATCAAAGATGCTTTCACAATCCGAATCCAGCTCCTCTCAGGATCGGACGACAGCATCGAGGCGATGAGCGGACGCCTTGGAATGAACAAGTGCCGGCTAACCTCCCTCATTCGATTGTCCTATCTGGCGCCTGATATTGTGCGCGCGCTGCTTGAGGGCCGTCAGCCGATCGAGCTCACGCCGACCCGACTCTTGCGACTGAGCAAGGACCTGCCGCACGACTGGAGCGAACAGCGACATGTTCTCGACTTCGCCGCCTAAACCTCCATCAAAACCCAGCCGAAACGCTCCACATCCGACGACTCGAAAACGGCCTTGAGAGACCTGCGGCCGTTCGCGCCCCACACCCAGGCGTTTTGCGTCTCTGGTTGGCACCGATGCGTTCGCCGGACCGCTAACGCGCGGAAGTATCGGGACTATTCCGGCGCCCGTGGAAACTGAAAATACACGGTCATATCAGGGAGGTGTATGGCTGGGGGACCTGGATTCGAACCAAGATTGACGGAGTCAGAGTCCGCTGTTCTACCGTTGAACTATCCCCCACACGCTCCCCCCAAAAAGCCTTGAAAAGAAAAGCTTTCGCACGCGGAAGCGTAGTCTATCACATCGTCTCCGGAATTCGAATCATATTAAGCGGCCTCATCGAGTTTTTAGGACAAAGTGGGGACGACGGGCTGTGGGTTGATGTCGTCGAAGGCGGCCAAGATGCGATCTTCAAGCACTTGTTTGGAAGCGAGCAGGATAGGACGCGGCGCGGAGCGCGAACTTGGAGAAGAAGCCATCAACCTCGGAATGACGAAGCGGGATGAAGAAGAAGGTGAAACGGTTTTCGGGCCGTGTAGCGAGCCACGCCTTGGCTCCTTTAAAGATGCGGGCGGAATGGTTGATGAGGATCGACTATATCGCGGTCAGAGAGGACAAGGCGTGGTTGCGCATCCAACGCGACGTCCCCGCCGCTCCTCTTGCGACTGCGGCGGCACCCTAGCGCCGGAACTGAAAGAAATTGCGGAACTCTCGCATGATATGCTTAAAACGGATGATACTGATAGAGCCACGTCTCGCTCAGGATTTTTTCGCCCGCGCGTAAAAACAGGCGCATTTCGACGGGCTCAATGCCGTCGACGGTGAAATCGAATTGGGCACGCCAATGGCCAGGCACATCGTCGGGCACGGCTTCCGTAAAGATATAGGAAAAGGTTCCCCGCGAGGCCCAGAGCACCGCCTCCGGCTTCACGCCGAAGGTCAGGGCCTCCAGCGGCGGCCCTTTGAATTCGACCATGAATTTCCGCACTCCCTTTGGCCGCGGCTGACCCGGCTGGCCGCCGTTGCCCAAGCGGGTTGCCACGCAGCGCGCGAGGTCCGCCGGGAACGGTTCGCCGGCGACCCAATAGAGGCGATAGGAGAGCTTGACCTCCGACCCTGCCGCCGCGACTTTCTCGGGTACCCACATCGCGACAATGTTGTCGTGGATTTCATCGTCGGTCGGGATTTCGACGAGCTGCACCGCGCCCTTGCCCCAAGGGCCCATGGGCTCGACCCATGCGCTGGGGCGCCGGTCGTAATAGACGCCATCTTGATAATGATCGAAAGAGCGGTCGCGCTGCAACAGCCCAAAACCGCGCGGATTTTCGTCCGCAAACGACGACGTAACGATGCGCGGCGGATTGTTGAGGGGCCGCCACGCTCTTTCTCCAGTACCCATCCACAGTGCAAGACCGTCGGAATCATGAACTTCGGGGCGCCAATCGATGCCTGTCTCTTTTTTCGTTTCAGAAAACCAGTACATCGAGTTTAAGGGCGAGAGCCCGAAGCGGGCGACGTCCGCGCGCAAAAAAAGCGTTTGGTCGATGTCTATCGTGACGCTCTTGGTGCGGGTCAGCACAAAGCGGCAGGCGCCCACGATCGATGGACCTTCGAGCAGGGCATAAACGGTCAGCGAATCTCGAGCTTCGGCCTTGTCGATATAGAATTTCGTGAAGTCCGGAAATTCTTCCGGTTTGCCCGCGACCGCCACATCGAGCGCGACGGCCCGGCCCGAAAGCCCATACTGACGCAATTCGCCGATCGCGCGAAAATAATCCGCGCCGAGAAAAGCCACCCAATCGTTCTTTCGCCAATCGAGCGGGCCATCGCGCGATTCCTGGACGCGCAGCCCGGCGAAGCCCGCGCCTTGCGGCAGGTTTTTCGCAATCGAGTCCGGCGGCATTTCGAAATAGCTCTGATCGTAGATGATTTCCCGCGCGCTGCCCGCATCGACGACATGCATTTCGACGGCCTTTTGAAAAAACATTCCCAGGTGAAAAAAGCTCACTGGAAACCGGCCAGGCCCATCGGCGAAAAGGGAATGGTCCATGTCGAACTTGATTTTTCCCCAGGCCTCATAATTGATCTTGGCGACAATATCGGGCGAAGGCCGCGCCGGGCCGGCGTAAGGCTCTCTCGCCATGCGCCGCGCCATGGCCTTGAGAGTATCGAAGGAAAATGGCGCTGCCGGGCCGAGCTTCATCGCGCCGGCGGCGAAGCCTTGGCCTGCGTTCGCGCCCAAGAGCCCGAGCGCGGCGGCGGCCTTCAGCGCCGATCTCCGGTCAAAGGTGGTTACCATTCGACGTTCCTTCAGGCCTGGCGGCCAAATGGGTGGCGCAGCCTGCGTCCAAGGCAGCACCGGCGTCACTGGTCGCAAAGCGGAGGGAGGTGGGCAAAAGGATTTCTAGCGGATAGGTTCGTGGCGAATCGCGGTGCGCATGAAATAATAGAGGAGCGCAAGGCCGCAAAGGCCAAATCCCGCCTCGATGACGCGGCTGACGAGGGGATCGAGCTGCAGGAGGCCGCCGAGCGCCCATCCCGCCGCCCAGGACGCGCCGACCATTTCGGTGCCGACCAGAATGGCGACCGCGACAAGGGTCGAAACATGGACCCAGTTGATCTTCTTCGTTTCAGCCAATGCGGATCGCTCCATTTGAACGCTAATTCACGGAAATCCCGTCGCTGCGGCGCGGGCATTTGCCCGTATAGCACCAAGGCGCGCCGGGCAAGCCTCTCGCGGAAGCTCAAACCCCATTGTATAACGGCGCCAGACAAAGTTGGGAAACGCCGATGGACGACGAAGTGGCGAACGCCAGCAAGCCGGATACAGTAACCTTCCCATGGCTCGCCGCCTACCCGGCCGGCGTGCCGGCGCGGATCGAGACGCCGCCCTATGGTTTGCTCGGCGAGATAGCGCAGGACTTAGCGGCGCGCAGGCCAGCGGCCCGGGCGTTTACAACGATTATGCCAAACGGGATGGCGGCAAGCCTGACCTTTGCGGAAGTCGATCGCTATTCGGACGCCTTCGCCGCCTATTTGCGCGAAACGCTGCGCCTTGCGCCGGGAGCCAGGGTCGCGATCCAAATTCCGAACGGGCTAGCCTATCCGGTCGCCGCATTCGGCATTTTCAAGGCTGGATGCGTGCTCGTCAATGTCAATCCGCTCTATACTGCGCATGAAATGGCGCATGTTTTCGCGGACGCCGAACCAGCCGCGATTGTCGCGATCGACATGTTCGCGGATAAGCTCGCCGAGGCCCTCAAGCAAGCTCCCGTCCCGCATGTCATTCTAACCGAGGCGGCGAGCCTTTTTCCAATGCCGTCGCGGCGGCTCATCGGGATTCTGCAGAAATACTACAAGAAGCAGGTGCCCTATCCGCCGTTCCGCCATGCCACTTTTCGGAAAACGCTTGCGGTGGGCGCGGCCAGCATTCGCGCGGGGGCCAAAGTCAAGAGCTACACGAGTGAGATGAAACCTTCCGCCGTCGCATGCCTGCAATATACGGGCGGCACGACGGGCGTGAGCAAGGGGGCCATGCTGACGCACCGAAATCTCATCATGAACGTGGCGCAATTCATCGGTTTCTGGGGCAACGGCATGCGGGAGAACGATCATGTTCTGACCGCGCTCCCGCTCTATCATATCTTCGCTTTCACCGTGAACTTGCTGGGTTTTTTCATACATGGCGCGCACAATATTTTGATTCCCAGCCCAAGGCCGCTGACCAATCTCCGCAAGGCCTTCGAGAAGGAGGGCATAACCGTCATCACGGGGGTGAACACCTTGTTCAACGGTCTGTTGAACCAGCCGTGGTTTTGCGCGAATCCGCCAAAGAGTCTGCGGGTATCGGCCGCCGGCGGCATGGCGGTGCAGGAGGCGGTAGCTCGGCGGTGGCAGAAAGCCACGGGAACCCCGATAATTGAGGGCTACGGCCTGAGCGAGGCCTCGCCGGTCCTCAGCTGCAATCCGGTGGGACGTGCGAAGCTCGGCTCGATCGGCGTGCCACTTCCCTCGACGGAGATGAAATGTGTCGACGACCAGGGAAACGAGGCCGCGATCGGCGAACCCGGCGAAATTATCGCGCGCGGGCCGCAGGTCATGCAAGGTTACTGGAAGCAGCCCGAGGAAACCAAGCAAGTCTTGCGGGACGGCTGGCTGTTCACCGCCGATATCGGCAAAATGGATGCCGAGGGCTATTTCAGCGTCGTCGACCGGCGCAAGGACATGATTGACGTCTCCGGCTTTAAGGTCTTTCCCAATGAGGTCGAAGCGGTGCTCGCCGGGCTTGCGGGCGTGAAGGAATGCGCCGTGATCGGCGTGCCGGACGCGGCCAGCGGGGAAGCGGTCAAGGCGTTTGTCGTACGCGACGATCCGGCCCTCGACGCCGCCGCCATCCGCAATTTCTGCAGGCGCGAACTCGCCAATTATAAGGTCCCGAAATTTGTTGAATTCCGCGATGATTTGCCGAAATCGAACGTCGGCAAGATCCTGCGCAAAGATTTGCGGGCCTATTCCCCGTGAATCAAATCGGCGCCCTCACCAGCGCAGGCAGCGGGACCCCGCCACGGCGCCGACAGCGGCGACGATGCCAATCGCCAACGTATACCAGGCCGCCACGAAAAGCGGCGAATCGTCCGGGCAATGCGTGGCGTACAAATGCGCGCTGATCGCCCCGGCGAAGAGGCCGGCCGCCGCTCCGGCAAGGGCGGGATGCTCCGGAGCGCCTTGACGCAAGGCCAGCAAGGCGGCAACGAGCGGGGCCGCGGCAAGAAAGGGGATGGTCTTCAAGCAGAACATGGCATTGGAGCCGATGAGTCTCTGGCCCCATTCGGCTGCCGGAACAGCGAGGAGTTCCGCGAGGATGGCGGCCACCAGCAAGGCCGGCACGATCGCCAGCAGGAGGGTCATGCGGCCGATATCCGCGCCGGGCCTCCCAATGCGCGAGACCAGCGCGCCGGAAAGGGCCGCCAGCGAGAAGGTGAGGCAAAGCTTGCACAGAAGCCGCGGCTCGCCGAGCAGAGTGAAGAGATGCGGCCGGAGCCCGAGGACCGCGAAATGGAGGCCCAACGCAATTGCGACGCCCGGAATCAAGGCAAGCACCAAGGCCCCGCCCGGCGGCATCGCATGGACCTCGCTGTCGGCGGCAAGGGCTCGGATGAGATCGCCGGTTTTCACGTTCCCTCTCCATTGAGTTTCGCGGCGAGCGCCGCTAATCCGCGATGCAGGGCCACCCGAACGGCCCCCTTCGTCATCGATAGACGCGCCGCCGCCTCGCCGATCGACGCGCCATCGACGGCAACGGCCCGCACGACCTTGCGTTGTCCGGCAGGCAGACATTCGAGATGACGATCGACGTCGGCGACGAGCATGGTTGGTTCGCTTTCGCCGCCCGCCAAGACTTCGGCAAAATCGTCGAGCGGAACGTCGATCCGGCGGCCGCGCCGGCGCAGCGTATCGATCATTTTATGGCGCGCGATGGCCCGCAGCCATGGGCCAATCGGCGCATCCTCGTCCCAGCTTTGCCGTTTGAGATGAATGGCAAGCAGCGTCTCCTGAACAACGTCTTCGGCGTCGGTATCGGCCATTCCGGCACTGGCAAGGCCCCGGCGCGCCACCGCGCGAAGGACCGGCGTCAATTGCAGCAGGAGACGCCGGTAGCAATCCGCGTCGCCGGCATTGCCGGCACGCATCAGGAGGGCCCACTCCTTTTCGCGTCCATTGCCGCGCAAAACGATCCCATCAGTTTAATTCGGCCGCCGCCGGCCTATCGTTACGTCTTCCGTGCGGCCTCGTTATCACGTTTTTGTCATGGAAAATATCCGCGGCGATGCGTAATGCCCGCGCTCGCTCCTGCGTAGAAGGGGGTGTAGAAGGCGCGCCGGGTCTACCGGCGGCGTAGGGGAGGACATCTGGTTCCCCGCAACTATAACCAGCTCTAGTTTGGAAAGAGGAACGACCCATGATCAACAAAACCGAAATCACGGCCGCCACGCTCGCCGCCGCATTCGCTTCCGCACTCACTCTCCTCGCTTCGTCCGCCTCGGCGGGTCCTTTGAGTTCGTTTCGGAGCGACAACGGCGTCATTGAAGCTCGTTGGGTGGAAGCGTATCCGGGTAACGTGGCTCCTCGCTTCGAAGGTGGTAGCGTCTATATTCACGACGGCTATTTGTATGATCCCACAACGCGTCGCCACTATGATCGCGATCGTGGCCCACCGATGTAGGATCGGTCCCGACGCATTCCGTCCATTAGGCATAGCCGCCACGGTGTTCGTCACGGCAGGGATTAACGCCCTCCGGCTGCTCCTTGCTGCGCGGAATCGCCGACAAGCTCCAGGAGAGGCCGCTCGACGGCCTCTCCAACTCGATCACCCGCAAGCTGGAACGCCTGACCCTCGACTCGCAGGCAAGCGACGCGCAAAAGCCCGCCCATTTCTTCGGTTTGCGAAAGTGCGTAGGTCGCTCCGTCGAGAGCGCGGTCCGCCGACAGTGCATGTCGCTTCGCCGGCGGGTGCCCCGCAGAAAGCGTACGTCTTCCGTGCCGCCTCGTTATCACGTTTTTGTCATGGAAAATATCCGCGGCGACGCGTAACGCCCCCGCTCACCGCCGCGTAGAAGGGGGTGTAGAAACGGCGCGCCGGGTCTACCGGCGGCGTAGGGGAGGACATCTGGTTCCCCGCAACTATAACCAGCTCTAGTTTGGAAAGAGGAACGACCATGATCAACAAAACCGAAATCACGGCAGCCACGCTCGCCGCCGCGTTCGCCTCCGCAATCACGCTTCTTGCTTCGTCCGCTTCGGCGGGTCCTGTCGCGGAGAAGCCATCCGTGGACAAATGCTATGGCGTCGCGTTGGCAGGACATAACGATTGCGCGGCTGGCGCCGGCACCACCTGCGCTGGCACGTCGAAGGTGGATTACCAGCCCAATAGCTGGAAATATGTCACCAAAGGCACGTGCGAGTCCATTGGCACACCTAAAGGCCACGGTACTTTGACCGCTCAATAATCGGGAAGTAGAAATTTTTTGTCATAGAAAATATCGGCCGCGATGCGTAACGCCCGCGCTAGCCGCGGCGTAGAAGAAGGTGTACGAACGGAATGCCGCTTCTACCGGCGGGGCGGGGAAGACATCTGATTCCCCGTAACTATAACCAGCTCTAGTTTGGAAAGAGGAACGACCCATGATCAACAAAACCGAAATCACGGCCGCCACGCTCGCCGCCGCGTTCGCCTCCGCACTCACCCTCCTTGCTTCATCCGCCTCGGCGGGCCCTGTCGCGCCGCAGCCGAACAAGGACAAATGCTATGGCGTTGCATTGAAGGGGCATAATGATTGCAAGGCGGGGGCAGGCACCACCTGCGCCGGCACGTCGAAGGTGGACTACCAGGGCAATAGCTGGAAATACGTCACCAAAGGCACTTGCGAAACCATCGGCACACCCAACGGCCACGGCACTTTGACCGAACAATGATCGGGAAGTATATGCAGTAGGGCTCGCCAGGCGCGTGCCTTATTTCGAACAGCTGTGTCAGTATCACGTTTTCATCATCCAACATAGACTTGGCGATGTGTGATGCCGCCCTCGATATCGTGAAGAAGAAGGCGTAGGATCGGCGGGGCGGGACGAAACGGGACCGTTACTCCCGCGCCACGAAACAGACTTGTTTGGATGAAGGGAACCAATCATGATCACAAAAACCGAGCTCACCGCCGCCACGCTCGCCGCCGCGTTCGCGCTGCTTGCGGTGCCTGTTTCCGCCCAGGAAATGGGCGGTCCTAAGACAGGAAAGGAAAAGTGCTATGGGGTCGCGCTGAAGGGACAAAATGATTGCGCGGCGGGAGCGGGCACCAGCTGCGCCGGGACATCGAAGGTCGATTACGACAGCTCGATCTGGAAATATGTCCCGACGGGAACGTGCGAAACGATGAAGACCCCGAACGGCATGGGTTCCCTCAAGCCCGGCAAGTCTTGATGCACAACCGGGGCACGCGGCATCCGCGTGCCCCTTTTTTGCGGTACCGGGACAAGCGCTCGAAGGCGGGTTAAGGAGAAAAATCCATGCGCGTTTCGCAGCTTCCCTTGAGCGCCGGCGCGAGCTTTAAGCCCGAGCATTTCGCCGCCATTTCCGCCGCGCCGCAACCCCTCGGCTTTTTCGAGGTCCATGCCGAAAATTATATGGGCGGGGGAGGGCCCCCCCATGCGCAGTTGGGATTTCTGCGGGAGCATTACGCGTTGTCCCTGCATGGCGTCGGCCTCAACATCGGTTCAACGGAGCCGCTCGATCGCGCGCATCTTGCGAGGCTGAAAGAGCTTTGCGACCGCTATCAGCCGGAATGCTTTTCGGAACATCTGGCGTGGTCCTCACACGGCGGAATTTTTTTCAACGATCTCCTTCCGCTACCCTATACAGAGGCAAATTTGACCTCGGTGATCGACCATGTCGACGAAGTGCAGAGCACGCTTGGGCGCCGCCTTCTCCTCGAAAACCCTGCGACCTACGTCTGCTTCCAACAGAGCACGATCCCGGAGACGGAGTTTCTGGCGGCGATCGCGCGCGCGACCGGCTGCGGACTGCTGCTAGACGTAAATAACGTTTTCGTTGCGGCGCGCAACCACGCAACTAGCGCGAGCGCCTATCTTGAAGCTTTTCCTCTCGACCTCGTCGGCGAGATTCATCTGGCCGGTCATTTCGAAACCATCGACGGCGAAGGATCGCCGCTGTGTATCGATGCGCATGGGACGCCCGTCGTCGAGGACGTCTTTGCCTTGTTTGACAGCGTGATCGCCAGCACCGGGCCGTTTCCGACATTGATCGAATGGGACAATGACGTGCCGGATTGGCCGGTGCTCCGCGCCGAGGCGCTTGCCGCGCAAGAGCGGCTCGATCGCGTGCGGCTTGTCCGAGCTGCACCGGCCGCGGCGTAAAGGACTTGGTGCATGGCCATGCAAAAGTGCCAGAGCGATTTCGCCCGCGCAGTGCGCAGCCCGGATTGGGCCGTCCCTCACGGCGTGACCTCGCATAATTCGGATGCGCCGCGAGAGCGCTTCGCGGTCTACCGCAACAATGTCATGGTGGGCCTCGTTAGTGCATTGGAAGCGCGCTTTCCGGCGACACGCAAGATCGTCGGCAAGGATTTCTTCAAAGGCGCCGCGAAATTGTTCGCCGCCATGCAGCCGCCGCGCTCGCCCCTGATGATGTTTTATGGCGATGAGTTTCCCTCGTTTTTGGCGGACTTCGAACCGGCGCGGGAAGTCCCCTATCTCCCCGGCGTGGCACGGCTTGAGGCGGCCCGCACGCGCGCCTATCACGCCGTCGACGCAAAACCTCTGACGCCCGCCGCGCTCTCCGGCAGCCTCGCGGATGCCCTGGCGGGCATGCGGTTTATTTTGCATCCCTCAGTTGAAATCGTCGCGTCGGACTATCCTGTAGTTACGATCTGGGCGATGAACTCCGGCGAAAACGACCTTGCGCCCGTAACCGATTGGCGTGGCGAGGACGCACTTGTTTCGCGCCCCCGCTTCGATGTCGAGGTTCGCCGCCTGCCGCCCGGCGGCAAGACTTTTTTGCAAAACCTCGCCGCTAAAAGTCCACTTGGAGAGGCGGCCGCGGCGGCGCTCGCCGGCAACCCAAGCTTCGATCTTGCCGCCAATCTCGCGGCGCTCTTCGCGGGGCTCGCGATCGAAATGACTAATCAACCCAACGAGGCTCCCTTGCCATGATACGATCCCTAGAGACTCATCCGGAAAACCCCTCGGCGTTGATTGCCGCGATGCGCGCCGTCGCCGCCGTTTTGGACAAAATTCCCCAATCCTTGATTTCGCTCGCTGCGCGGATTTTTCCGGCCGCCGTGTTCTGGATGTCGGGGCAGACCAAGGTCGAAGGGTTTCATGTGACGGACAGTGCTATTGCGCTGTTCCAAGATGAATATAAGCTTCCATGGATAGATCCCGCGCTCGCCGCGAACGTCGCTGCCTTCAGCGAGCATTTTTTCCCGTTCTTGCTAGTTATAGGGCTCGCGAGCCGCCTGTCCGCGCTGGCCCTTCTCGGCATGACCGCGGTCATTGAAATTTTCGTCTATCCCGATGCCTGGCCGACCCACGGCGTTTGGGCGACCTGCTTTCTCGTCGTTATCGCGCGCGGGCCGGGCATTTTCTCCCTCGACCATCTTTTGTTACGGCGCTCTACCGCACGTAGCGAAAAGCGCCTTGGCCGATAACCTTTATAAGGAGTTTGCAAAAGATTGAAGGATTGAAGCTCCCGCCGGACTTTTGACGACCCCGAACGTTTGCTTTCACCTTTGGCACGGCTGCAATAGCAGTTGCCCAGGTTATGACGCCTCCCGATCCAACCGGCACAAGCTATGTGCTGCCGGGTGCGGTGGCCGGCTACCCAGGCTATCGCCACCTTGAGGGCCGCTCCATTTAACGGACGGAGGCTCCCAGCACTTTCTACGGCGGATCGGACGAACGCGGCTATCCGAGCGGCGAGCCGCAAAATCCGCGAACGGGCGACTGAACTTATTTCGGCCTGATATTAAGTATGTTTGGTGGATAGCGGCTCAAGAAAAATTGAAATCATTGCATTAACGTTTCGTAAGCTTCAAATAGCGGCGGCATCGGGTCAAACCACATATGAGCAGGCTAGAGCGTGATTACTTTATCATGACGCGTATCCTGCATTCCTGAAATAGTTTGCGCATTCTTGCGGCGAGAAGTGGTCGAGCGAGGTTCCGAGGCGGTTCCATGTCGCGTCGATGGTTCTCTCGC
>PEFW01000083.1 GCA_002890675.1 Candidatus Methylaffinis lahnbergensis
GCGCAAACGTAGACCCAAGCCCCACACGACCTGGCATTTGGATGAGGTCTATCTGAAAATCGCCGGCCGCATGGTCTATCTTTGGCGCGCCGTGGATGCCGAGGGCGAAGTGCTTGATGTGCTGGTCTGCTTCACTCCGGCTCCTTCCCTGGCCGCGCGATTTTTTTCGCCACATTGAGACGAGCTGTCTAATAGGCGTCGTCGGCTTCCTCGGTACCTAAACGCCTATGGAGACGAGATCGGCGTTGCCACAAGCTGGCAATTGCCGGGCGTCTTTGCCGGCAACCCACCGGACGCATTGGCGTAAGTGCAAGCCAAAATCGATAGCGCCGATTGGGGATATGACCCACGTTCGGGGGATTGGGCCGGCAAAGCTATCGCCGCCGCTCTCGACCTCGACCTATCTGACGAAGTTTAGGAAAGAACGCTGCAAAGGCATGCTGGCGGCTTGGATTGCCGCAAAGGCTTCCAAAGTGCTGCCAAAACCAAGCCCAACGACCCGAGGCCGTGACCGCGACGCGGTGGTTGTTGGCAACCGCGTAGAGGGAGCGGCGGCTCAAGATGAACTGGATCTCTGATTTGCCGCAGTCCCTTTCGATAACTGCGGCACAACTGCTGCATGTCAACCTGCCGCAGTGCAGTCCCCTTAAAACTGCTGCTTGGGCAGTTGACGGCGCGACCGCCGCGGCATCGATGCCCGGCGGCGCAGAGCGTTAGGAAATACCTAATACTTCGCATTAACGCGTGATGCACCTCGAGAATAACGAAGCCCCGGCAAATGGCCGGGGCTGTGTCGCGGATGCGAGCCATGTCTCCTATGCCGCACGCTGTAGAGCTGCACCACATCGCGACATGAACTATAGTTAATGCTTGGCGCTAAGGAATCAAGAGTGCCGGGCGCTCCCAGAATGAGCATGGCGAGGCGGCGCGGGCGGAAGGCCCCCTGACCGGGAGGGCGCCAGATCAGGGGCTGCGCCTGGTAGCAACAGGCGTCTTCGCGGGCCCTGGAGAACCAGTTATCGCTTCAGGGCACTAGCTAAAGGTTCCACCTGGCTACGTTTCAAACTCGTCTAAAATGAGTTCGAAATTGGCTGCGACCGCCAGGAGTATTAGGTGACGCAATGTCCGTCAGAAAACGCATTTGGAAAACAGCGGCCGGTGCAATCAAGGCGAAAATAAGCGACAGCCGCGACCTGAACGAGACTTACGAGCAAGAGTCGGGCTTGGAGGCACGCCAGCGTGAAGCCGCAAGGAAGGCGGCGGGTCTCACGTAGACGACTCTTCGAATTGCCGCTCGGGAGCCGCCGCGAGCCTCTGCCAGTCCGATGATTGCTGCTTCGAGATGCCAAGCTCCGCGAGGGTTTTTGGTTTCGACAAATCAGTCGTATTCTCCAACCGATTATTAGGCGGCCTCCCAGCCTTCGCCTTTTCCATAGCCTTGAGCAGCTCACCTGCCCGGCGGGGCATGCGCCGCCGGGAATGAGAGTGGAATAATGCAAGGCCAAAGACGTAGCCAATTTGATTGTGATCAGCACGAAGAATTCAAGAAGCGGGCGTAGGAGGCCGTGCTCGCCATTAGCGGATCTGACGAGAACCGCGACGAGGACGAACGCGCACGCCGGGACGAGAACCAAAACTTTGAAAAATCGCCCGAGGGTCGCCCCTAGCAGGACGCTCCCGATTATTAGGATCGTCACGTGACGTCTCTTTAATAACGCGGCGGTGTTTCTGGAATCTGGAGATAATACTCAGCTCGCTTTTAAATAGGTCAACACGCGATAGTGATCGCGGCCACCCGTGGCACATGGCATGGCGGCGCGGCGAGGTTTTGGAAGGGCCCCGAACCGGCAAAATAGCGGCAGTGGGGCCGGCAGCGCGGCGGCCCGTCAAGATCAAGATCAAGATTAATATAAGATAAATTGATTCCCAAGTTCCGGCGAAGTTAAAACAAATGCTTGGTATCGAGCGGCATTGCCCGCGAGGGCCCACGGGCAATGCCTAGCCGTGGGCGTATTTATCGGCAGGCCGCGCTTCGCACGCACAAGAACTGGAGCGCGGCCAATTTGCGGCCATGGCGCGCGGTTATCTCGCCCCGGCCGGTAGAGCTTCGCCGCTGGCAACCCGCGCATCAAAATTGCGTTTGAAGCTTGCCGCCGCCTCGGCGGCTTTCAATCACGATCAAATCATTATCCTGCCGCTTGAGCCCGGATGCGGAAAATTTCGCGGCGCCGGTGCGCAGCCACCGTCCGTCAATTTGATAGCACTTGAGGTGCATAGGATCGCTGTTCTCGTGCTTGATCCTTATCTCGACGCCCGGCGTCTCGGCAAGGTCCCGAAAGACCTTCGCGGGCTCGCGCTCGGCAAACTGTGCGCCGTCGAGATAGATGCGGATCGCAACGCCACGATCGGCGGCGCGCATGAGCGCTTGCATGACGGGCCAGTCTGTTAGCACATATGCCGCCATGTCGATTTCATGCTGGGCACGATCAATCAAGTCAACGTCGACGGGTTCAAGGTTTTCCGCCGGCGCGTAGTGAATGATCGGCGCTGGCTCGGCCTTGCCAGGCGCGAGCGAGGCGAGAAAGAGAACTGCGGCTATGGAAGTGCGCAACAGGTTCAAACTGACTCACCGCGAAGCAGCATGAAATGGCGTGGCGTTGCCCCACGTGTTGCCCCAAGCGATTTTAGCCGAATGCCTTGGTTTATGTTTTGTGAGTAACTCATTGATTGGTGGGCGGTGACGGACTCGAACCGCCGGCCCTCTCGGTGTAAACGAGATGCTCTACCAACTGAGCTAACCGCCCGCGATCGCACCTTCATGTGGCGACAGGTAGTCGCACGGCGGGTTTCGAGCGTCAATGCCGTTGCCGGCTATCCGGGTCTCCGAACTTGGGCTAACGGCGGTTAACAAGTCGCGTTTTGGGTGATTCCAAGGGGCCGGTTGATTCGGGAGCCGCCGCCATGATGGATGGGCGCGCCGAGCCGGATCAACCGGCCCGCGCCTATTTTAAGGCGATTGCAGACGACCCAGAGGCGGTGCGGCGCGAACCGCGTATTCGCCTCGACGATCACTCTCCCAACCTGCACACTCCCAACCTTTCCGCACCATCTGAGCAGATAGCAGCACAGTCGAGTACATGAGCATTGCGAGCACCGTCGGCATAGCGGTAACGTATTGAAATTATTGTATATTTTTTCCATATATAATTTTCACTATGCACACTCAGATTAGTGAGTTGCAGTAAAATATGCAGTCTCAATGATATGAACTGCTAGATTCTACAACAAAATTTTCGCGAGTAAATATATAAGTCATTGAAAAATAAGGAAAATCGTATATTGTGCTGACAGTCAGCACGCGTCGGGGAATGTAACACCGTGCCGGTTCGGAATCGGCAGAGGCGGGACCGGGTTTAGACCCCGGCCCCGTTGTTTTCGTTGCTGCCGCTTTGTACACTTGGGGAGGCCGTATGCAGTCGCTGCACAAGCTGCACTTCATCGACATCAAACTGGGAAAGTCTGGTCAGTTCAGCCATGTGCTGATTTGCAATCCGCACTGGATTATCCGGTGGCACCAAGAGCAGAAAACTCCGGGCTTGGTCGAAGCGAACTTTAATGCCCTCCTCGGACGTGCCTTAGACATTGGCGCGAATGACATGCTGGACACCGTTGCTATTCCGGCCGTCGGTGTGCCTCCTACCCCGGCTCAGGCTACACTACCGACCGCCTGCGTCACGGTCCAAAATCCCAAGATTTCCGCAAGAGGGCGCGATTTGACGTATGGGCCATATGCGAAAGTTGGGTAGCCGAGGAGGAGGATCAGCGACAAGAATTCCGGGCAGGCAAATATGGACCGTTACGTGGATAAAAATCAATTGTTCATTGAACGCCGCGAGCAAGGTGACTACGCGGTGAGAAAGCCGGATTCGGAGCGGGCGAGCGCTGTTTTTCGGACCCAGGCCGAAGCCATTGCGTGGGCGAAAGGGCACAATCCTAAGGCGACGCCGATGATCGAGCGCGTCCGCATTACGAGAAACGGCCACCCGGATAAGTGGCGCACATAGCTCGCATCGCTCGCCGTCTACTCGACGCTAAGTTTGGGCCGCGATCACGGCACTAGGTGTCTATGTACGCGGCAGGCGATTCGTCTATTACATCGACATCTTTTCGGCATTCGACGTGCGCGGTTGCTGTGACATGGTCCGCGAGGGTGATCTTCTTTTTTTCTTCCGTGCGGGACATCCGTCGCCCGGCGCCGTGCGAGCAAGAACAAAAGGAGTCTGGATTGCCCCTGCCTTTGACAATGAACGAGCCCGTGCCCGGCATCGCGGCGACATGCGAGTGGATGAATGGGAGCGAAGCTATGTTGCCTAACTTGGAGATCGTATTGGCATCGAAATCGACGCCATGATTCCATGCTTTTATCGGGGCATGGCCACACGCCACGGGTTCGAAGAATTCAAAGCCTCTTATAGGCATTGTTTCGATGGGTTGACCGTCGCTCACTTCGCTATCCTATCGCTCACCCTCGCGATATCTCCGCGCGGCGTGGTGGACGCGCTTCATTAAAGGGCCTTGGCGGGTTGCCAGTGGCGGCAGTTGCCGAAGGACTTCCCGCTCTACTCGACCGTGGAAGGCTCCCTCTGTCATTGGGTGCAGAACGAGAACTCGAACGACACGACGGGCGCGCCGGAGGCGAAGTGGTGGGCGACGCGCACGGGCGCATTCTGCCGATCCGCCCGGAGCGTCCGGGCCGGCGCCTACGAACTCGGCTTGCGCAGGACGATGAGGTCCTGCACCGGGTTGCCAAGCGCGCCGCGCGGCA
This sequence comes from Candidatus Methylaffinis lahnbergensis, assembly GCA_002890675.1. Lineage (GTDB taxonomy): Bacteria > Pseudomonadota > Alphaproteobacteria > Rhizobiales > Beijerinckiaceae > Methylocapsa > Methylocapsa lahnbergensis. Next base: position 4,826 of record PEFW01000083.1, read on the forward strand.
CGTGCTCGACGAGCTCCCAACCGTCCGCGAGGCGATCGCGTACGAACGCGGGTGGGTGGAAGGCCGAGCAGAGGTTCGCGCCTGCGACCTCTGCCCAGCGTACGACGCACTCACCGTCTGCGTAGATGCGGCGCTCCTCGCCCCTCAGCTTCTCGACGTACGCGTCGCCGCAGAGCGTCAGCAGCAGGTGGCCGCCGGGACGCAGCACGCGGCCGAGCTCATCGCGCCAGGAAAGCTGCGTCGCGACCGGGAGGTGGGTGAGCACCGAGAGCGCATAGACGAGGTCGAAGCTCGCAGCGCGGTACGTCAGCGGCGGCTCGAGCGCGTTGACCCCGGCCTCGACGAACGGCAGGTGCGCGCGACACCACTTTACGGCGGGGTCGCTCAGGTCGCTGCCGCAGATCCGCGCATCGAGGCCGTGCCAGCGGCGCAGCACGCGCCCGCACCCGCAGCCGAAGTCGAGGATCGCTTCGAGCGAGCCGATCGGTGCGCCCGCGCGTTCGAGCGCCGCGCGGATCGACTCCTCCGCAAGCTGGCCGCCCTCGATGAACCAGCCCGTGTCCACGGTGCCCGCGACGCGGATCATGAGCTCCGGCGTCGGGAACGGCAGACCGTCGGGCCCGACGGCGACCGTCTTGACGCCGAGCGTGCGCACGCGCTCCCAGCCGCGGAAGACGGGGAGGAGAAGCCCGAGGCGGCTGAGCAGGCGCAGGAGAGCGGTTTTCATGTCACGTCTCATAAACTCTCCTGCGTGACTCCGGCACCGGCTGCCCCCAGGTCTTCGAAGCGATCCCCCGCGAGCCGAGGTTCCCGTGCGTCGGGTCCGTCGACGCGATGGGCGTTGAGGCGCGCGCGGCCGAGTTCGCCAAGCGCTCTGTCAAGCGGGGGTCGAAGCGCTTCGCCTTCAGGCTCGCGGTCCGCCGCATCGACCTGACCACGCTCGAGGAAGCCGACACGCCCAGCAAGGCCGCCGCCCTTTCATCGAAGGCGTGCATCTCCTGAATGAGTAGAGCATGGCCCGCGTCAGGGACGTCGCCGACCTGCCCGATACCTATCTGCTCGATGGAGGCAAACAGCGCCGCTGGCCGGTTGCCATCCATCATACCCTCCCCCGAGCCGGTCATAGCGCAGGGCCGAATATCATATGCGGCAACGGCGCCGTCAAGTTGACCCAGGGGAATCGCAGATCGATTTCGCTTGCCATATCCAGAGTTCTGGATTCTAGCGGCTCCCGATTGGGTTTGGGAGCCCTTGGGCGATGGAAGGTCTAAAACGAGGTCCTCGGCGCAAAATGGCAGGAGACCAAAACGAAGATTTGGGTAATTCCGGCCGATCGAATGAAAGGAGGGAAGGAGCATCGGATTCCCTTGTCTCCGAGTGCGATGGCCATATTGAGGAGCCTTCGCGCAGTAAAAACCGGTCCTTTCGTTTTTGAAGGTAAAAAATCCAAACAGCCTACCACACCCTCTCAATTCCACCGTCCGTCAGGCCCCCACCGGGGCCTTTCTCATTTCTGGGAGTCCGTTCCATGCCTAACCACAAGAACGGCGCGAAATCCGCCGAAGAAATTCCTGCCCTCATTGTCTTTGGCCGGATACACGGCTCCAACGTCGATCAAGCTGCGGTCTTTCTCGAGAAAGATGCCGAGGCAGCGAAAAGCAGCTTTGGACGCCGGGCTGTCGTCCCTGGAAGTCCAAACCGATGAACATCGACAAGTCGCGGCCACTTTGCCTGAGGGCGTCATCAATGCGCAGGGCCGGTTCTCGCTATCGCCCGCTGCGCCTGAAATCATGGCGGAATTGGAACGCCTGCTCAAAGCCGAAACAGGCCGAGGGGTCGCTTCCGAGAGGGGCGCCAAATCCGAGACCGCATCGGCCACGATTTCCGCCGATCTCTGGCGGCAACTAAAGCCTGGTTCGTTGGTTCTTGCGGCGGGCTTTGATAAGAACGACAATTTGGAAGGCTGGTGGGAAGCGATCATTGTCCGCGTCGACGACCGTGAATTCCTCGTCCGTTGGCAGGGTTACCCCAATGAACCAAGATCCAGCCGCAGCCAGGAATATATCGCCCTTCTTCACCCGAAAAATCACTGGCGTTTGATTCCGGCGAACATCAGAAGAAGCGGCATGAACCGCCCCTTTTGCAGGTTGCCTTAGCAGGCGAAGCACAATAAAGCCGACAGAAACCCAAACTGATGATGTCTATATAGAGGCGGGCCACGCAGTGGCGGAACGCCAGGCATAGAGCGCAATGGGTTTGGAGCTTTGCGCATTCAAAAAAGATTCTGAACTGATTGGGGAGAGCCGGAGAATTCTATCGATTCCTTGTGTCCACCGCCCGCCTTCGGACTTACAATTGGGGGCCGGACAAAGAGACTACCGGAAAGTAAAGCCCTAACAACTGCCGATTCCACCAAACTCCATTTTCTTTATCCGTGGCGCTTGCATAGGTGTAATCGTAATACAGAGCCCGCACGTAAACAGGCGGCTTGTCCGGAAACGGATTGCTCTCAAGCAGATTCACGACTTGCGGCGAATTTTCCAGGATTCTCTGTAAAAAAAGCGCAAACCAAGGAAGACGCGTTGGCGATTCCAACGCAGCAAACCACATCTGCCAGTCAAGTCTTGGCTGATGCGGGATGTTCCACCGTGGCCGCTGCTTTACGTCGCCGGGTTTGTATTTGAATGAATATTCTCTCCATTCTACGCCGTCATTGGAACCCTCAATGACGATTTCCGCCCTTTTGGTAGTCATGACTGCGAACAAGCCATAACTATCGACGATACATAGAGGCGCGATGCTTTCGTTAATCGCGATCGCCGTTGCGGGTGGCTTGCCGCCAAAACTCATAACCATCTGCACAAAACCGCAGAACACGATGATCACGGCCACCACGCCGACAGCGAAGGAAACGGCTTTGCCTGGCCTGTTTTCCTGGGTGCGCTGCAACCAAAGGCAGACCAGGCGTTGTGGAAGCACCTTTTGCAGCGCCGCGTCGTCAAACAGCGGCAGGCACAGGAACATGGTTTGCAGATTGAAAAAATTGTAATTGCCGGTAAGGGAAATGCATATCTGCAGCAGCAAAATACCAAAAGCGGCAACGAAACGAAGTCGTCGTGGGCAGAAAATCAGGACGGGCAAAACCAGCTCGACGAAAAAAACCATTCCCGTGGCGAAGGCCAGTGCGGCTGCCGGAAGTTGTGCCACGTACCATGCCAATGGAGTCGGCAACGGCTGAGTCAAAAAATGGTAGGATAGCGCGGAGAAATTTGCCCAGTGGGAATCGCCGCTCAGAAGTTTGACGGCGCCCGACATAACCATGAAGCGGAACAGCAGCCAACGCAGCAGCCAGATGCCGGGCGTTGTCGCCACGCTTAGTACAAGCGCAAGAAAGCCTGCTTCTACCAGAAACATATCCCACTGGTAGGCCATGAAAACCTGCCCGGCATAAATGAGCGAGAGATAAAGCACATACAGTAAAAGCAGGCTGAGGCGTGGTAGGATGCCAAATACCAGGAGCAGTGACAGCACCCCGCCTGCCCAGCATACGACCTGAATAGTGAAATCACTGGAATCCAGCCAAAACACCATCGGGACAAACCAGAAGCGTTCCGCGCCCAAATGGCTACGAAGGGCGGCGATGAATTCCGGAAGCGGAAGGATGCCGTGACTGCCGATCAGTCCCATTGCCTGCACGGCGAAAGAGATAAAGGCAGAAAGATAGAGCAGTCCGATGGCGCGCAGGAATAACCACGAAACCAGATCGTAACGGGGCGGTACAAAGTTCCTCCCCCACAGCAGCAGGCTCAGACGATGAAAGGCGGGGCGGTGAGCGGCAATAAAGCCGTAGGCCAGTTCGGAGACCCCCGCGAAGCCGGGAAATTTACGATAAAGCGTGAGCCAGATGCCTTTACCGCGGGCGTAACTTAAGGTCAGAAAACTGGCCTCGGCTGCGCTCGCAATTTTGCCATCAGGGGCAATGAATTGAATGGCGTTCTGAAACGCAGTGACAGGGATTTCCGGATATTGCGCAGCGGTTTCCTGGTACGGCGCGTAAGCTATGCGGTCGCCCGTGAGCTGTTGCCAGTAGCGCACCCAGTAAGTGCAGAACCCGCAATCACCGTCATAAATCAAAAATGGTCTAGGATCGTTTATACTGGCTGGTTCCATTCCTCTTTTCCAGTTTTTACAGGGCAGAAAAAAGGACGATCATTGTCCGCGTCGACGACAGTGAATTCCTCGTCCGTTGGCAAGGTTACCCCAACGAGCCCAGGTCCAGCCGCAGCCAGGAAGGAATATATTGCCCTTCTTCACCCGAAAATCACGGGCGTTTGATTCAAGATATGAACACACGGACGATGTTTTGTGGGAAGCCTCGCTACTGCCGATTGAAAATCTGATCGAAATCCGGTTGGTGGAAATGAGCCTACGCCAATTAGAGCTAATTTCGGGTGTCCGAGACACCGTTTATAGGCTGACGTGTTCAACCGTTCGCCATCGGCGTGGCGCGTAAAGCCAAAATCATCGTCGCGCCGCGCACTCTTGCCCTTTGACCGGCGTCTGATTCGGCCCATATTGGCGGCATGGCCAAAGCTCCGAAAACCGCCGGCGGAACGAGACCCCCCCGCTCCAACGCCGCGCGGCCCGAGGTCACGCCGCTTGGAAAGCATCTCGCCGCGCTCCTCAATCCGGCGCTGAACGAGCGCCAGCTTGGCGTTTCCGAAGCGCCGCAAGCGCAGTATGATCCGGCGCACTCGAAGCCCCTGCACCACCCTCCCGGGATGAACGGCGTCGAGGCGACCGTGGAATCGCTGAAGGAACTGCTCGCGTGGGGTGATCCCAACATCAGGGACAAAAAGCCCTGGACGCCGCACCGGCCGCCCCGCCCGGACAAAACGGAAGGCGGCCAAAGATTTCGCGTTGTTTCCGAATTCGAGCCCGAGGGCGATCAACCCGGCGCGATCAGCGAGCTCGTCAAGGGCATCGCAGCCCAAGAACGCGACCAGGTGCTGTTAGGCGTCACGGGCTCGGGAAAAACTTTTACCATGGCGCAGGTGATCGCGAGGACCAACCGCCCAGCGCTCGTTCTGGCGCCCAACAAGACGCTCGCCGCACAGCTTTACGGCGAGTTCAAGAGCTTTTTTCCGGACAACGCGGTCGAATATTTTGTTTCCTACTACGACTATTACCAGCCGGAGGCCTATGTGCCGCGCACCGACACCTATATCGAGAAAGAAAGCTCGATCAACGAGCAGATCGACCGGATGCGCCATGCGGCCACGCGTGCGCTGCTCGAACGCGACGACGTGATCATTGTCGCGTCCGTCTCCTGCATCTACGGCATAGGCTCGGTCGAGACCTATACGGCGATGACGTTTACCGTGAGGCTTGGCGAAAAAATCGACCAGCGCCAGCTCATCAGTGATTTGGTGGCGCTGCAATACAAGCGCTTGGCAGGGGATTTTTCGCGCGGCACGTTTCGGGTGCGCGGCGACACTATCGAGCTGTTTCCCGCCCACTATGAAGACCGCGCGTGGCGCATTGGCTTTTTTGGCGATTCGATCGAAACGATCGCCGAATTCGATCCGCTGACCGGCAAAAAGACGCAAGACCTCGAATTCATAAAAGTCTACGCCAATTCGCATTATGTCACGCCGCGCCCGACCCTTCTGCAATCGATCAAGGGCATCAAGGTTGAACTAAAGCAGCGTCTCGCCGAGCTTAACGCCGCGGGCCGCCTGCTCGAAGCGCAGAGGCTCGAACAGCGCACCATGTTCGATCTTGAAATGCTGGAGGCGACCGGCTCCTGCGCCGGCATCGAGAATTATTCGCGCTATTTGACCGGGCGGCTTCCCGGCGAGCCGCCGCCAACCCTCTTTGAATATCTGTCCGACAATGCGCTTGTCTTCACCGACGAATCGCATGTCACGATCCCGCAGATTGGCGGCATGTATCGCGGCGACTTCCGGCGCAAGGCGACCCTCGCCGAATACGGGTTCCGGCTACCGTCCTGCCTCGACAACAGGCCTTTGCGTTTCGAGGAATGGGACGCGATGCGGCCGCAGTCGATCCATGTATCGGCGACGCCTGGCCCTTGGGAAATGGAGCGCACGAGCGGCGTTTTCGTCGAGCAGGTCATCCGCCCGACAGGGCTCATCGACCCGCCGGTGGAGGTTCGGCCCGCCCGCGCGCAGGTCGACGACCTACTTGGCGAAGTTCGCGAGGTGGCGGCAAAAGGCTACCGCGCCCTCGTCACCGTGCTCACCAAGCGCATGGCGGAGGATTTGACCGAATATCTGCACGAGCATGGCGTGCGCGTGCGCTACATGCACTCCGACATCGACACGATCGAGCGAATCGAAATTATCCGCGACCTGCGGCTTGGCGCCTTCGACGTGCTCGTCGGGATCAATCTTTTGCGCGAAGGGCTCGATATCCCGGAATGCGGCTTGGTCGCCATCCTCGACGCCGACAAGGAAGGGTTTTTGCGCAGCGAAACGTCGCTCGTTCAGACGATTGGCCGCGCGGCCCGCAATATCGATGGCAAGGTGATCCTCTATGCCGACCGCGAGACGGGGTCGATCGCGCGCGCGATGGCCGAAACCAGCCGCAGGCGCGAAAAGCAACAGGCCTATAACGTCGCCCATGGGATAACGCCCGCCTCGATCAAACGCGGGATCGCGGACATTTTGGGCTCGGTCTATGAGCAGGACCATGTCACCGCCGATGCCGGACTTGGCGCGCCGGAAATTCTCGCCGGACATAATTTCAAGGCGACGATCGCCGATCTCGAAAAGCGGATGCGCGCCGCCGCCGCCGATCTTGATTTCGAGGAGGCCGCCCGCTATCGCGACGAATTGAAACGCCTGCAAGCGGTCGAACTCGCGATCGCCGGCGATCCGCTGGCTAGCCAGCGCGATGTCGAGGCGGAAGCGGGAGCTTATGCCGGCGAACGCAAATATGGACGCGCCGCCAATGTTCCCTTGAGCCGGCCGCACAAGCCAACCGACGCCGAGATGGGACCTCATAATTTCGGCGGCGGCGAGACCAAACCACGTTCCAGCGCCGGCAAGGGCGGAACGCGGGCGTGGAAGGGCACAAGGGACGATAGAAGTGGGAACGCTTGAAAATCATTCGTGCCGGCACGGGACTTTTGTGTCCGTCGCGCAGATCGCCACCCCATCTCATACCATTTCCGGTTGATTAGTTCGGAGCGATCCGCTTTGGCCACCAATGGAAGCCCGTTCGGCTCTGGATTTGCTCGCGCTGCTCTGAGAGGGCGATGCACTGGGCGGCGATTTTCTCGTCGAGGT
>PEFW01000084.1:0-4317 GCA_002890675.1 Candidatus Methylaffinis lahnbergensis
AGCCGGCGAGAGAACCATCGACGCGACATGGAACCGCCTCGGAACCTCGCTCGACCACTTCTCGCCGCAAGAATGCGCAAACTATTTCAGGAATGCAGGATATGCGTCATGATAAAGTAATCACGCTCTAACAACTTCTTAAGTGCGTTCATCATAATTCTCCTTTCAGAAAAGCGTGTTAGAGCGTTAAAATGCCCTGACAGGGCACACGTTGTTTGCCGATGCGGGCAGACTATTAACCCGCATCGCCCGGATTGATTGTCACGAAACTGCTTCCTCCGCACCCCCTGATCAGGGGTTGACAATTTTGCTAATCGTTCACCGCACGCGGCGGCGCCGGAGGGCGTTCCGATGGGGGCGGCCGGACACTTAATCAGTTTCACCTTGCCACATGTTCTTGAGGCGAACCGGCATCCCCTTGGAAAGTCCGGCCAAAGTACCTCGCCCGAGTTTCGCCGCCAGGGCCGCTTGGGGCGAAGCGGCTTACTGGGGCGGCGGTGCCGGCCCAGGCTGGGTCGTCCCAGGCTGGGTCGTCCCTGGTCCGTTTGGGATCGCTCCTCCGTTAGTTCGGCCGCCGCAAGCGGTTCCCGTGCTTGCCGCGCTTCCCGCGCATTCGGCCGGCGCGTTTACATTGAGCAGGGTCGCCGTCGAGACCGGCAAGATCTGGTCTTTCTCGGCATTGCGGACGGTCACGCGGACCGCGTTTGGCAGTTGCGCGACATCATGCCAGGTTTCTTGCCAGATGCGGTCGCGGCCGGCGAAGGCGAAGGATACGTGAAACGGTTGGCGGACCAGCACGATCGGATTGGTGAATTCAAGCTCGCCGGAGTCCAGGTCCGCGGCCGTGACCGGCACGAACGGGACCCGGGTGCGGACCAGGACGCGGCCCCGCTCGTCGTCTGTTTCGCTAAGGCGCACAATTTCGAGCCCGGCCGTTGCATTTGGGCCAATCGCGGATCGCACGAAGGTCACCGTGGATGATGTGCCGTCGAAGAGAAGCCGCGCGTTCGCGCCGCCATTCGACACGTATTCCGCCGCGGCAAGATCGGCGGCGATCCGGTCGACGCCGAGACCGAGCAGATCGGCCCTCTGCACGCGGTCAAAGCCCGCTTTCCAGGCCGGCATCCACTGCGCTGTGACCGTTGCAAGTGTCGCGAGAAGCAAGCCCATCAGGGCGACCGCGATAAGAGCTTCGAGAAGCGTGAACCCGGCCACCTCGGACCCGCGGCGAGCGGCGATGCGCGAGTTTTTTTTCATTGTTCGCCGGTCCTCCTGCCAAGCCTTATGGTCTTGAGCTGAAGCACCGCTCCGGACGGCGATAGCACCTTGATGACAATTATTTGGGGCGTCCAGAATTGGGCCGCGCGCGGGTTAACGAAATCGCCGGGAAAAGGCGCCATATCGACGGACCAAGCTTGGTGATGCATTTCGCCGGAGAGCGTTCCGGTCGAAAGGCTCGCTCGATCGGGAAGGCCGGTCTCGACCGCCCGCAGGGTCGCGACGAGCCCGAGATGCTGCTCGATCCTACCCGAACCGCGAATATTTCCCGCCATGAGCAACCCGATGGCCGCCAAGGAGACAGCTGCGACGGCGAGCGCAACCAGGGCCTCGATGAGGGTGAACCCCGCGCTGGCGTCGAGGTCCTCAACGGGGTGCTCAAAAGGCATTGCTTGGAACAATTTCGACTCCCCCCGTCAGCCAAGTGACGCGGACTTCGAGGGTTGTACCAAGCCGCGAGAGGTAAATCGTGCCGCCGCAGGACATTCCAGATGGAAGGAATTGGATTGCCATTCCGGCGGCACGCTGGTCGCATTGGCTCGCAAGGATTGCATTAAACCCGACATCTTGGGGCAATTGCAGCAAACGCCCGGTCGCGCCGGAACGAATCGTCCGGGATATCGCGCTAAGGTCCGTCGCGACGGCGGCGCCGCGCCGAATCGCCGCGTTGCGATCGGTCTTGAGCAAGGCCGCCGTGTCCATCGCGTAGGCTTCGAGCATTGCCCGCGAGGTTCCACGCGGAAACGCCGACAAGGCGATCGCCGCGAGCATTGCTATGATGGCGAGGACGCAAATCGTCTCGAGCAAGGTAAAACCGATCTCGCCCCGGCGCCGCCTCATCGTCGCTCCCAGCTCTTGATGGCGACCGCCGTTCCGGTCCCGCCTTCCTTGCCGGACGATCCGAGCGAGACGATCTCATAGGGGCCGTGTTCGCTGGGCGAACGGTAGCTGTAGGGATGCCCCCAAGGATCGGTGGGAACGTAGCCCTTCTGCAAATAGGGGCCGTTCCATCCGGTTTCTCCCGCCGGACGCTGCACCAATGCGGTAAGGCCTTCCGAGGTCGAAGGATAGTGTCCGAGATCGAGATAGAAAAGATCGAGCGAGCTAGCGAAGCTTTGGATCTGGATCGTCGCGGCCTTCACCTTGGACTCGCTGAGGTAAGTGAGGACCCGCGGACCGACAAGGCTCATGAGCAGGCCGATGATCGTGATCACGACCAGGATTTCGATCAATGTAAAGCCGTCCTCATGCCCGGTGCCGGAGGCGGCGGCAATTTCGGCTCTACGCGAGCCGGGTTCCAAGCTTTCCTCCTGCCGCCGGATACCGCGCGGCCAAATGTTGTAGATATTCATCGCGATCAATCCTTATTCATCCGACGACACTGCTGACTGACATAAGAGCGGTCATGACCGAAACGATCAGGCCGCCGACAATGAGGCTGATGCAGACGATCGCCAGGGGACCGACGATACCGACCAGCCGATCGAGGCTGCGTTGCAGCTTGGCTTCGTAAAACTCCGCGATGCGTTGCGCGAGCATGGGCAGTTGACCAGACTCTTCCCCAAGCCGCAAGGTCCGGATGGCCATCGCCGGAATCACCGCTGTCTTAGCGAGAGCGTCGGAAAGCTTGCCGCCGTGGCGGACGAGATCGACGGTCCTGTTCCATGCGGAGGAGCGTCCCGTCGTTGCCATCAAATCAGCGAGTATTCGCAGCGTCGCGGTCAGCGGGACCCCGCTCGCGAGGAGGACGCCGAGGTTGCGGCAGAAGATGGAGGTTCGATGAAAATCCAATACCCGGCCGATGAAAGGCAAATGCGCGAGCGCTTCCATGATCGTGCCGCGCACCTTGGGACGGCGCAGCACAAACCAGCCGCCGCTGATGACGACGGCGAGCGCCGCCGCGAGCGAAGCAGTGTGCGCCCGCAGGAAATCCGAAAGCGCAAGGAAGCCGAGCACGATCGGGTCGAGCTTGGCATTGAAGTCGCGCAGGACCGCGCCAAATTGCGGGAGCACGAAAGTGAGGAAAAAGACAAGAACGGCACTTGCCGCGACCAGGACAAAGGCGGGATACCGCAAGGCGTCGGCGAAGCGCCGGCGCAGCGCCTCGGCCCGGACCCGTTCGGCACCGAGCACCTCCAGGATATTGACCAGCGTGCCGGAGGCCTCGCCCACCCGCGCGAGCACGACATACATCGGTGAAAATAAAGCTGGATGGTGAGCCAGCGCATCGGCGAAACTTTCGCCGGCGAGAACGGCTGCAGTGATCTTGGCAACCGTCGGCCGCAATCGACCGATGTCCGCGTCGTCCGATAGCAATTCGAGGGCATCGTTGATGCGGGCGCCGGTTTGCAAAAGAAGCGCAAGGTCGCCGGTGAAAATCGTCACGTCCTCGGGACGCGGACGCGACAGGATATTGAAGTCGAAGCGCGGGCCGGCCCTGGCGCTATCATCGCTCACCGTTTCGATCGGAATGAGGCCAAGATATTCGACGCGCTCGGCGACCTCCGCGGCCGTGGCAGCGGCGATCGACCCGCTCACCACTTCGCCGTTAGGGGTCAGGGCCCGGTAGCGGAAACTCGTCATCGCTCACCGCACGGTCGTGACGCGAAGAACTTCGGCGGCGGAGGTGACGCCAGCGCGGCATTTCGCGACGGCGTCCTCGACCATGGTCGTCATACCGGAGCGTCTTGCGGCGAGATCGATCGCGCGCGCATCGGCATGCGGTCCGACAAGGTCGTACACTTCGTCCTTCAATTCAAGCGCCTCGAATACCCCATTGCGGCCGCGATAGCCGGCGCCGCCGCAACGCTCGCAGCCAGCCGGTTCGTAAACGCAATCGCCTGACCGCAGGCCAAGCGCATCGAAGCGGGGATCGGCGGCAAGATCGCCGGACGTGAGAATGCGTTTACGCTTGCACCGGTCGCAAAGGATGCGAACCAGGCGTTGCGCGATCACCGCCCGCAACGTCGATTTGAGCAGGAAACCCTCGACCCCAAGATCGAGCAGGCGCGGCACCGCCGCCGCCGCATTCTCCGTGTG
>PEFW01000084.1:4327-11915 GCA_002890675.1 Candidatus Methylaffinis lahnbergensis
AGATGGCCGGTGAGCGCGGCATGCACGGCGATGTTCGCGGTCTCGGCATCGCGCACCTCGCCCACCATGATGACATCTGGATCTTGCCGGACGAAAGCGCGCATCGCGGTGGCGAAAGTAAGCCCTATCGCGGGTTTCACCTGCGACTGATTCACGCCCTGGATCTCATATTCGACCGGATCCTCGATCGTGAGAATCTTGCGCGATGGGTCGTTCAGGATCGAAAGCATGGTCGCAAGGGTCGTCGTCTTGCCGCTGCCCGTCGGTCCCGTCAGGACGATCATGCCGTGCGGGAGCGCAAGCAGCCGGCGCACGATTTTCTCATCGGCGATCGACAAGCCGAGTTTTGCCACGTCGAGCAAACCTCGATCGCGCGGCAACAGTCGGATGACGGCCGATTCGCCGTGCTGGGACGGCATCGTGGCGACGCGAATATCGATTTCAGAGCGTGCGACCTTCTGCCTTGCCGCGCCATCTTGCGGCAGGCGCCGTTCGGCGATGTTGAGGCCGGCTAGAATCTTGATCCGGGAGATCAGGGCTTGCGGCAAGGCATTGGCCGGCGCGGCCACGGCGCGGAGCAAACCATCGACCCGCATGCGCACCACAAGGCCGTTCCGGAACGGTTCGATGTGAATATCACTGGCCCGAAGTTCTAGGGCTTTTTCGAGCAAGTCGTTGACCGCGCGCACCACCGGGGCGCCGCTCGCCAGATCGCGGAGACTTTCAATGTCGTCCTCGGCGCGGACGCCCAGGGCGTCTCCATCCCCGGCCGTTGTCTCCTCGCCGCCAAGCTGCTCGCCGAGAACAGTCGCGATATCCTCGAAGGAGGCGATCTCGACCAAAACCGGCGTGCCAAGGACGATTTCGGCGGCGCGGACAGCGGCGGCGTCGCTCGGGTCGGCGACGGCAAGCTTATTTTGACCTTTCGGCAGTTCGAAGGGGAAGACCGCAGTGTCGCGCAAGAAGCGCGGCGAAAAGCGTCCGGTCAAGGAAGGCGCGGCAACGAGCTCTGGCAAGGTGAGCCGCTTCAAGCCATAAAATTGGGCGACTTCATCGGCAAATCCATTCGCGGTGAGCTCCGTCGACTCCCAAAGTTTGCGAAGGGATCGTTCCGCTTTGGACGCGCTGGAGGACCCGGAGTCAAATCCCGTGTCCGAAAGCAGATAATTTTTGTCCGCCAAATATTTTGCGAAGTCTTCAACCGCAACTAGATTCATTTGCATGTCTCAAACTATTCACACTCACGCCCGGCTTAGCCAGTGCATGGGCACCCCCAATAATGATTCGGTCGCAGCCCGTCCACCCCCTTTATCCGCGCTAGCTTACCTCGCCATGGCCCCAGGATACGACGTTGGCGGGCTCTTTTCCAGCCAATATCGACAAAAAGCGAACTCCCGCTTTCGATGACGGGCGATCAGCCTGTGACCGTCCACCCATTCCCCCCGCGACGGTCACGACCGCCGTCTGGCGCTGCGGGGACAGTCCTAAATTCTCTACTTCTCAACCACCAGTTGACAGCGCCCTTGAATTGACTGCGAACCGGAGCGACCGGTCCTATTGTTGGATCGATCGCGCGGTTCACTGAGGCAGATGAGGACGGGTTATTATTTTGTAGCTGAGAAATTGTATTCCTCAAATGAACCCAGATCAGATGCGAATGTCCCTCCCATGTGAAGTACCGATCCCGCCTGCGATACATTTGCGGTGTAATCCTGGATTGTAGTTGCGCCAGAATTGCGCAGGAAGTGGATGCGGCCACTGAATGGAACCTTGAGAGGTAATGCTGAGCGTGCCGGCAGACTGATTTGCTAACACGGACCAGCTTCCCAGCACACTCAACGGCCACCCGTCCGCCATGGCGGTATTGGCTCCGAACCCCATTGACGCGAATAATACGCTAAATAACAGCTTTTTCATCATCATCTCCTTTTTGAGAGCTAAATCGGCCGTCTAAAGTTAAGGACATCCTCCCGGCAAAGCAGGTTTGTGCTCAAACGCGATTTGTCGGAAAAGCTTGTCATTGCCTGGCAAGCGGACCATATCCAACGTGTCCGGCACCCGCGAATTGAGCATAATCGCTGTTCCTCCGCACCCCCTGTTGAGGGGATGACGATTTTGCTAATCGCGTTTACCCTGCGCGGCTTTGCCTTGGGTCATGCCTTCATGCAACAGGAGATACACCGCGGGCTCGTGCGGCGCTTCTTGTACCTCCCGGCCAATGCCGCGAAAATCTCGACTGTTCATGTATCTTCATGATACCCGTCAAACGCTTGTTATGAAACGTTGGGGTCTCACTAACTTGGCGCGGCATCCTTCACAAACCGTGGGATTGCGCCTACGGGTTCGAACCGATGCCGATTGCGCGAGCCTTGCCGATCTTTGGGTGGCGAGCTGGCGGGAGGCCATGCCGGACACGGATTTTCCGGCGCGACGGCCGTGGTTGCTCGATCATTTGCGGGCCATCGAAGCGGCCGGAGCGATCACAATCTGCGCTCTTGACGGTTCAAACCGGCTCCTCGGCTTCGTGACCTTCGATCCGGCAACGGCCTATCTCGATCAGCTCGCGGTTGCGCCCGAGGCGAAAGGAACCGGCGCGGCAAAGCTCCTCGTTGCCGAGGCACGCCGGCTTTCGCCGAACGGTCTCGTTCTCGATGTCAATCAGGACAATGCCCGCGCGCTAGCGTTTTACGAGCGCGAAGGATTTGCCAAGATCGCGGAAGGGGTGAACCCGCGCTCCGGGTTAAAAACATGGCAGCTGCGCTGGCCAGCGACCGCTTGAGTCATTTTTTGGCGCGCGGCATTATTGCCGCATCGCTTCGACGTTGACCCGGCGGTGTCGCCGGACGCTTGCGTCACCACGGTCACCGATGGCGTGGGCTACGGGCCGTTCTTGGGGATTGCGGCGCTGGGGTTCCGGCTTGCGCGAGGCGGGAGGTTTTAGCTCTGCCTCGAGGTTGTCAGGATAAGTAATTTGCTGCCTCTCCGGGGCTCGGGTTTTTGCTTGAGTACTATGCTTTTTCCTGAAGCGGTCCTCTGGCCCCACAAATTTGAAACGGAGATAGCCGTTATCATCACGGTACCGCATGACTAGAACCCAGTACCCCCGATCTGGCCACGCTTCGTAATCATGGGCCGGGACCAGATGGGACAATTTCGTTGCTGCTGCCCAGGCTGCGTCGCGGGATCTATACATTGTAATCATGATCTTCTCTCCTAACCTCACATCCGGTCGTTCCCGACTTTGCCAGCCTCAAAGAAGTTACGCGGAACGGGGAAACAAGCCGCGTTGCCAGCCCAGGAGCTTGACTGGGAACGGGGAAAAATTGCTTCCTAAATGGTTCAGAACGTTCCCGCGCCCCCTGTTTAGGGGGTATCGCGGAGGATATCAGCGATTCGCGGCAAAATTCTGATCATTCGAACTCCTCTAACCGGCATTGTGGCTCCGCGATCAAGGCGGCTACTCGGGCGGAAGATCACGATAAATGACCTTTGTTGTTAGTTAATATTTGTTAATTTCTTAATGCGCTGAGCCGCTGTCCCAAAGTGATCACCGCTAGTTCGATTTAGGACAAACGTCCGATGCGGAGCCAACGATGCTGCGATAACTCGCAATTCGATTGCGGTAGCGCCGATGCCGGAAGGGGGATTCCGATGGGAGCGGTCGAGCATCTCAAAACACTGTGCTGCCTTGGGCTCAAGCCCGAGAGCGCGATGATCGCGATCGCGCCTTTGCTGCACGACATCCTGCCGCATGGGTGGTCCCGCATGGTTCTCTTGGAGCCCGATGCCACATATGGCCACGGCTATGCCGAAAACCCGGCGACGGCGGCGATCTTCCGTGAGCGTGAGCGGCATTTCGTCGAAGACCGATCGAGCCCCGTGTCCCTTTTGGCTTCTGCCTTCCGCGCGAATGCGATCGGCTGGACTTTGCATTTGCAAGGCCGCAGCTGGCTGGAGAGCGGCTGGTATAGGGAAATCGAGGCTCCCCTCGATTCCTGCTGGATTTTGGACGCGATGATCAGTGAGGCTGGCCGAAGTTTTGCCTTGGCACACCTTATGCTGACCCGTCCGCGCTGCGCCCGCCCCTTCACCGCGGACGATGTGCAGTGTCTCGACCGGCTTCGGCCCTGGCTCGCGCATGCGCTGCGTCCCCAATCCTCCGGTGAGCGCCGGACGGGGGATGAGGATTCATGGGGAATTATAGGCGCGGCGGTTCGCAGCGGTCAGTTGATCTTGATGCCTAACGCGAAGCTCGTCTTTCAGACGCCTGGCGCCGAATCCCTGCTCCGAATGCTTGGGCGAGAGCGGTGCGATGACACGCGCTATGTGCTAGTCCGCGATAGGCTTCCAGCGCCGGTTATGAAGCTTCTCCCGCAGATCGCCAGCGCGGCGAACGGGACTTCGAATACCCCGCCGCGCATCCACGTTTCAACCGCCTATGGCGTTGTCACCCTCGAAGCCAAATGGCTCGTGCCAGAGGGCGCGATCCACGTGGACGTCGCCAAGGACCCGAATTCCTGTCTCATAGCGGTAACGATCGAACTCCACGAACATGCCATTGCCCATGCCGCTCGCGTGTTGCGCGAAAGCGGCGCCACGCCGGCGCAGACGAAAGTCGGAATTCACCTTGCCCTTGGCAAGCCGAGGTCGGTGATCGCGGACGAACTCGGCCTCCAATCCTCTTCGGTCGCGGATCACAGCAAAAAGCTCTATCAGTTTCTCGGTGTCCACAATTCCACCGAGCTAGCCACAAGAATCTGGGTTGGCCAAAGGCAAAACGAGGCGCGCCAAGATTTGCGGCGCGCCGGATAGACCGCGGTCCTCGCAAAACTGGAAACAAGCCCCCGTTGCCAGCCCGGGCGGCCATAATGGAGCGCCGTCAGTCCGTCCTCTTGACCCGCAACAGGCTGGATCGGGATTCTTGCCGAGTTCTGGACGTCGAAGGAGTGCAACCCTGATGGGAGGAATCGCTTCTCCTCCCATGATCCGGATCGCATCGCAATTGCGTCCGCGCTCGGTGTTGAGTTGCTCGTAAGATTTCACTGAGCTTCCGCTGAAGCCGAATGTGGGTCGCCGGCAACGTTGTGTACGTCATTGAACCGGTCGCACGCAGATTCAATCGGCTCGAAGTTGAGAAGACTCAAACAGTCATGTTAAGCGGCCGAAAGTCAGTGACCCCGAACGCCAGTCAAGGTAGCCAAGCCCTCAATCGAAATTGGTAGTGATGTGTACCTAAAACCTGGGCAGGCCAGTAGAATGTGTGATGCCGCCGGCAAACTTTCGTTCGCCGGCGGCTATGGTACCGCGGGAAGTTCGCGGGATCATCGCTGACCGATGCGCTCCACATCCTGCTTCAGCAGATAGATTGAGGCGGCCAAGAGCACGACGTCCTTCATGAGGAACGGAATATTGCCGGTCATCGCCGGAAAACCGCCTGCGGACTCCGCCCAGCCGTTCGGCATGAACGGAATGATGGTGACGGTCATGATGAAAGTCACGACCGAACCGGCGGCGCCGAGAATGCCCAGCCGCTTGTCCCAGAAACCTGCAAACAGGAGCGCACCGAACATCCATTCGGCGACGCCCAGGAACCAGCTCGCGCCGCGGATGCCGAACACGGGATACATCCACCAGATCAGCGGACCGTTGCTGATATAGGGGATAAGCACCTGCACTTCGTATTCGAACCACTTCTGGTAACCGAAGAGCAGGAAGGTGATCACCATCGAGGCGCGAATGAGGTGGTAGTCAAGATCCTCCGTGAGCAGGGCGGACCTGCGCCGGACGACGACAAACGGTTTCGGTGTGGCGTTGATAACAGTGTTCATTGTTGTACTCCTTGATTGACCCTTAGACCGATGCAGTCGCTTTACGCGACCGCGGGGAAGTCGATCTCGGTGTCGTTGATGCGGTTGAAGACGTTGGTGAAGGCGTTCGTTGCGAAGGCAAGACTGATGTCCACCAGCTGCGCGTCGCTGTATCCCGCGGCCTTGATCGCAGCGAAGTCGTCATTGCTGACGGTGCCGCTTGTTGCCGCCAGCTTGCGGACGAAGTGGATCAGTGCATCGCGCTTGGCATCGCCGGTGGGCTCACCATCGCGGATCTTCTTGAGCTCCTCTGGCTTCAGCCCTGCAAGCTTGCCAAGCAGGCTGTGCGCGGCCACGCAGTAGTCGCAGCCCGCGATGCCGCTGATGACCAACTTGATGGTTTCCTGATCGCGTTTCGTCAGCGTGCTCGAAGCGAGCACCGCATCGGCGGTAAGGACCGCCCTGAGCGCGGCGGGCCCATGCGCGCCGATTGCGGCGAAGGTGTTTGGTACATTGCCGATAGCCTTCTTGATTTGAGCATAGATCTCGGCCGTAGCGCCGGTCGCGGATTCGAGACTGGGAACAGAAAGACGGGACATGGTGACACTCCTTGTTTCGCGTTGAGCAACGATTGCGGAGTGGATGTATTCCCTGGAAATGAGTTCTTGAATGTCAGTTTATCTTGTTTATATGCTCTAACGTCTCAAATTGCGGTTTCCTTGTGGTCGCCATAGATTGGTTCAGCCGACTTTTCGAAATGATGCCGGTGCGCGGTCGGCTCGATCTGCGCTGCGCCGGATGACGTGCAGCGTTGACGATAAGGCGAAAATGGCAGCGCCGATTTCCGACGCTGCCATTCCGTTCGAGCTTCATTAAAGCGGGATGACTTTTCTTCGAATCGTCATCCCTCTTTAGATTCTTATTGGAGCATGATCTTCGTCCGAAAACCGGCGTCCACTTTTCGGGATCATGCTCTAGGGCGCTTAAGCTGAGCGACGAGGGAGCGGCTTCACGAATGGAAGCGTCTGGTAAAATCGCGCTGAGCTTCGCGCCCTTTGTGCGAAGAATATCCTGAACACGCATTTGTGTTCTCCTTTTCAGTCGAAGCAGTCTCGACAGATGATCAGTTTTTTGTCCAGGAGCTGTTGTTGGCGCAACCGCGCCAACGAGGCTTCGTTTTGGGGAACGTCTTCCCTTCGTGGCTGACAGTGACCGACCGGAGCAAGCCAGGGCAAATGCGATGTCAGCGCCGTTGCGCCGTTTCGGTCGGGTGTCGCGACCGCAACGTGGCTATTGTCATGCTTTACGGCAGCGCCAACCGACAGATCGGTCAGAGCGCTAACCCTGTCCTGCTGGGCAGTCGCCGTTGTTGGCGAAAGTAGAGCGAACAGGACAACGCTTGCTGCAACAGCTGCAGCATACCCCGTTGAACGCTTAGTTGTTGCATTCAGACTGCCGGTTGCATATTCGGGGATTGCGGCATCGGCGTTAGTGGAGCAAATCTAACATTTGAGTCCCTATTGGGATTCCCCAGAGTTGCGGCATGTGCGAGCGCGATGCGCGCAGGAAAATCCATCACCGTTTCGTTGGCCGATCGGCGTCGGCTTGAAAATCTCATCGACGATCGCAATGTCGCGCAGAAGTACGTGTGGCGAGCCGAGATTGTTCTCTTCACGGCCGATGGGGCCGGCACGAACGAGATCATGCGACGAACCTGCAAGTCTAAGACTTGCGTTTGGCGCCGGCAGGAACGCTTCTTGGAAGAAGGGTTCGAGGGTCTG
>PEFW01000085.1 GCA_002890675.1 Candidatus Methylaffinis lahnbergensis
AGCCGCGATCAACCGCTTCCTCGAAGAGTACAATCAACAGTCCAAACCCTTCGCTTGGACCGCCGATCCAAACAAAATCATCGCCGCTGTCAAACGAGGGCACCAAGTGTTAGATTCGATCCACTAGGTATTTAGGTGGGGAGAGAAAGCGTGGCATCGAAGAAATCTCCTTCAAAGAGATCGCGTGGGAAAGCTCAACCTAAAAAGGTCGAGGTTTCTGGCGGAAGCGGCGAGGCGGCCACATTAGAGCCGCGCCGGACGCTCTTGCTCATCCTCGGCATGCATCGCAGCGGTACATCCGCCTATACCAACACGTTCGCATTGCTTGGCGCCGCACTGCCTCGTAGTTTAATGAGCGGTAGTATCAGCAACGAAAAGGGGCATTTCGAGTCATCGCGGCTATTTCTCGAACACGACATAATGCTGGCGGAGATTGGTAGCCAATGGTATGACTGGAACGCCTTGAGCAAGGATTTTTTCAAATCCACGTTGGCTCGTACATTTGCCGCGCGCTTTGCGGAAATTGTTCGCGAAGAATATCAGGACGCCGAGCTTATTGTCGTCAAAGATCCACGTATCTGTCGTTTCGTGCCGATTTGGCGTGAAGTTGCCACGCTTCTCGATGCAACCATCAAGGTTGTCACTCCATTCCGCAATCCTATGGAAGTCGCATCGTCTCTGAAAAAGCGCGATAACCTAGCCATCCAGGAAAGCCTGCTTGTGTGGACCAGGCATGTCCTGGATGCAGAATTTTGGACACGTGATCTCCCTCGCGCATTCATTGCTTACGAGGCTCTACTCGGCGATTGGCGTACAGTTGTTGATCAATGTTCCAAGGAAATTGGGCTTGCTTTTCCGCGGCGGTCTCCGAAAGCCGAACGGCAGGTCGACATTTATCTCGATCGCGCGCTGCGCAGGAATATGGCTGCCGACAACGAGTTTCTAAGCCATTCGAACATCCCCGACTGGACCAAAGATGCCTACGTCAGCCTGAAAAAACTCCAAACGGATTCTCGTAACCAGGAGGTGCTGCGGAAGCTGGATCGGGTAAGGGCTGATTTCGATCGGGTATCGTCTAATTTGGCTTCCGTCTTCGCGGAGCGTGATCAACGTCTGATTGAGGCGACCGACGCGAACGCCCAAAAAGCAAGCGAGCTGGAACAGCTTCGTGCCGCGAACGAGGCGCAGGCCGCGGAGATCGGAGAGCAACATTCGCGCCGCGAACGCGAGGCGGCAGAGCTCGCTTCTCGGGACGCGGAAATCTCCGGCTTGAGCCAGCAAGCCGCGACCCTTGATGGCGCGTTACGAGTATCGCAAACCCGCCTCAGGGACGTTGAACAGCAGCTCAGTGAAGCACTTCAGCAGAGGAGTTATCTGGAAGACGCGTTGAGTCGTGCAAAGGATAACGCTGCACAGCTCGAACAAAAAGTGAAACTCAACATTGATTCCGAGCGACAATTAAAATGTCTTCTCGAACAATCCAATGCTATTGCATTGAAGTCACAAGAACACCTGGCCGTCGAACAACGGTCTTCACAACGTTTGCGGCAGTCTCTCGCCGCCAGCTTTTGGAGACATCAGTCGAATTGCGCACCAACCGCTGCCAGCATGAATGTGGAGGCTTTGGAAGCGATCGCTGAAAGTCAGAACCGTCTCATGAACGGTATTATTGATTTCTGTCATGCCTCTTACATTTTCTCGGACAGATCACATCCTGACAGTGTTTCCGGTACGCAAAGCGCCTATCAATTATCGCAGAAGAGCTTTATCTCCCGAATTCTGCCGCGCCTGGAACGAGGGTTACTTGCAACGGGTAAAGGCCAGCAAATGTTTGCCATTGCTATGTCAGGACTATTCGACACTCGGTGGTATTTGGAACAGAATGCCGACGTGGTCCAATCCAGCGCTTCGCCATTGCTCCATTTTTTGCTCCACGGAGGGCAAGAGGGACGGGATCCTAGTCATCTATTCTCTGCAAAAGCCTATTTAGCTTCTTACCCAGACGTGGCGCGAGCCAGGGTTAACCCGCTTGTTCACTTCCTTTTCCATGGTTTGACTGAAGGACGCGACGTAAGACCGCACGGGGTTCCAGATACTGGATGAAGCCTCGTAAAGGATCGGCGTAGCGAAAACAAGGCTCGCTACTTGTCGTCGCCAAGAAGGTTGTTCAGCCTTTGCCAAGGGGTATGCCGGTTGAGGAATGGGGTCTTGTTGTATTTTAGCCGTCGATCCACGGTGTCATGGCGTTGGCTCGTTCGGCCGAAGATTGGTAGGGCACGGCAGCGCTGATCGCTCTTTCATCGCCTCTCTCGGCACGCGGCCGGCGTTGCTCCCGCACCATGTTCCAACACCATCAGCGGTAGCGAATCTTCGCCTAAACGGGTGTGACGGGGATACCCCGTTTGCGTCAAAATGTTTCACGTGAAACATTTTGGTGCGATTGAGCCCGGCTCAGGATTGCGGCCGCATCCCCCGATGGTCAGCTCGACCACTTCCGGCGGGCGCATGAAGCGAACCGGGGCGTAGGAGGTGCCAAGGCCGGCGGAGATGATGAGATGGCGGTTTCTTTGGACGATATGACCGTAGACCAGATCGTACCCGTAGTGGTGACGCAGGAAGCGCTGGCTGAAAATGGGCAGGTTCACCTGGCCGCCGTGCGTGTGGCCGCAGAGCGTCAGCGAAACGCGGTCTAGAACACGCAGGAAAATGGCAGGCTCATGCGCCAGCAAGATGAGAGGCGCATGATCTTTTATTTGCGCCATGGTCCCGGCTAGATCGTCGAGGCTCCTGAAGCGCCAGTCGGCTTTCGGTTCGCCGATTTGATCGCCAAGGCCCGCGACCCAGAAGGGTTGGCCGTTTTTGGTCAGGCGCAATGCATTGTTTTCGAGAACGTCGATGCCGGCCGAACGCAAGGCGCGGCGCACGCCTTCGGCGCCGTCGGGGGGCATGCCGGGCAGGGCGCCATGCCACCAATCGTGGTTGCCGAGAACCGAATAGACGCCGAGGGGCGCTTTCAAAACCGAGAGCGCCTCGCCCCACTCGTCTGGCATCACCGGGCCGGTGACGAACCGGTGGCCGCCTGAAAAATCGCCGAGCAGAAAGACGATGTCGGGCGCAAGATCGTTTGTTAGATTCGCGATCCCGCGGACGCGGCTCGCGGGCATCCAAGGTTCGCAGGCATGGATGTCCGCCAGCACAGCGGCCTTGAGGGTCAATCCGTTCGGCCAGTGGGGCGGGGTAACGCGATAGGAAGTCACGTTAAGACGCAGGCCCGGTTCAAACCCGAACGCATAGGCGCCAAGCCCGGCTGTCGTCCAAGCCAATCCGCCGGCGCCCTGCAAAAAAAGCCGTCGGCTAATGCTCGCCATTATCTACAGTACCGTACAAGGCCAAAACCATCAAATTAAAATGCTGACGGTTTCCACGGCGGGCTATGGCTACGCCGCCTCGTCATCCCTGAGAAGCTGGAACGTCCTTGCGGCTTTGCGGCGGTTTTGGCGGCTTGCGGGCGGTCGCCTCGAGCGCAGCGGCGACGGCGGAAATCCCGATTTCGCGATAGAGCCTTGAAAGGAGATCGGAGGGTCGATTTGAGGCGGCGGCTTCTTGCGTAATGGTCTGATCGGTGCTCATTTCCATAAATCCAAACTGTATGCGACAACGTCAGCTCACGGGGAGCTTTCACGAATGATCATGTGGGGAGGAAGTTAACGCCGTGTAACCCGCCTCGTGCAATTTTCGAATTGAATCGTGAAACCGTTTCGCGAGGGCGATCAAAAAGAGTTGACCGACTTTGCGGCTTCCAGCCACGCGCGATCACGCTAACTTGCCTGACTTGCATGAAGCATTCGCAGCAATCGCGAATTGTTTTGACCTACCCTTGCCGCCGCGCTCAAGGCGAGGCCATCGGCGGTGTCTGGAAGCCCCCGCCGCGTGTTTCGAGCATTGCGTCACAGGCAATGGCCGTGCGGTCCTCGAAGTCCCCGGCGATGCTTTGGACGCCGCGCGGCAAGCCTCCGCTCCAAGCATCGCCGAGGCGACGGCGGCCGGCAGAGCGGCACAAGTGGCGAGGCAGGCCCAAGCATCGGATTGAAATAGGGCCTTTGTTTGCCGTTGACCTCAATCGCACGCGGGTTCGGATTGAGCTCGCGCGGATCCGAGCTGGCCGCGGCGCGCCTGGCCGATGCGGCATCTTTTTGCACAATCGCGTTCAAGGCCGGATCGAGGCGCTCCATGGCGGCAAGAGTCGAAAAATAAGGAGGTCCAGCGCGGAAAATTCCCGGCTACGCGGCGCCGCGTGCACATTGGCGGCGGAATCGAGCAAATGCGGCATGGCTCGTTCGCTCAGAATGGTCTAGCCGTTTGGCGCTTTTCACCCAAATAGTTCGCAAGAGGACAATTCGACATGCGGCGTCTGATCGTCGAGGAGCCCTATTCCAAGGCGGCCTTGCTCAGCCAGCGCCTCGCGATGTTTTCACTTGCCGTCGCGGTTGTAGGCATTTTGGGAGTTGCGCGCGGTCTTGACCTGCTCGCCGTGCTCGCCGGGGCGCTGATCGTCGCGTGCGGCGCGATTTTATGCGCGATTTTGGCTTTCGCGATCATTTGGCGCAGCGGGCGCAAGGGCGCCGGGCAGGCCTTCGCGGGGCTCGTTCTCGCCATTCTGCTATTGGCATACCCGGCCTATCTCGCACAACAAACCCTGCGCCTGCCGCGTCTAGCCGATATTTCGACCGATATCGCCGATCCGCCAAACTTTTCTATTTCGCGGGAGGCCTTGGCCGCGCGCGGCGATACGACTCCGCCTGGCGTCGCGATCGCGCGACGCCAGGCGCAGATCAACGCCTATCCGCAGATCCAGCCGATCCTCCTCGATCTCGACGCGCGGAAAGCGTTCGATGCCACCTTGGCGGCGGTGGCGGCAAACGGCTGGAAAATCGTCGAACAGAGGCCGCCGGGAGGGCGCGCGGGCCTTGGCCACATCGATGCCATCGCCACCAGTTTGATCCTCGGCTTTCCTTCCGATATCACGTTGAGGCTAAGGCCGCTCGCCGGTCAGACGCGAATCGACATCCGTTCGGTGTCGCGCTTCGGGCCTTACGATTTCGGCGCCAACCCGCGCAATATCGCTGGCTTCGAGGCGGCGCTAGAAGCGGTTGTCGATAAGAAATGATTGCTCCGTGCCGGTCGATAGATGGCGCGGGGCGCCATCGCACGCTCGGCCCTGACGAGCCCTCCCGCATTGCCACTGGACTGGCGCGCAAAATTATATGCGAAGCATGTGCCCTCGAACAGGCGGAGCGCCAAGCCACCAAATTCGGTGTCCTCTAAATCGCAGGAAGGTCAAGAGTCATTGGAAGGGCGCGAGGCCGCCGATCGCAGAAGAAGAATCAGCTCGGCCTGGTAAAGCGAGGGCCTGACCAATGAACGCGCCCCGACTCTTCGTGCCGTAATCGTTCGCGGCGCCGTCTCAGCTTGGAACCGAATCGGTTCCGTAGCGTTTGTGTACATGGTCCGCGGTTGGGAAGAACCACGATGACAACGAAAGGACCCGCAATGTTTAGAATTGGACTAACGGCGCTCATCGCCGCGCCCATCGCATTCACATCTGCTAAAGCTTTAGACAACGCTGCTTCCGCCAACGCTGCCGCTGCCTTCGGCCAGTACGGTCTTAACGGTCTCGCCGTCGCCGGAGCGGCACCCGCCGGATATGGATATGCTCCATTCGCCCCGCCTGTGTATACGCCCGTTTGCTGGACGCAATATGTGATGGTTGGGAACGCATACCACTGGGTCAATTGGCCGTACACGATTTGCCAATGAGCGGCGACCTTCGAGGCGCCGGTTCCGAGCGCCCAGCTGCCGGAAAAGCCTACCGGTGCCAAGTCCGAGGCCGAGGGACAGGCCGCTTGGCCTGCGCGGCCTCGGACAGGTCACGGGAGAGGAGCTGAGATTTCGTCGCCGCCGAGGGCCGGATTGGAATGCGCAGCCGGTTGCCCTAACCATGCGTCGCAACGGCACGTCGAAAACCCCACTCCGCAAGAACGAGTCACTACAAGTTACGCGGCAACACTGCTCTTGCCGCCTTTCGACGCCGCCCCGCTTTCGTCCGCTCGTTCTTTATGGAGCATGTTGGTATGCGCCGATATCGAAGGGGCCGGTAGCGGGGCGCGGGTTCCGGTTGAAGTCGAGCACGACCCCTTTGTTGGTGAGGTTGACGCCGGCATTGATGAGCGGCGATCCGGTGGCAGGTATTAAGTTGCCTGATCCAAGGTTGACAAAAAGCGGATTAACCTCGATGCCGTGCTGCTCGGCGGGGAAGTTCGCGGCCCATTTCGTAAGCGGCTCGTCAAGGAATGTGGGCAGCGACTGATGTACTTGAGCGGTGGTGACGGCGTGGAACCAGTCGTTATAATCCATGGTCATTTTCCCCGTCCACATGTTAAAAGACTGTTCTTCGTCAATAGCGTTACTTGGCATATAAGCGAACGCATTGTTCATGATCACGATGTTATAGACCGCGACAGCGGCGGGGGTTCCGATGTACAAACCGAACCCGCCATTCCCGTTCCCCGTATGCTGATTGTACCCCCAATGGGTGGGGTTTACGATCGTATTGTTCAGCACGTAAATATCATGCATGGTGGACCCGGTGCTGTTATTGGTTGGATGCAACCACATTTCCATGCCAGTGCTCGTATCCCAGATTACGTTATTGCGATAGGTGATGTTATACACGGATATATTAGTTCCAGTGCTCTGATTGGTGAAGCCAGAGTCGAAAATTTGTGAAATGTTGTTCCGCTCGATCATGATGTCATGCGCATTGCCCCAGAGACAAAGCCCATCGCCATAGCGCGTGCCGTTGCCGCCGAGGTTGCCGCCGCCGATATATGAGATATTGAGATCGCGAAAGGTTAGATTGCTCATGGGAGTCCCGTTCCCCTGGATCGCGGCTGCGGCGCCGTAACGAATCCCTAAGTGCTGCATGTAAGCGTAGTTCGCATGGCTTATAAGGACAATAACCCGATCGATGGCCAACTCCAGGCCGGAGAACGCCGTCGCCGGGTTTGTGATCGAATAGACGACAACCCTCCAGTCGGATGTGCGGAAAAACCAGTCGAGGGGTGATTTCAAGTCGCTCTGGTTCCACTTCTCCACGCCTGTCCGACGCGGGCTGCAACATATGATGTTTCCGACATCGTTGGCATTGTTGTAAGGGAGCCCGTTTTTGAGGCCTGGCTGTGGCGGGAAGGTCGCCACGCTCTGCCAGAGGTTGCCACCGAGAGCTGTCCAGTCGGATGTCAGTTTTTTAATCACGGAGCCCAAAAGCCACGGATTCGGACCCGTTCCATAGGCGTCGTAGTAAATCGCGCCGGCGGGCGATCCACTCTGGATCTGCAATTGTCCGCGCCAAGAGCCGCCCCGCCTGAAGCGCACCGAGGTGTTGGGCCCTAGCGCCGCGCTGTTCACCTTGGCAAGCGACTTCCACGCGGTACCAGGAGTGTGGCCATCCGCGCTGTCGTTACCGTTAACGTCATCGACGTAATAGGCAGTCAGCGCGTCGCCGATGCCGAGCGTGAGAATGCCGGTCACCGGCGCCGCGGAGCACTTGGCGCTGACGGTATACGCCGTGCTGTCCACGATCTGGGTTGGCAGGCCAGAGATAGTCCCGCTCGTTGGATTGATGGTCATCCCGTCCGGGAGGGCGGGAGTGACTGAAACGCTGGAAAGCGTCCCCTTGCAGGATGCCGTGTTCGACGTGATCGTCCGGCCGAGAGTGTAGGTGACAGGATTTTTCGCGTAAATAATTCCAGATGCCGCGGCGGCGTCCCCTATAACGCCAAAACAAAGTAGAACTAAGTTAAATAACGAAGCCCTCAGTAGTAGCTTGTTGTTGTTACGCATTTCCCCATCTCCTATGTTGAATATCACACTGTTTGCACGACGCCTTGATGCCTTATAATGAACATATTCTTGACACATGGCGACTAACCAAAGTTAGTGACAGTTATGAACTTCATATGACGTGATAGTGTTTTAAGATTGCTATTAGTATGTTTACATATATGTGACGTGATAGTGTTTCAAGATTGCTATTAGTATGTTTACATATGTGTGACGTGATTATGTTTCAAGATTGCTATTAGTATGTTTACATTCGGCTTGACATGAATGGGCTGAAACGAGTCCCTTCTGGCATGAGAGAAGACGCTAGCTGGATCACGCGACGTCGAGGATATGCCCGGTTGGCATATCACGGTAAATGAAACATAAATGCTAACAGTTGTCATTCATTATTTTCTTGGGATAACCGAAATTATCCGCTTCACGAACACCGCCTATTGCGCTAGTCCGTGACGAATCGGCAGTAAACCTGAGGGAAATGAATCCGACGGACGATCACGGATGAGATAATTGCAGGTATTTGTGAGTATATAGCCGCGAGATTGCATAATGCTCGGCGTGGTCGCGACTATTGTGGAATGACTGCGAAGACGCATTTCAAGCTACGCGGCAAACAATGCTCTATGCTTGGTGACATCAGCAAGTAGCAGTTACATAATCGTGAATCAAGCATGCTGTCACGAAATATCTTAATTAAAGCGTGGATCGCCTAGTGATATTCTACCATCATTTCTCTTTCGCCAGCGTCTATGCCGCCGAGCTTGTTGGCAACGATCCGCATCCGAGCTCTTAAGCGCGTCGAAGAGGCGAGACGTACAGTTTGGCAAAAGCCCGACGTGGTTGCGCGATCCCTGAGGATCAGCCGGCGTACGACGTAGGGATGGCTCGCCTGGCCACTAAATGCGACGCCACATGCGGGTAAAACGCGGGATGAGGCGCTCGCTTTCTTGCGCGCCCATCCGCCGCGGCCAAACGGCGGCGGCGTGGCTACCCGGTTAAAGCCTCTTTCCGTCCGAAGACGGGGGTAAATCCAAAGAACTGACGATCAGCCCCGTACAGCTCTTTGCCAACGGGAATGGCGAGAGAGACGGGACTTGAACCCGCGACCTCCGGCGGCCGTATGGAAAATCTTCATTCTCAAAGAGATATGGAACTTTTAGGACAAAAAAACTCCCACGTGGGGCTACTCACTTTTGCTTCCTTGGCGAGCTTCTGACCCAAGTGACCAATAAAAACGGCATTCACCACGCAGCCGTGCTCTCCCGTTTTTACTCATGGCCTTCGCCAGGGCACGGGGGTCGATCAGTATGAATTGAGAGCGCCAACCGGTGACGGTCGCAGGCGAAATGCGCTACGCTTTTCCGCCCGCCGATTGCTACAGGTGTTGACGCGGAGATCCTCAGAACTTCTGGATGCCCGCCGCGAACCAGGTCAGGTTGCCCGCCGTACTGCGGATCAGCAGCACGGGTGTAGCACAGGAGGACCGCGGCAGAGGAGGAGGCGACAGCATGTCGTCAATCTTGAAGTCCCCGTTCGCGGCGAGCGGAACCCCTGCCAGTGTCGTATTGCGCTGGACGAAGGTAGGGACGTTTTCACAAATGAGTGTGGCGAAAACCTTGAGGCCGGCCGTTCCACCGGTAGGTGTCACAACGAGCGCAGTCCCGATGGTGTTACCCCCGGCGAACACGAGACCTCGCCCGTCGGCCCTGATGCGTCCGTTGTCCATCACCACGGCCTTGAAATCGGCAATCGCCCACGGCTGGCCAGGCGCCTGAACTCCTCGAATATTGTTCCGGTCCACGACCGTGGCAGTCGCGGCCGTGCCCTCGCCCTGCGAGACGGGAATGGCGCCGATCCCACCGACGAATTTGACCAACAACTCGCTCGCGACGGCCGAAAGCGGGGCGAGCACGACGGTGGCTAGCAGCAGCAACGACGGGATCTTCATGCGACATCTCCTGATGGTTCGAGTGTCGGCGAACGAGACGCTTTGTGAACCCACGTTAAGCTGGGATTTCCTATATGGCCTCATTTTCTCCTCCTCTTCTATTTCACCGCTTGGGGACACGGCCAGCCCCTTTTCATTAATTAAGAAGCAAGTTTGGACCGCCTCGGAACGCCACACAAGCTCTTTTTTGCAAAGTATGGAAACTTATTTTCAATAGTATGAAATTGATCGCGGCGGACTACCGCGCCCAGTATCGCCCCAGCAAGTGCTCGGACGCTTCAATGGGTTTCTCAAGTCCGTCATCCTGCGCGTGAACGAGGCGCGCGATCTCGGCGACGTAAACCGCTTTCAATTCTATGATCACATGAAAAGCTACACAGCCGCACCGCCCGACGTGCTGCGCGTCGATGAAAAGTTCCTGCGCGAGCATTACGTTTTCAATTGCTGCGGCGTCATCATCACGAGCAACCACAAGGCGGACGGCATCTACTTGTCAGCCGATGACCGGCGGCATTTCGTGGCCTGGAGCGATTTAGTGAAAGAGGATTTTGCCGAAGGCTACTGGAACAACCTTTTGGGGCTGGTACGAACTACTGAATTTGCGCCAACTTTGCCGCTAACGCGGCCTTGTCGCTTGTTCGCCAACGCACTCCTCCGAGGTCGTCTCCGATAAGCGCGACAGCTTGGCCTTCACCAAGGTGAAGAGGTCCATGGCGATCCATAGTAACCCTGGGATCCATTGTAATAAGGAACGCCAAATGAGCGCCCGGAAAAACCCCCGCGCGGACTTGTCTGACCCCTAGCGACATTATACTCGCCGCCCGGGCTAACGCCGGTCAGCACCACCTGCGTATTCTCCAGGCCATTCTCCTTCACCAGCTCATAAAGCGTGGCGGCATTCTTAGGCGAGATACGCACGCAGCCATGCGAGACGGGATTGCCAAGATTCCTTACGTCTAAGCTGCCGTGGATGGCATGACCGTCTTTCATAAAGAAAATGGAATGGGGCATGGGGGCGTTGTCCCACTGTTTGCTATACCAAATTTTGTTCATAGAGGTGGCGGTATAGGTTCCCGATGGAGTTGAATATCCTGCTCGGCCAGTTGATACCCGCCATTGATATGTTTCTACCCCACCCAAAGAAACTGTCATTTGTTGATTTGTTTTGTCGATGTTGACGAGGACGGCGACCTTCTTGGCTCTGGCCACACCCGCGTCAATCGCTCTGCGGAAGCCGGAGCCCGCATGAGCCGTCACCGGAAAGAGGACCACTGCCGCGTCAATGGCGGTCAACAAAAGCGCAATTCTCATCAATTGATTTAAGGATGTGCACATATGCCCCCCAAGGTTGCGCAAATGAGCATATGCCCTGCCGCTGGCTTTGTCACGTTCGTCCGTTTTACTTGTCAACAGCAGATGGTGGTCGCAATCCGCATCTTGAAATATCAATGTGTTAGAGCGGTCGTTGCGGGGCCAAAGCAGCGCGAAAGTTACCTATACGTGGCGAATGTGACAACGCCCTTCAACGGCATTTGGCGCGCAGAAACGCGGGGACACCGTCTGCCGCGATCAGTAATAATAGCCGCGACGGACACGACGCCAATGACGCCGATTAGCACGACGCCAACGCCGATTAACACGACGCCAATGACGTCGATTAACGCGACGCCAATGACCATGCTTTATCGACTTGCGCGCGCTCCATGTCTTTCGAGGTGGCGACACCCGGCTGCGGTGCCAAATCCGGATCATGGCTCGGCTCGGCGAGCGGCATGAATGAAGTGAGAGCCTCCGCGGGCGCCCCAGCTGCCACCGCACCCGCTCCAATACAGAGCAGTTTCAAGAATGCGCGTCGTTCCATCGAAGTCTCCCGAAATTTCGCCGAGATACTCTCAAACTCGAACCGGGAGCGAAGGTTCCGAGCGAACTTTTAGGCCTTGCTGCGCGGCATAGGCGAAAGCTCGAATCTCGCGCAGGAAAATGGATAGGTCCGAAAAATTACTTGCGAACCTCACGACCCAAGCCGATCATCACTTCGCCACCAGCGAGGAGCTTGCCA
>PEFW01000086.1 GCA_002890675.1 Candidatus Methylaffinis lahnbergensis
GCGCGGGTAGCGACAATACAGCCAAATGAACAAGGCACGGTCGACCCAACGTAAATGCAATCGGCGTGGCGCGCGCTGCTGCAGAACATTAAGCTGATGCCGCAGGACCAGGATTTCGGCTTCCAGCCGCCGCCGCGGTTTGAAGCAATCGCACAGCACGCGGACGAAAAGAACAGCAATTGTAATCATGCGACGATCATGCCTGATTCGCCGGCGACTGCCAGTCAAGTGGTCGGAGCTGGATGGAGGTTTTCGGAAGCGACAGGTATGAAATAGCAGCGGGATGGTGCTGCCAGTCGAGGGAGGGAGTTGGTTGACCCAAGCGATTGGCCATGTCGAAGCGCGTCGAACGGGGCTCGCGCGCTCCCCACATGGCGTCCGCCTGCCATCGATCGACCGGATGCGCGGGCTCGTCATCCTCCTTATGGCGCTTGACCATGTGCGGGATTTCTTCAGCGCCGATGCGCTGCACTTCGACCCGACCGATCTTGCCCGGACTTATCCGGCGCTATTCCTGACCCGCTTCGTCACACACTACTGCGCTCCGACCTTCGTCCTCCTTGCGGGCGTGTCCGCGTTCCTGCACGGAACGAAACTCGATGGTCGATGGGCGCTCGCACGCTTCCTTCTAACCCGTGGAGTGTGGCTGATCCTGCTCGATATCGTCGTGGTGAGCCCGATATGGGGGCTTGAGCTCGGATCATTCGACCTTGGCACGCTCTGGGCCATCGGTTTCAGCATGATTGTGCTGGCATGGCTGCTCTGGCTGCCGCCGCGTGGCGTGCTGCTGGTCGGGGCATTGATCCTGCTCGGTCACAATTTGCTCGATCACGTGCAAGCGTCAGAGTTCGGGAATTGGGGACCACTTTGGAACATCCTCCATGAACCAGGTGCATTGCCCTTTGGCCTGCGTGGAGAGGTGAGCTACCCGGTGCTCCCATGGATCGGCATCATGGCCCTGGGCTATGGGCTGGGGTACGTCTTCCTGGAGCCTGCCGCACAGCGCCAGCGGCAGCTAAAACTGCTAGGGATTGCTTCGATTGCGCTTTTCCTGCTGCTGCGCGGAACGAATCTCTATGGCGATCCAAGGCCTTGGTACGCGCAGGGCGACGCCGTGATGACCGCGCTTTCGGTGCTCAACGTAACCAAATACCCGCCTTCGTTGCTCTATGCGCTCGTCACGCTAGGGTCTGCACTTCTCTTGCTATCGGCGATCGAGCGGCTCGGGGGTTTCGCTGGTGAGATGCTCGCGACATTCGGCCGAGTACCGCTTTTCATCTACCTGCTGCACCTTTATGCCGCGCATGCCGTGGCCGTCGTACTTTGGCTAGGCGAAGGCTTTGAGTTTCGCCAATTACTCGGCTTCGGCGTCCAGGCGGCCCCACCGGAAGGGCTGGGCCTCAGTCTGGCCGGCACCTATGCAGTCTGGATCCTCATCATGGCCGCGCTCTACCCAGCCTCCCAGTGGTTTGCCAGCGTGAAGCGGCGGCGGCGAGATTGGTGGTTGAGTTATTTGTAATGCAGATTAACTGCCAGACCACCGATCGCTTGCGGTCCGGCTTCTATGCGTGTTGAGCGGCTTAGTCTCAGCTAAACCGATGCGGGCCAATCTGAGACTGCAGCCCTCGATCATAGCTAGGTCAAAATTTATTTCACGGGCCGTCAGAACGTGATCGCCTATAGAAGGCGCCGCACATTGCGCGCTCAGACGCCGGAGGAATAATGGCAACTGCCGCTGCGTCGCGGAGTGCCTGTTGGCTCGTGACGTTCCTCTGCAGCACTGGCGCTGATCAGGTCTCTATCCGAACGCCTTTCCCGAAGGCAACATTGCCGGCGATTTTCTGCGCCGCCGGCTTTGGGTCGGGATAGTACCAAGCGGCATCGGAGTTCTCCTTCCCATCGACGAGGAGCGTGTAATAGTGAGCTTTGCCTTTCCAGGGGCAAATCGTGTGAGTGTCGCTCGGCTGGAAGAACTCCCGGCGCAGCGATTTGGAAGGAAAATAATGGTTGCCTTCCACGATCTCCGTGCGATCGGCCTCAGCGATGACTTTTCCGTTCCAAATGGCCTTGACCATGGCTGCTGCTCGATCGGTTTGTCGGTTCCGGCGTTGCGGGCTTGCGCTCTCTCGGTCTGACCGGCAGGCCTTTATGAGGGCACAACACGTTCAACCTGCAACGGCATTTGATCAGCTGTCCGACGCATGGACAGTTTCGGACTGCGGCCTACAATGTTTGGAGCGACGCGACAGATGCGGTCGCATCAATTGAAACCTCAGCGGTCAGGCTTCTTGTCGCCTGCTTGTTAACGTGTCAATGCCCGCAATTGCTTTTGGTGTTACAAATGAGGCGAGCACAGCTCCGTGCGGCTCCAACGCCTTCCACGCTCCATCGAAGCGGAAACTCGCCATTGCGCCCGTCGGGAATTTTTCACCGGCAGACGGTAGCAGTTTATTCGAGTCGGCCTGGGCAAGCTCCAGCGCGAGATCACGCAGAGCCGGATTGTGGCCGATTAGAAGCACAGATTTCGCGCTCTCCGGAAGGTTCCAGAGTTGCTCCCATAGTGCTTGTTGCGTCCCCCCATAGATCTCCCTTTCGAGGATGACCTTGGGCGGCTTTTTCGCGTTGGCAATAGGCCCGAGCGTCTGCTGTGCACGCATGGCAGTAGAGCAGATTACCAAGTCAGGCGCGATTTTCGACCGCCTGAGATATGCTGCCATCATCTTAGCCGCTTGCCGGCCACGCTTGCTGAGGGGCCTGTCATGGTCGTTCAGGCCGGGATCTTTCCAGCTCGATTTAGCATGGCGTAGTAGATGAAGAGACTTCATCGCTTTTCGGCCTGGGTCGGGTCTGGACCGCACCGTTGCAGCAGCAGATGAATGGGAACATTCGTAGATTCGAGTCGCCGCGACGCCGTTCATCCCGGGAGGTTGGTGCAGGGGCTTCGAGTGCGCCGGATCATAGTGCGCTTGCGGCGCTTCGGAAAGGCCAAGCGGACGCTCGTTTAGCGCTGGATTGAGGAGCGCGGCCAAATGTTCGCTAAGCGGGGTGATCTTGGGCCGCGCGGCCTTGGAGCGTGGGGGTCTGTTTCCGCTGGCGGTTTTCGGAGCTTTGGCCATGCCGCCAATATGGGCCGAATCGGGTGGGGATCAAATGCCTAGCTTGGCAGGACTCTGGTGCCAAACGCCTTTGTATCGTATAGCAGGCGGCGGACCGCATGTGCGTAAAAATCCAGTGTCTCAAGTCTCTATTGACAACGCCGCGGCGCGGGCACACAAAAAACTGTCCTTTGGCTTCCAAAAAAGCTTTTCGCTGAATGGAGGCCTATGTGATCGATCCAGGAACGCTCGCGGGGATCGCCGCGATTATTGCCGCGCTTAAGGGCTTACTGGCCGAACTGCGCAAGTGGCGGCGCTATATGGAGCGCTGCGCGTGCCGCTTCCCCCACCCTCTAAACCCAATTGACTCCCGCCCGATGCGGGCGAACCACGCTCCGATCAAAGACAGGTCCTCACGCCTGGGATCTTTGGAGGATACCTGGCGACCGCACTGCACCACCACGGCAAGGTCAGACGCGGCATTCGAATTAGGTGCCCTGCGCTTGACAGGCGGGGCGCCCTCCGACACGGTGCGCCGCCCTGCTCGAACAAGGAGCTTCCCCGTGGCAGCAGAGAGCCTCTTCCACACCCGCGACGACGCCGACCCGGCCGCCCTCGACGGGGCGACGGTGGCGGTCCTCGGCTACGGGAACCTCGGCCGCTCGATGGCCCTCAACCTGCGCGACAGCGGGCTGACGGTGGTGGTGGGCAATCGTGACGACGAGTACCGGCAGGCCGCCGGCGGCGACGGGATGGATGTGACCGACATCGCCACGGCCGTGGCGCGGGCCGACGTCGTGTACGTGCTGCTGGCCGACGAGGTGATCCCGGACGTGTACCCGTCCGACATTGCCCCTCATCTCCAGTGGCGATCCGCGATCTGCTTCGGGTCGGGGTACGTGCTGGCCTTTGGCCTCGCGACCCCGGCAGCCGACGTGGACGTGCTGCTGCTGGCGCCCCGGATGCTGGGCGAGGAGGTCCGCACCAGGTTCCTCGATGGCCGCGGCTTCTTCAGCTACGTGTCCGTTGAGCAGGATGCAAGCGGGACCGCCGAGGCCCGCCTCCTCGCCCTGGCCCTGGCCTGCGGCACCCTGGCCCGCGGCGCCATGCGCCTCAGCGCCACCCAGGAGGCTCACCTCGACCTGCTCATCGAGCAAACGGTCGGGCCCTATCTGGGCACGGCCATCCAGCTGGCGTTCGATACCGGAGTGGCCCACGGGCTGCCCCCGGAGGCGCTCGTTCTCGAGATGTACATGTCAGGGGAGATGTCGCGCACGTTCCAGACCTTCGCCGAGGTCGGCTTCTACCGGTCCGCTACTTTGCACGGGTTGGTAGCCGAGTACGGGGGGTTTCTCGGCACCCTTGCGCTCGACCGCAAGGAGATGGCCCGCATGTTCGCCGAGCAAGCCCGCCGGATCGTCGGCGGCGACTTCGCCGCGCGGCTCCAAGCCGAGAAGAAAGCCGGCTACCCTACGCGGGCCATCATCGAGGCGATCCTCAAGGGCGATGACCCGGCGTCGCAGGCGGAGGTCCGAGTGCGAGAGGCGCTGGGAGGGCGCTGACGGCCCCAACGCCGCTCGTGCGCACGAGCAACACGGGGATCTCAACCTATAAACGGCGTCTCGGAAATCACAATTGGTACTCAGCGCCGGATTGAGCAGAGCGGCGAGATGTTTTCCGAGCGCACTGATGATTTATCGGCTTTATTATCCCTGACAAATAATACTGCTTAAGGCTTAGCTTCATCAAGCAGCTTTGCAAGGAGGCTTACGAAGGCGATGAATTCGAGAGCTCGTTCAGGATCATCTTTTAGAAACCCGTGCGCACGAGGGTTTCTAAGACCAGAAACGGCTCCCGCAAACATTTGCATAAAGCCCTTTTGCTCATCCTTATCCGACTGATTAGCGAGAGCGTTGAATTTAAGCACGGGACTGTTTGGCGAATAGGCCTTTAGCCTAACCCTTACTCCCGCTCGATCCTAATCACCTGCGGCTTTTCGGCCAAAAAACCATCGGCGACCGCGGCTTCGAGCGCCTGGCGGACGGATTTTTCATGCGTCGCATGGGTGATCAGAACGACCGGCACCGCGCCGCCCGGACCAATTTTGGCGCCGGGGCGGTGGCGCTGCACGATGCTTTCGAGCGATATCCCGCGCTCGGCCATCCGCGTCGCGATCGCCGCCGCCGCGCCCGGCCGGTCGAGCACCGAAAGCCTGATATAATATCCGCCTTCGTGCATCTGCATCGGCGCGTGCCGGGCGGGCGACAGCGACGCCACCGGCCATCCGAACGGCGTGGAGCGCACGCCGCGCGCGATATCGGCGATATCGGCGACGATCGCCGAAGCCGTCGCCTCGCCCCCCGCGCCGGGGCCGACAAGGGTCAGCTCATGCACCGCGTCGGCGTCGATCGTGACCGCGTTGGTGACGCCCATCACCTGGGCGATCGCCGTGGATTTCGGCACCATGCTCGGATGCACGCGCTGTTCGATGCCAAAGGGCGTGCGCTGCGCGACACCGAGAAGCTTGACGCGGTAGCCGAGTTCCGCCGCCGCTTCGAGATCGGCAAGCGTAATCGACTCGATGCCCTCGATGGCGATCGCCGCTGAATCGATGACAGTGCCAAAAGCAAGCGAGGTCAGGATCGCGAGCTTATGCGCCGTGTCGAAACCGCCGATGTCGAAGGCCGGATCGGCTTCCGCGTAGCCGAGCCTTTGCGCCTCGCTCAGGCAGTTCGTGAAGGACAGAGATTCCTGTTCCATCCGTGTCAGGATGTAATTGCAGGTCCCATTGAGGATGCCATAGATGCGCTCGATGGAATTACCGGCCAGTCCCTCGCGCAAGGTTTTGACGACCGGTATTCCGCCCGCGACCGAAGCCTCGAAGGCCAGCGCGACGCCCTTCTCCTCGGCGAGCGCGGCGAGCCGCATGCCGTGCTTGGCGAGCAGCGCCTTATTGGCCGTGACAAAGGATTTGCCCGCGCCAAGCGCCGCTTCGGCTGCGTCGAGCGCCATGCCCTCCTCGCCCCCGATCAGTTCGACGAAAAGATCGATGCCAGGAGACCGCGCCAGAGCCACGCAATCGTCGAACCAGGCGAAGTCGGCGAGATCGATCCCCCGCCGTTTCTCCCTTTGGCAGGCCGAAACTCCGGTAATTGCGATTTGCCGGCCGGTCCGGCAATTTAGCGCCTCGGCCTGCCGGCCAAGCAGGGTGATGACCGCGGCGCCAATGGTGCCGAGACCGGCAATCCCGATGCGCAAGTGAGACGGCATGGACGCAAAGCCCGAGGAGCCGGAGGGTGGGAGACGACAAAGAGCGGCGGCAGAAGGGCTTTTTGCCCGATTTTCGCGATGCGATCAAGGCCGCGCGGAGGCCCCGCGAGGGCGATCGGGCGCCCGCAGGGGACGTCCACTCCATCAAAGCCACAGTTTGTGGTTGCCTGTCCATCAGGCCGCAAATGAATCATATTCGCAGCGAATCTGGATTCAAAAGTTTGTGACGGAATACTAGCGCCGCCGCTTCCAGTCGCCGCGAAACCAAAGACCGAGCAAGTAGGCTATCCCAGCCATGAAGATCGTGGCAATACCGAAGTCGAACCATGGAAGCGGCGGCACCTCGTCAGGCGCAGCACGTTTGATGTTCGTTAAATTCGGCACGATTGAGAGAATTTTGATGCGCATACCGTAATAGGTAATGAGCGCGGTGCCACGCTCGTTCGCAAGTGATTGCGCGACCGCCTGGAGCTCGGCCGAATTGAATTTAAAATACCAGGGGAAACCCCAGCGAGTGTCTTCGTTATGAAACACACGGGGTTGTTGGGTTTCGATGTCCTCAGCGTTGACAAAAAACTCCATGTGCGTAGATACATCGGATTTGGTGCTGCCGATCGGACGCCGGGTATCTGTTCCAACAATACGCAATACGTCATGATGTGGAAGGAAGTAGTATAGGAACGCGGCGGGGACGGCGGCGACCAGCAAGGCGATTACGGTGCCAAATAGGATACGGCGGTGCTTTGATGCCATGTTAAGTGTCCGATCCTTGCCAAGGAATAAATGACTGTGGTCATAATTCCGTAGTGATAAAGCGTTTGGTGCCGGATGACATCGGCGCTTTAGTTTAACGCCCATCGAGGCTATAGCGTATCATGCGGCTTATGTCGACCCTATCCACCGCGGCGGAACATTATCGATCGTGGGGCGTTACCTGAACCATTCAACGTGGGAGCAGACGATGAGTATCTATGGAACCATCATGAGCAAGATCTTCGGCGCGAGCAAAACTCCCGCCGCGCCGGCTGCGGCGCCCGGGTCGACCAGTGCCGCTGCGTCTGCGAAGCCATCGGCTCCCGGTGCGGGGTCTGCGCCGCCTGCTCCCGCTGCGGGGGCACCGCCCGCTGCTCCTGCCGGATCGGTGGACGTGGCCGCGATCCTCGACGCGCTCAACGAGAAACTTCCCGAGGAACTCGACTGGCGCAAGTCGATCGTCGATCTGATGAAGGTTGTCGGACTCGACAGCAGTCTTACCGCCCGCAAGCAGCTCGCAGCGGAATTGCACTATGCGGGCGACACCAGCGATTCCGCGTCAATGAATATCTGGCTGCACAAGCAGATGATGGCGAAGATCGCCGCAAACGGCGGAAAACTGCCAGCCGACCTTACGCACTAAGGCGCGCGCAGGATCTGACACGGGCGTTTTACGCGACGCGCTCCTGTCCCTGTTCGAAAACCTATCCGGTCTGGGAATCGGTTTGCCGATTAAGATCACGAGGTAGCCGAGCTTTTGCGCCTCGCTGAGGCGTAAAATGCCTTCGCCTAGCTCTTTGGTGCTCCACTAACCCATTGATTTCTCATATCTTGACTTTCCATGACTTTATGCTTGTACACCAAACTGCATGACGCTATATTAGATTTTATTGGACAAATGGAGTTTGCGCCATGCCAAGGACCGTTAGGGAAAAGCGTTTGGATAGCCCGGCAGCGCGGGCAAAGCTCAAGCATTCCGGCAAGCCCTATTGGCGCGCGATCGATACCGGGTTGCACCTTGGTTATCGGAAGGGATTGAATGGTGGGCGATGGGTTCTGCGTCGGTATCTCGGCGCCGGACAGTACGAAGTCGCGACCGTTGCAATCGCCGATGATCATTCGCCGGCCGACGGTGCCGGCATTCTAGACTTCTTTCAGGCGCAGCGGAAGGCTCGCGAGGTTGCGGCACTTGCCAAGGCGCCTGCAAAGACGGCCTTTACGGTCGCCGCCGCGATGGACGCTTATTTTGAGCGCCTGGAGCACGAAGGATCGAGATCCCTGGCCGACGCCAAGCGCCGGGCGCGGTTTCATATCCTGCCGACACTTGGAAATGTGCCGGTCGCGGACCTGACGCGCGACATCATTTCCAAATGGCTTACCGGCATGGCCGGGAAGGGCGCTGACGGCCATTCCAGCCAAGACGCCATCCGTGCCAACCGGGCCTCCGCGAACCGTGTCCTGACTATCTTACGCGCAGCGTTGAACCAAGCTTTTCGTGACGGCAAAGCCGCCTCGGACATCCCCTGGCGCACCGTCAAGCCGTTTCACGGTGTCGACGCGCCGCGGCTTCGTTATTTTACTAAAGATGAAGTCACCCGGTTGATCAATGCCGCGCAAGGCGATTTCCGCGATCTAGTCAAGGCGGCGCTCTTTACCGGCTGCCGCTATAGCGAGTTGGGGCGTCTGCGCGCGGGCGACTTCAATCCGGAATCCGGAACGGTTTTTGTTGGACAGAGCAAGAGCGGCAAAGCCAGGCATGTCGTGCTGGCGGACGAAGGGCGCCGCTTTTTCGAAACGCTCACGGCGGGCCGTCCCGGCGATGCCTTGATGCTCACCCACGCGGACGGTTCGGCATGGGGGCCGTCGCATCAGATTCGCTGGATGGCGGAAGCTTGCCGGGCCGCGCGGATCGAACCGGCGGCCGGGTTTCACATTATCCGGCACACAGCGGCGAGCCACATGGTTATGGCCGGCGTTCCGCTGAACGTCGTCGCACATAATCTCGGGCATGCCGACACGCGGATGACCGAGCGGCATTACAGCCATTTGGCGCCGTCGTATATCGCCGAAACGATCCGCAAGTTTGCGCCGACATTCGGGACGAGGGATGAGAGCAACGTTGTGTCGATCGCGCGGGAATAAGGCCATGGAAGACGACTATCAAGACCTGAAGGCGTGGTTTGAACATGACTACACGATCATTCTGAATGAGGCCAAGCAGGCGGTAGCGGCCAACCCGATCGCGGAGGACAGGGCGATACTTGCAAATATGGTGCACCTCTTCGAGCGTAGCTCCCGAGTTCTGGTGCGAGCAGCGAATCATTCCAATACCGGCAAAACGGAGCTTCGGGCTTTACTCGAATTCATGGGCGCGCAGTACCTTATCGGCTCCCGCGGGGGGTTCACCGAACGTGCGAAAAGTTACTTCTTCGCTGGGCGCGCCAAAGAGATGAGGAATCTCCTCGCGGCCAAGAAAGCCCCCAAGAGAAGAGCCTTACTTAAAGCTATCATCGCGGTGCGTGGCGACGGTCCTGTTGAGCATGCATGTAAAGAGGCGGACGGGATTCTCCCCGACGTAAACGAGCGAATCAAATCCGATGGCCATGAGCCCGTAAAGGTTGATGTGGTTAGACGGGTACTTGAAAAATTCCCGCGTTCTTAAAGTGCGCAGATTTAATTCCGCTGCGTTCTTAAAGAGCGCAGAAGATTTGCTCGCAAACACTGGACGGCTCCGGCAAGCTCCGTTGCACCCTGTCAATCTAAGGAAAGCGACACAATGAGCGCGAACGCCAAGGCCGGTTTTTCCATCAATGAATGGTGTTTTGATGCGGGATTTAGCCCTGCACTTTATTACAAACGCCAAAAAAAAGGCCTCGGACCGCGCGTGGCCCATGTGGGGCGCCGGACGATCATCACTGAACCGGCGGACGAATATCTCAAGCGCGTCGAACTAGAAGCCGCTTCCGCGCCCCGTATTCCGGAGCCCGTGTGATTACAGAAAAAGCGCCCTCGGCGGAAGGCGCTTTTTCCGAAATGTCTCCAGCTGGCTGCTACCTGGATAATTCGGAAAATAGGCCACCACGCCAAAATACGCAAATTAAATTTCAGGCCCCGGCCCCGGCCGAATTTGACGCCGAGATCGCGCTCGCCTTGACCGCCTCGGGCTGGCGCGTAGCCGCCAGCCTGCTCGCGCATGCGGCCAAGTGCATCGAGGCCGGCGATTTGCAAAGCGCCGAGCGCAATCGCCGCCAAGCGCGCGAGCAATTTGTCGCGGCCACTGATGTTTTTTGGCTGTTTCAGGAAGCCAGGGCAGCTGAAGGCGCCTCGATCTTGGGGGAGGCGTTATGACGCCCTTGTCCCCCCAGCGCACCCTCCTTCGTCTTGTCCCGCGGCAACCGCAGCCCCGGCGCCTTGAGGTACGGATCGCCGTCGCCGATGGCCGCTCGCTGATCGGCAGGTCCAGGGCGTTCCGAATTACCGAGGATAATCTCCGCCAATTGATCGATCACGCCTTCCGGATGGAGGCGCGCTCACCATGACCGCGCTTCAGAATCAGCCCGGCCCCCCGGGGAGCCATCCTCATGCTGACCAGCCGAACTGGAAACCGGCGGATAACGCCGAGGACTACCTACGCAACTGCGAAGATGGGCTTGAGAAATTATCCGGGCGCCGGCTCGCCAAGCTTTTTGGCGTGTCGCGAATTGAGCTGTGGCGTTGGAGAATGATGGCGCGGTTGCCCGATGATTTGTTCGATGCTCTCTTGAACGCCATCCGTCGACAAAGGCGCTAGCCGCCATCGCCGTGGCTCTTCAAAATGGCGGCCCCGCGGGAGAGGATGATCGATGCCCGCATTGTGGTGGCGTTCTACGGGTGCGGCCGAGTGTTTCCCGGGAAAATATAAAAATCGTTGTTCAGTGGCTGGATAAGCGCGAGGCGGCGGAACGGTTGGAGCGCGGGCAATGACCGCGCGCCAGCGACTCCCGAACAGGCGGAAATGCGAATCGTTCGAGTTTCGCCATGCTGGACATCCCTTCACATTGACCGCCGGGCACTATCCGGACAATCGCATCGGAGAAATTTTCATCTCGTCGAACCGAGCCGGTTCGCAGGTTGAAGCCGTCGCAAGAGATTCGGCCATCGCTGTTTCAATCGCGCTCCAATTCGGCGCCGATCTTCAAACGATCCGCGCCGCCTTGACGAAGGACCACGACGGCCATCCGGCGACGCTGCTCGGCGCGGCTCTCGACATGCTCGCGGAGGCGCAATGAATGCCTATCCGCCGGACTTTTTGGACTGGCCAGAAGCAAAGCGAAACGCTTTCTTTAAGGCCGAGGCCGACGCCTTTGAGAGGCAAGAAAAGGCCAAAGCAACCGTGGATGGCCAACCAAAAACGCGGCGCAACGGCCACAATGCGCGAGCGCCGAA
This sequence comes from Candidatus Methylaffinis lahnbergensis, assembly GCA_002890675.1. Lineage (GTDB taxonomy): Bacteria > Pseudomonadota > Alphaproteobacteria > Rhizobiales > Beijerinckiaceae > Methylocapsa > Methylocapsa lahnbergensis. Next base: position 11,544 of record PEFW01000086.1, read on the forward strand.
AAAGCCGAAATTCCAGTTAATGCCGTTCAATGATATTAAATTCGAGACGGCCGGGGAATGGCTCATCAAAAAACTGCTTCCTCGCAAAGGGGTCGCGGCAATCTATGGCGCCTCCGGCGCGGTCAAAACATTCGTCCTTCTTGATCTCTTGCTCCATGTCGCGCTCGGATGGCCTTGGGCTGGGCGCCGTGTCGTTCAGGCACCAACCATCTATATCGCGGCCGAAGGCGCGGCTGGCTTGCACAAGCGCAAGATCGGCTGGGAATTGGCACATGACGGTTTGCCTGACGTTGTGCCGTTTTTCCTAATCGAGGTTGCC
>PEFW01000087.1 GCA_002890675.1 Candidatus Methylaffinis lahnbergensis
AGCGCCGGACGGTCTCATAGGAGACCATGATCCCGCGTTCCGCCAACAAATCTTCGACGTCGCGGAAGCTCAGCGTGAACCGAATATAGAGCCAGATCGCGTGCTGGATGATTTCGGGCGGAAAGCGCAAGTTATCCCTGAAGTCGTTATCGAAGCGCCTGGAATCTCCCCGGCGCGGAAGCCGAGGATTAATCTACGACCTACCGGCGACGGCGAGGCCTGCGAGGATCCAAGGAGTCGCTGAATTTGGAGGTCGCAGCGGCGCCAATGTGATTTCACAGGCTTGCGAAGCTTGACTTCATTTGCGGCTGAATCGATGCCGTGGTGGGCGATTCCCTGCGAGACGCTGCAATTCCCTGCTCGGCTTAATAAATTCCCTGTTCGGCGCAATAAAATTCCCTGTTCCGATTTCTAGGGAATTATCCTCTAACGAACTGATTTTGCTACGTTCTGACGGGCGGCTTTTTGCCAAACGGCCCGATTTTCACGAAATTCCCTGTTCTTTTCCCTGATAGCAGGGAATCTCGCTTCAGAGACCGGTTCGCAGCCAAGACGCATGCCGCGCTTTCGCGCTCAACTACTCTTGGGGTATTGTCGTAGAGGCCGTTTTCGATCGTGGCGAGGCGAGGCTAAAGCATTGGAATCGCTTAGCCGGGCACTCTCCGGGAAGACAGTAGAAGCAAAAAAAACCCGCTAATGTGACAAAGCCATAAGATGAGCTACCGTCGTCGGCTTCCTCCGTGACACACCGCCCATGGGAAATCGGCGAGAACTCCCAGCGCGGCAGATGGGGTTATTGGCAAAAGGAATTCACATGCCGCGCGTGCGGTTTGGGCCACAAAGCGCCGGAGATAGGACGCTCGCTGGACCGTCGGGAGGGGCGACCATTTGGAGGCTTCACACCTTAGACGAAAGGCCTGCCATGATCATCCAGCTCACCGTGTTTGTTCCGGCTGTTATCGCGATATACGCAGCAACCGGCGCGTGGGTCTTCTCCTGCGACCCCATCTCCAAAACCGTCGACATTGTTCGGGGAGGCCTTTTATTTGGTTGGATCGGCGTTTTATTCATGTGCGCGCGGGTTCTCGTTTTTCCTTATTGACCGCGCCAGCCGATGCTTTCAGCAGGTAACATGGTTCGGCATCCGCCGAGCCACGCCGAGCCGATTTGGTACAATAAACCCAATCGATATGAGCAAGACCGAATCCCCAAAATTCACCGTCAGCGTCAAAGCCGCGACCGGCTGGCCTTTATTGCGAGCGCTTGTCAATCGCGACGTAGTCGCGCCTCGGCGACCCAACGTAGAGCTGGCGCGGACGCCCAATCTTCTGACTTGGATCCTCGATCATTTCCTTCCATTGCGCGATCCAGCCGGGGGTGCGCGCCACCGCGAATAGCATGGTAAACATGGACACCGGAAAGCCTATCGCTTTCAAGATGATCCCAGCATAGAAATCGATATTCGGATAAAGTTTCCTGTCGATGAAATATTTGTCGCTCAGAGCGATTTTCTCAAGTTCCATCGCGACATCGAGCAACGGGCTATCCTTGATGCCGAGTTCGTTCAGGACATCGTGACATGTTTTCTTCATGATCTTGGCGCGCGGATCATAGTTTTTGTAGACGCGATGGCCAAACCCCATCAGCCGGAACGGATCGTTCTTGTCTTTGGCACGGGCGATGAACTTCGGGATATTCTCGACCGTGCCGATTTCCATCAACATTTTGAACGCGGCTTCGCTGGCACCGCCATGCGCCGGGCCCCATAAGCACGCCACGCCCGCGGCGATGCAGGCAAACGGATTTGCGCCCGACGAGCCAGCAAGCCTCACCGTCGAGGTCGACGGATTCTGCTCGTGATCGGCATAGAGAATGAAGATACGATCGAGCGCGCGGGCAAAGACCGGATTGATTTTATAATCCTCGCACGGCACCGCGAAGCACATGTGCAAGAAATTCGAGGCATAATCGAGCTCGTTCTTTGGATAAATGAACGGCTGGCCGAGCGAATATTTATGCGCCATCGCGGCGAGGGTCGGCATTTTCCCGATCAGTCGAAACGACGCCACCATGCGCTGCTTCGGATCCGAAATATCGGTCGTATCGTGATAAAAGGCCGAGAGCGCTCCCACGCTCGCCACCAGCACGGCCATCGGATGGGAGTCGCGGCGCAGGCCCCCCAGGAACCGGGCCATCTGCTCGTGCACCATCGTGTGCCGGGTGATTCTGTAGTCGAAGTCCTTCTTCTGAACGGCGTTGGGCAATTGTCCATAAAGCAGCAGATAGCAGGTCTCAAGGAAATCACCATGCTCGGCGATCTGTTCGATGGAATAGCCGCGATAGAGCAGTACACCTTCTTCGCCGTCGATATAGCTGACCTCCGATTCGCAACTCGCCGTCGAGGTGAACCCGGGATCGTAGGTAAACATCCCGGACTGGGCATAGAGCTTGCTGATATCGACAACCGAAGGCCCAAGTGTTCCGGTCTTCACCGGCATTTGGACGGTGGAATTGCCGATGCTAAAGGAGCCGGTCGTCGCGCTCATGGGGGCTGGTTTCCTAAGCAGGGATTCGTCAACCTGAGCTTTTCAGGATAGCACGACACGCGGCCTCGACTCAAGACTGGCTTCATTCCAAGGCGTCAGTTTGCTGCGCGATAGTTCATTTAATTTACCACCTGTGCCAGTCGATCACGCTTCGAATCACGGCACACAATGAAAACGGAATATGCGGATAGTTCCGCGCCATCCACGTGTCGAACGCGTAATGCAGGAACAGGTTCGCCAGGAGAGGCGAGATTACGCCCTGAACGCAAAAGATAACTTTCGGATTGGGTTGGACTTGGGCCCGGCGAGTCCGCCCTTGGAGGGTGTCCTCCAGAGGAGTTAGTTAGTTGGAAGCGGAATGGAGTGGCGGATCACGATCTTGTCGTCTCCCACGAGGATGTCTTTCACCAGGAGCCGAAGAACACGCTGACGCTCCGAGACGTCGAGGGTTCCGGCCGATCAGCGCAGACGGGCGAGGAAATCCGTGACGGTTTCAGCGAGACGTAGGCACGCAGTGCGTTCAGCCGACTGATCGGCAATCAGGAAGGGCCCAAAAATCACGCCTACCCCCGAAGCACCCTTGAACTGGATAGTGAAGAGTCCCGTCAGCAAGGCGACGGTGATTAGCAGGACGTAGGGTGCGAAAGCGGGCGTTGCGACGTTAAGCCCTTCGACCGCCGACAAGACGCTAATCGCCGGCGTGATCATTCCGTCACCGACCAATAGGCCGGCGCCCAGCATCAGTGACCACAGCAGGAGTTGTGCGCCCTGGTTCTTGTATTTGTGCAAGAGACCGTAGAGCGCGAAAACGCCACCTTCCCCATCGTTCTCGGCGCGCAGCACCAAGAGGGCATATTTGACCGCGACGATGAGCGTGATCGTCCAAATGGCGAGCGAGATTGCGCCGAGCACATTTTCGGGTGTTGGCGTGACGCCGGCGGGACCGATAAAAATCTGGTCAATCGCGTAAAGCGGCGAGGTGCCGATATCGCCATAGACAACGCCGAGCGCGCCGATGGCGAGCGCAGCTAGCTTTCCGCGCGGGGCATGCGCAGATGGCAGGTCGTGCGCGGTCTGGGTATGGGACCGGCGCGGGAGCCTTGGATCATCCTTCATCAACGAACACCTCAACCCAATCGCCTCATTTCTGCGCGGGCACCCGGCTGCGGCGAGCGAATCCCGTGCGGCACCGCGCTTTCAATTCACGCACACGCCGCAGGGTTGTCAAAAGGACTTGGTAGGCCGCCCACGCATCCAGCAAAGGGTGTGTCACCGTGCTTCGCCTCCCAGCATGGGCATACATAAAAGCCCAGCGCAATTGGGCCGGGTCGCGGCGGGAAATTCCGACCAGGCCAGGGCGATCGCACCCGTCACAAAAGGCGCCGCGACACTTGTCCGCTCGGCCTTCCGTGGGAATTTGATCCGAGAATGAAATTGAACACGGGTTGGGGCTGTCCAGGCGCCGTCGCGTGTAAAGCAGCATGAGTCTTTGCGGCCGTTTCGGCGTATTCAGCGAGCGCCGCGGGCGACATGTCGAGCGCGCGCTCGAAGGCGAGCTCCGGTATTTTCATTAGCCGACGAAGCAGCACCGCGGCGCGTCCCGCATGACGCACAGCCGCCGCATGCTTGCCCTCGCGGATCTTCACGCCGGTTGCCGACAGCAGGATCAATCCCTTGAAGAGCATGCGCGATGGACCGCCTCGATCCACAACCTGCCAAAGACCTTCCCAGGCCTCATGAGCTTCCCAGTAATAACCGTGATTGAAGAGGTCGAGACCCCAGAGGAATACGTCTGAGCCAAGCGACGCCTCCGCGGCGACCGGCATAGGTTCGACATGGTAGCTATGTCCCGCCGGATCGCGCACGGGATGTGGCTGCCTGCCCGGCAGATACGCATAGGGCGGAAAGCTCTTTTCCGGCAGCCAGCGCGGACGCAACATCGAACCAATAGCCATCAAAGGAGTATATCACGCCAACAAGCCTACCTTCAAAACCTCCAAAAGACACTTTTCATTGGAAGCGTGTAGCCGGGCTCTCTCCGGGAAGACAGTAGAAGCAAGTAAAACCCGCAAATGTGACAAAGCCGGAAAGAACCTTTCCGCTCTCGCTGATCTTTCTGGCCGCTGGATCGGCAGCTGTGGCGTTATCTCACGCGCCGCCACAAACGCCGCCGTCCGCACCGATCGCGAGGCGCGGTTCTTTACCATTTGTTCATCATATGCACCAATCCTAATCCAGCGGCGAGAAATCTCGCGATGAAGCTTGCGCGACATGCCGTGCAACTCTCCCGCGCCTCAAAGCGGTGACGAGATGGCAGGCCGGTCAGACATCGAATGGACCGAAGATGTCCTGGACCAATGAACGAATCGAGTTGTTGCAAAAACTCCGGCTCGACGGATGGAGCGCCAGCCGTATCGCTGGCGAACTTGCCCATGGGATTACCCGTAACGCGGTGATCGGCAAGGTCTACCGGCTCGGGCTATCGGGTCGCGCCAAGGCGCTCCCGGGCAATGTGCCCGCTTCGCCGCCGCACCACAAGGCGCCGCGGCGCGCGGCCCACCGGCATGCAAACAGTCCGCAAGTCGTCGGCAATACCGCCCTAGCTTTACGCACGTTCGTGATTGAAGCTGCTGCGCCCCAGACGGTTAGGGACGTCGTGGTGCCGATATCCGAACCCGTGACCATTGTGGAATTGCGCGAGTCGATGTGCCGTTGGCCGATCGGCGATCCGGCCCAGCCTGACTTTCGTTTCTGCGGCGCCAAGAAACTGCCGGGCGAAGGACCATATTGCGCCTGTCATGCGGGCATCGCCTATCAAACCCAACATAACCGGCGGCGCGAGCCGCGGTAGCAGAGGAGGCTTGCGTAGGCTGTTTCGCGCCACAAATATCCGGTTGGAACGACAGTGAGGGTGAGCCGCTCGCCCTGGTCTTCGCGCAGGAGCACGGTGCCGGGCTTGAGGCGTGGCAAACATGAACTCGCCGCGGGGACTCTGACTCCGTCAATCTTGGTTCGAATCCAGGTCCCTCAGCCAACCAGTCGTTTTATTTCCTGGTTGGCGAGAACCGCCGACATTTCCGCGGGTTAGGCGGACGCGCCCGACACGATTCGTGGCAGAGACGGTTTCACGCCCGATTTCGGCCGCGGCCGTTATGAAAATCTCTCCGGCGCCATTTCGTGGTTGACTTTTTTCGTGGGCGGAGCAGCTGACGTCGGCGAAGTCGAAGTGATTGGAGGCGGGAACTCGCAGAAAAGACCGCAGCCCAGAATGTTACCGGAAGGGTCGTAATCACCGCGGCGATCTTCCCTCAGCCAGCGTCTGTGGATAGAGTTCGGCGAACGGGGCCACGAAATCCGCGTCTGGGTCGCGGCGACGGGTGAGGCAATGATCGCCGCGGTCTCCCGCGAGGCGCCGGATCTGATCATCGCGCCGATGCTGAAGATCGCCATTCCAAAAGAGGTTTGGTCGCGCCACCTCTGCCTGATCGTCCATCCCGGCATCAAGGGCGATCGCGGCCCTCCTCGCTCGACTGGGCCATCGCCAGCCAAGAGAAGATTTGGGGCGTAACGATCGTGGAGGCGGCGGACGACTTCGACGCGGGCCCAATCTGGGCCTCGCACGAGTTCGCCCTGGAGGCCGGTCCTCCCGCGAAGAGCAGCCTCTATCGTCGTCAGGTCACCGAGGCCGCCTTGCGCGGCGTTCTCGAGGCGATCGCCCGAATCGAATCGGGTGAGTTCCGGTCCGGCTCCTGGCAGCCGCAAAAGCTGTCCGATGTGTCGTCCCAGCGGTCGAACTCTTTGCGCGGCTGTCTGCGCCCGCCGATGCGGCAGGCCGACCGTGCCATCGACTGGATGCGGGACAAGACGGCCATGATCGTGCGGAAGATCCGCGCGGCGGACAGCGCTCCCGGCGTCCTCGGCACGCTGTTCGGCAAAACTTGCTTCCTCTATGGGGCGCATGAAGAGGAGCGCCTGCACGGTCCGCCCGGAAAAGTTCTGGCGCGGCGCGATGGCGCGATCTGCATCGGCACAATCGATGGCGCCGTGTGGATCTCCCACCTGAAGGTCAAGGCCGAGGCCCAGGGGGTGATCAGCCTCGCCCAGGAGGGTATATGCGATGCCGAGCCGCATCCGGTCGCCGGGATCAAGCTGCCGGCGACGCAGGTCTTGGGATCGCTGCTTCGCGGCGTGCCCAAAGCACCGCTGCCGATCGACGCGCCGGCCGATCATCGCACCTTCCGCGAGATCGTCTATTCGGAGGAGGACCAGGTTGGCTACCTCTCGTTCGATTTCTACAATGGGGCAATGAGCACATCCCAGTGCACCCGGCTCCGCGACGCGTTTCTCCACGCCCGCTCGCGCCCGACCCGGGTCATCGTGCTGCTGGGTGGCGCCGATTTCTGGTCGAACGGCATCGATCTCAATGCGATCGAGGCCTGTGCCGATCCGGCCGCGGAATCTTGGCGGAACATCAATGCGATCGACGATCTGATCTTCGAGATCCTCAATACTATGTCCCATTTCGTCATCACCGGGTTGCGCGGCAATGCCGGAGCCGGCGGCGCGAAGCTGGCGCTCGCGGCGGACCACGTCTATGCGCGGTCAGGGGTCGTCCTCAACCCCCACTACAGGAGCATGGGCGATCTCTATGGATCGGAATACTGGACTTATACGCTGCCGCGGCGGGTGGGGCATAGGCGGGCGCTGGAGCTGACCCTATCGTGCAAGCCCATTGGCACGCGGGCGGCGCGGGAGATGGGATTTATCGACGACGCTTTTGGCGCGGATCTCGAGGCGTTCGAGGCCGAGCTGAGGGAGCGGGCGAGGCGCCTCGCCCGGGATCCGGAATTCCGCGTGAGGCTTCGAATAAAGCACGAGAGGCGTCTCGACGACGAATACTTCAAGCCCCTCGCGACCTATCGCGCCAAAGAGCTGCAACGGATGCGGGTCAATTTCTTCGGGCCCGACCTCGCCTATCACGAGGCCCGCCGGCGCTTTGTCTTCAAGGGGAATCCGCCGCCGCAGGGGACCCGAGCGCCGTTTCGAACAGCGGTCGAGGCGATAAACAAGTGCTTGGAAGCAGTGGGCTAGGAAGGAGGAGAGTACGGGAGGATACAACATGTTGGCTAGACGCCCTGAAAAGTTCTGGAGTCGTTGGACGATGATTTTGGGTGTGGTCGCGGCGAGCGGCGCTGCCACCGTCTCTTGGACGCAAGCCGAAGAAAATGTCGTCCGGCCGGAGGCGCCAGGTTCTAATGCCGGTGAGGTCTGGGTTGCCTCGACGGAATTCAAATTTGTTCCCGCGACGGTCCGCGTCATTGCCGGGCGTTCAGTTACTTTGGTTCTCGATAATAGTCAGGCTGAGACTGAGCATGGGATCAAAATGCCGGCATTTGGTTTTTACCTGATAGCAAAAGGGGGACAGGTGACTCGCAAGACGTTTATTTTCGATAAGCCCGGAGAGTATGAATTCATGTGCGATCTGCCAGGCCACCAGGAAGCCGGAATGAAAGGCAAGCTGATCGTCAGCGGGCCCTGACAGCAATTACGGGGGCAGCCCTGCACGAGGGATCTTTGTCCTTGCCGCGTATGCGATCGCAGATGAGGATAGCGCTGTGAACACACTGCTTCGAGATCGATCATCGCAAGAGATCACCGAGGAACGCGTCATGATGAATCTCCAATTGCTCGCCCTCCCGGACGCCACTCCTAGCTATCCCATCCTCCGCAAGGTTGGGCCGGCCGACCTCAAGGACGCTCTCACCAAAGGCGCCAACGATTTTTTGCCGATCCTCGATTTCTTGGGGATGATGAATTTGCCGCTATCTGGGGTGCAACGGCTAGCGCCGGGCCGTTCAACGGCATCGTGCGGCTTCTCCTTCTGACAGGCCAGCGGCGCGAGGAAGTGGCAGGCATGACATGGGCGGAAGTGTCCGACGATTTTTCTACCTGGACCATTCCCGCCAGCCGCGCCAAGAACGGCACAACCCATATCGTCCCTACGTCCGAACCGGCGCGGGAACTGCTGCGCAGTCTTCCTCAAATAAACGAGCTGGTCTTTCCCGGCCTTCGGGGTCCTTTCAATGGCTGGTCGAAGGCGAAAGCGGCTCTGGACGCAAAGTCTGGCGTGACGGATTGGCGCCTTCACGACTTGCGCCGCACGGTGGCGACCGGCCTGCAGCGGCTCGGGGTTCGCCTCGAAGTGACAGAGCAAGTTCTCAATCATGTCTCAGGCAGCCGGGCCGGGATCGTCGGAGTATATCAGCGGCATGACTTCGCGAGTGAGAAGCGCGCCGCTTTGGAGGCTTGGGGATCACACGTCGAGGCAATTGTCGAAGGACGGACACCGGAATCTAACGTTCTTAAATCAGACTTTGAAGCGTGGCTGAGAAGCCGCCGCCGCGCGGCTCCGGGCGATGCGGCCTCAAGCGCGGAGGCCCGTTGCCCCATGGGCCTTCGAAACGAAAACCCGCCGTTGGGCAGCCCACCTGTCCGCAGTACGTCGGAGCGCCCCCCTCAAGGCGCCGCGCCAGGGAAGCGCGGGCGTCCGGCTGGCGCAAAGCCAATAAGCGCCACGCTGGATCGCGTAGAAGTGGCCGAAGCCAAGCGGGAGGCCGTTTGAGCGATGTCCCAATCAAACGAAACCCGGCGCGCGGGAGGCGCGGCCGGGCTCGGAGACTGTCGTTTTCCTGGCGGGAATGACAGGGGAGGAACGACAGCGCTCGCCCCCGGCGGAGCTGGTCAGGGTTGCGCAACCGGGGCGAGCGCGGTGGCGTGGGAGGGGGCTTTGAGCGCTAGGCGCGGTTTTTGAAGCGCCAGCTTTCATTTCCGGTTTCGACGATGTCGCAGTGATGGGTGAGACGATCGAGGAGCGCGGTCGTCATCTTGGCGTCGCCGAAGACGCTCGGCCATTCGCCGAACGCCAGATTGGTCGTGACGATCGCCGAGGTGCGTTCGTAGAGCTGGCTAACGAGATGGAAGAGCAATTGCCCGCCAGCCTGAGCGAAGGGCAGATAGCCGAGTTCGTCGAGAACGGTGAAGTCCTTGCGAGTGAGGTAATCGGCGATTCGTCCCTGCCGCCCTGCGCGTGCTTCGGCCTCCAGGCGATTGACGAGATCGACTGTATTGAAGAAGCGGCCGCGCAGGCCGGCGCGGATGCAGCTTCGCGCGATGGCAATGGCGAGATGCGTCTTGCCGGTCCCGGTGCCCCCGACGAGAACGACGTTGCGTTGCTGCGCGATGAAGCCGCCTCCAGAAAGATCACGCACCAGGGTTTCGTTGACGGTCGTGCCGTCAAAGTCGAAGTCATCGATGTCCTTGGCCAGAGGGAGTTTGGCGATGGTCATCTGATATTTGATGGAGCGCGCCTGCTTTTCGGCAATTTCGGCCTTAAGAAGATCGCCGACGATTTGTGGCGGCTCGTGCTGCCGCTTTATGCCAGCCGCCATCACATCATCATAGGCGGTTCGCATGCCGAAGAGCTTGAGTTCGCTCATGAGGTCGAAGATTTGCGTGCGTTCCATCAGCCTGAACTCCTCAGTTGATCGTACCGGGCACAATCGGCGAGCGGGACGTGCCGGAGTTTCAGCGCGTCCGGGGTGAGTATGGTGAGTGGCGGACCGGGATCACGGCGACGCGCCAGAATGTTGAGAACGACGTCGGCGGAATGGACGCCCTCGCTCAACGCCTCGGCGCAGGCGGCCTCGACCGCCGGCAGCCCGTCGTCGAGAACCGCCGCGAGGATTTTCACCATCTGCCGATCGCCATCGGCGGAGCGGCGCAGGCGGCCTCGACCGCCGGCAGCCCGTCGTCGAGAACCGCCGCGAGGATTTTCACCATCTGCCGATCGCCATCGGCGGAGCCGGTGAGTTTGCGGCGAATTTTCTCCATGGCCGAGGGCAAGACCCAGTCCTTGAACGGCGCGCCATTCCTCAGAGCGCCGGGCTTGCGGGCCAGAACCGGAACGTAATGCCAGGGATCGTAAATCGTCTCTTCGCGGCCAAAGGATCGCCGATGTTCGCCGGCGGCGATCCCGTCCTGGCGAATGACGATCCGGTCTGCATAAGCGTGGATTTCGACCGGACGCCCGACCGCGCGCGCCTTCACCGAGTATTTGTTGTTATCGAACCGGATAAGGCAGGTCTTGGACACCGCCGCGCTCACTGCATGGAAGCCGTCGAAGCGGCCGCGCAGTTGCACGAGCTTTTGCCGTTCGTCCTCGAAAACCTCCCAGATCGTGCGGCTGGCGCATTCTGGATGACGATGCGCCTTGGCGTAAGCGACACATTTGTCGAGGAGCCAGGCATTCAATTCGTCATAGCTCTTGAATCTCAGGCGCGGCGTGAAAAAGCGCTCACGCACCAAGCCGACCTGGTTCTCGACCTGGCCCTTTTCCCAGCCCGAGGCCGGCGTGCAGGCCACTGGCTCGACGAGATAATGCCCGCACATTTGAAGGAAGCGGCGATTGTATTGCTGGTCCTTGCCGGCGAAGATTGTCTCCACCGCGGTTTTCATATTGTCATAAATGCCGCGCTCGCAGGCGCCTTTGAAAAAGGCAAAGGCGCGGTCATGCGCGTCAAAGACCATCTCTTGGGTCTCGCGTGGATAGGCGCGGACAAACGGCATGCGGCTGTGACAGAGCCGCATATGGGCGACCTTCACGGTCACCGTCGCGCCGTTCAGCACGACGATTTCATGGCTCCAGTCGAACTGATAGGCCTCGCCGGGAGCAAAGGTGAGCGGCACATAAGCCTGCGCCAGCGCCACACCGCGTTCCTTGCGCCACGTTTTCGCGTAACGGCGAACCGCGTCGTAGCTTCCGGCATAACCAAGGCTGCGCAGTTCTTCGAATAGCCGAACAAGCGTCAGCCGCTCGCGCGCCGATTTTTCTGCATTCTCCAACAGCAGGGAATCCAGCCGCTCCCGCCACGGTCCGATCTTGGGAAGCGGCTGCGTCAAGCGTTCGTAATGGAACTCGGTCGCTTCGGATCGGATGACTTTCCGGACGACCTTTCTGGAGACGTGCAGCTCCCGGCGAATCTTGGCGATCGTTTCCACAACCAGCATTCCAATCTCTGCCTCCCAAAATCCAGGAGGCCACTGTGGACCCTCAGCCCCGGGGTCCCGATTGGACGCAAATCACCCCAAAAGCGGGGTCCTTATTCCATGCTTATTCACAGTAACTCCCGTAGGACAGCGTGCACACCGCTACCAAGGCGAGCCACGCCTGATAAGGCGTGACTCTCGTCAGCTGGGTGATCGGCTCGTTCGGCAGCAGCGGAAGGATAATACCGGTTAGGATGAGAAACTTGCC
>PEFW01000088.1 GCA_002890675.1 Candidatus Methylaffinis lahnbergensis
GGCCGAACGGCGCGCCTCGCACGCCATGCTGAAAGCCAAACGCAAAGCCGTTGGTCATCGCGTTACGGCCGGCGCGGACAAGGCCTATGACACGAAAGATCATATCGGAAACCTGCGTGCCATCGGCGTCACGGTAAGTGGCGAAGAAGCGCGATCGATGGCCGCACGACACGGCATGGGAGTTATGACCAGTCGCAGAAGCGCCGCAAGATGATCGAATGTATCTTCGGCTGGGGCAAACAACATGGCACAATGCGCAAGACCAAGCACCGCGGCGTTGCTCGAGTTGCCGGAGGATTTTTGCTAAACCTCATCGCCTACAACCTGATCCGAATCCCGAAATTGGTTGCCGCCTAGGCGAACACCGCAAAGACACTCAAGAAACCCCGTGCCATGCCGGGGCTCGAAATCTCGATCATCACCGCCACGTTCAAAACCAAAGCAGAAGAACCCCCAAATCTCGCGGTTTTTCAGCAAACTGCTAGAACATTCCCCCCGGCATACATGATTGCGACGACCACTCCGGCGAGTGTCTGGCCGAGCGCCAGCGCGGCCGCCATCGATACGAACGCAACCGCATCGACGCCCATTCTTCCCGCCAGAACATCGCGAACGATTGAGAACCCGAGGCCCACGACCACAGGAATTGTGCCCGCCGCCCAGATCCACCGCGCAAGCCCGTTATGTCCCGCGAAAGCGGCCGCGAGCCCGATGGAGAGCCCCGCCAACGCGATCATTATCAGGGCGCGGCGTGTGGTCCGTTCGTTGATCGCGCCGTCCAGGGCGATAAAATGCGTAGCGTCACCGTGCATCACACAATCAAAACGAAAACGTCCGGCCCTCAAGTTTTAAGGACATACGTTCCGGGCGCATCGCCCAAAGGCACATAGCCCTTCTCCAGCGCTCCCATGCGGGGCGGCGGGACCTTTTTGCTGGAATGGTGGCCGAGCCAGTCGCGCCAGCACGGCCACCAGGACCCCTCCATATGGATGGCGGAAGCCTGCCAGGCATCGGGATCGTTATAGGTTTCGCTCTCCTTGTGGGTGGCGATCTGGTGATGGCGGTTGGGATGGCCAGGCGGATTTACAATGCCGGCATTATGGCCGTCGTTGGAAAGCACGAAGGTGACGTCGGCATCGGTCAGCATTTGGATTTTGTAAACGGAACGCCACGGCGCGACATGGTCGGTTATCGTGCTCACCGCGAAAACTGCCGCATGAATGTCCCGCAGCGAAACCGCTTTCCCACCAGCCTCGTAACGGCCCTCCGCCAAATCGTTGGCGAGGAAAAAGCGCCTGAGATACTCGGAGTGCATGCGATAAGGCATTCGCGTGGTATCGGCGTTCCACGCCATGAGTTCGATCATCGGCTGGCGCTCGCCCATCAGATACTCGTGCACGGCCGCCGACCAGACAAGATCGTTGGAGCGCAGCAATTGAAACACACCAGACATTTGCTTTCCGTCGAGATAACTTTTTTCGGCCATCATGTCTTCCAGGAACCGGACCTGTCCCTCGTCGATGAATAAGGTCAGCTCGCCCGCTTCCGTGAAGTCCGTCTGCGCCGCGAACAAGGTTATGCTTTTCAGGCGCCAGTCGCCATCGCGGGCCATCGCCGCCGCCGCGACGGCGAGCAGCGTGCCGCCGAGGCAATAGCCTGCGGCGTGGATGCCGCTTTCCGGGATGATCGCCGAAATCGCGTCGAGCGCCGCCATCACGCCGAGCCGGCGGTAGTCCTCGATGCCGAGGCCGCCGTCTTCGCTGGCTGGGTTCTTCCAGGAGATCATGAACACCGTGTAGCCCTGCTCGACAAGATAGCGGACGAGCGAGTTTTGCGGCGACAGGTCGAGGATATAGTACTTCATAATCCAGGCAGGCACGATCAGGACGGGCTCGGCGCGCACCTCCGTCGTTGCCGGCACGTATTGGATGAGTTCGATCAGGCGAGTGCGAAAGATGACTTTGCCGGGCGTGATCGCAACATCGCGTCCAACCTGGAACGCTTCGGCGCCCACTGGCTTTTCACCGGCCGCGAGGCGGTGCCAATCTTCCCGGAAATTGAGAGTGCCGCGAACAAAATTCAAGCCGCTTTGCTTTAGGGTTTGCCCGATGACCTCGGGATTCGTGAGCGGAAAATTCTTGGGCGAAACAGCGTCGAGCGCCTGACGCACGAGAAACGCCACCATGTCCTCATGGTGCTTGGCGACGCCGGGCACACCGGTTGCTGCCTCATGCCACCACTGCTGGGTAAGCAGAAAACCTTGGGAGAGGAGATTGAAGGGCCAGCGCCGCCATTCCTCTCCGCTAAACCGCTTGTCCTGGGGCAGCGGTTCGATGCATAGGGGGCAACCGATGCCCCGCCCCGCGCTCAGACAGTAGGACAGAAAACTTGCGGAGGCAGCCGCCGCGCTGCGCGCAAGCTCTGCCTGCTTGTCCGGGGACATCAAAAGGTGCCCGGCCCAATCCACGTAGGCTTGGCTCAGCGCGAGCGGCGACAATCCTCCCGTCTAGCGCGCGATGGCCGCGTGAAACCGCTGGTCGAACCCGGGAAAGGCTGTTTTTGACTTCCCGGTGGACATCGAGTCCGCCGTGGTCGCGAGTTCATGCGAACGATCGAGCATCACGCCGCCTCATTCAAGGTTGCATCGAGGGCTACGACGAACTCCCTCCACGTCGTTGTCCACAGCGCCCCGCTCTCCACGAAAGCGGCGAAAACCTGCACCCGCGCGGCCGCGATGCGATCGCGATCGCTGTACCCGCTGAATCGGTGCCGGCCGCCTAATGCGCCTGCCAAGTGCCACTATCAGTGTCGTTGCCAGTAAGCGCGAATGCGGCGCCGACGCGGCCGTTCCCCGGACTCCAGATTTTCTAAAGTGCTCACGTCTCCGTGTTGCAAATTTTTCGGGCTCAACCAGGACGCGATTGAGTGCGGTCTTACGGCGCGTTTGATAACGTTCGGTTAGCGCCTCAATCTTCATGGTTGGCATAAGCTCCTTCTGGCAAATCCGGGTCATCGATCGCCCCCAAATGCCCGCTTGCCCAGGTCTGGCAGCGCTGGGCGCCGCGACAGAAAAGGCTATAGAACGGCCCTTCGCGATTAAGGCAAAGCGCCTCAAGAGAACGTTTCGGCCCGCCGTATCGCACGATGAGTTCCGACCAATAGCGGCAGGTCTTGCATATTCTATCCCCCGATGTTTTCATGGTTGTGTCCTTTCGATTGCTAGGGTTCCTCGATCAAGTAGCCAGGCGGCAGCGGTGGTTCAACCGGAATTATCCTCGTGCGGCGCGATGTCGCGTTTGCGACTCGTCGGCGTCGTCTTCCGCGCTTCGGCAGCCTTGCCGTCGGTGGCGTTAACGATCGCCGTTGCGCCGAAACGTTTCGCGACCTTGAGGCGATTGTCATCGAGGTCAATCATGATGATTTCGGCCGGCGAATAGAATTGTGCTATCAGTAACGCTGCCAAGCCGATCGGGCCCTCACCGACGATGGCGACTGTCCTACCGGTGCTACTTTGCCGTTGAGAACGCCGCATTCGAACCCAGTCGGCAGGAAGTCACTGAGCATCACAAGCGCCTCCTCATCTACTCCCACCGGAATAGGATAGAGGCTCGTATCGGTATGCGGGATACGCACATACTGCGCCTGGGTGCCGTCGATCTTGTTGCCCAAGATCCCGCCGCCGGTCGTGCAATGCGAATACATACCGCGGCGGCAATATTCGCAGCGACCGCACGCGGAGATGCAGGAGACGAGCGCGCGGTCGCCCGGATGGAACATCGTCACGCCGGCCCCAACCTTCTCGACCGTTCCGGTTTCCTCGTGACCGAGGATGCGTCCAGGGGTGGAGTTTGGGACGTCGCCTTTGAGAATATGGAGATCCGTGCCGCAGTTCGTCGTCTTGGCGATCCTCACGATCGCGTCATTGGTTACTGTGATCTCGGGGATCGGCCTATCCTCCAGCGCCTTCCGGCCAGGACCTTGATAGACCAGCGCCTTCCCGCGATTCTGAATATCCAATGCGAATGCCTGGACGCGCTTCATAGGTTAATCGAGGCCGCCGTTCCTGCTCGCACCG
Organism: Candidatus Methylaffinis lahnbergensis; assembly: GCA_002890675.1. GTDB lineage: Bacteria > Pseudomonadota > Alphaproteobacteria > Rhizobiales > Beijerinckiaceae > Methylocapsa > Methylocapsa lahnbergensis. Next base: position 4,076 of record PEFW01000088.1, read on the forward strand.
GGGTACCCCCGCCACGTCAATAATGCGTTGAACCGCTCAAATCCCATCGTAAAGGCGCCGTCTTTTGGATTCATGAGCCCCGTCTCGATCATCTCCATCTGCCCGAATCGTTGCATTGTCGTGACCCCGGGCTTCGCGAAGGCGCCGCCGCGCGGATAAGGATTAAGCAGGGGTCCCATTTAGGGTCATTGCCGAAGATCAAACCGCCGTTTCCGGGAAGAAGGCTTGGAAAAATATAGCACGCGCCGCGGTTTGGTTATGCTAAAATTCGGGCGAGGGTTGGATCAAGGCCGCCTGGAGGAATTTATGCACGCTTGCGAGTATGCCTCGCTGAGTGCAGCGGGGCGAGCCCCAACCATTTCGATCGTGGACCACGATGGCGGCGCAAGACGTTCTCCGCGCTTATTTCTTTTGGAAGCATCCGCAAGCGCCGTGCGGAGAGTCGATGCGCGCGGAGCCTGGCGGCCGGACATGATGCACCCGCCGGAGATTGTTGACAGCGGGTCACGCACGGGGCGGGTCGTCGCGGTCCACGGCTCAGTGATCGACGTGAGGTTTCCGGCGGGTGCCCTGCCCGCGATCGACGAGGCCGTTCTCATAGATTGGGACGGCGGCGCTCCCCTCATCTCGGAAGTGCACCAACATCTCGATCCTGCAACCGTGCGCGCGGTGGCTTTGCAGAACACGACCGGATTGAAGCGTGACACGCCCGTCCGGGCGTTGGGCGCGCCGATCAGCGTGCCGGTCGGCAACGCGGTGCTCGGGCGTCTCCTCAATGCGCTCGGCGATCCTGCGGACCTGAAGGAGGCGTTTCCCGCGAACATCGAGCGCAGGCCGATCCACGCGCCGGCGCCGGCGCTCGACACGCTGGGCGGCACCCTTGAAATATTTCATACCGGCATAAAGGTCATAGACCTCCTTGCGCCCCTGGTGAAGGGCGGCAAGGCGGCCATGTTTGGCGGCGCCGGTGTTGGTAAGACCGTGCTCATCATGGAACTCATACGCACCACGGTCGAGCGCCACTCGGGGATCTCCGTCTTCGGCGGCATTGGCGAGCGCTCCCGCGAAGGGCATGAGCTCCTGCTTGAACTCCAGGAGTCCGACGTACTCAAGCGGACGACTCTCGTCTTCGGCCAAATGAACGAACCACCCGGCACGCGCTGGCGGGCAGGCCTAACGGCGCTCGCCATCGCCGAGCACTTTCGCGACGCCGAGCACCAGAACGTCCTTTTGCTGGTTGACAACGTCTACCGTCTTGTCCAGGCGGGCGGCGAGGTGTCGGGCTTGCTCGGCCGGCTGCCCTCGCGGGTCGGCTACCAGCCGACGCTGGCGAGCGAGATCGCTGAATTCGAGGAACGCATCGCCTCGGCCGCCGGCGCCGCCATCACCTCGATCCAGGCGGTCTATGTGCCGGCGGATGATTTCACCGATCCGGCAGTCGCCGAGATCTTCACTCATCTCAATTCCTCGATCGTCCTTTCGCGTAACATGGCAAGCGAAGGAATGTATCCGGCCATTGATCCGCTCGCCTCGACATCGAGCCTGCTCGACCCGCGTCTTGTCGGGGAGACGCATTTCCGGATCGCGCAAGATGTCCGCAAAACGATTGCCCACTACCGGGAGCTCCAGGAAATTATTGCGCTTCTCGGCATCGAGGAGCTGAGTTCCGCGGACCGTATCGCTGTCAAGCGTGCACGGCGCCTGATGCGGTTTCTGACCCAGCCGTTGATGGTCACTGTCGCATTCACCGGCAAGCAAGGGAGATCGGTCGAGATCGATGCGACACTTGAGGGCTGCCGCGCTATCCTCGACGGCGAAGCCGATAATTGGGCCGAGAGTTCGCTCTACATGGTGGGCGATTTGGAAGAGGCCCGGACAAAGGAAGCTGCGACGGCAAAAGGAGCGCCATGAGGCTCACCATCGCCACCCCGCTCGCAATCCTCCTGGAAACCGGCGACGTCGTTCATCTGCGGGCCGAGGACGAGACCGGGTCCTTCGGCATCCTCGCCGGGCATGCCGATTTCCTGACGGTGCTTTCCGTGTCGGTGGTGACCTGGCGCGGCCAGCGCGGCGCGGAGCATCATGCCGCCGTGCGCGGCGGCATGCTCGAAGTGCGTGGCGGCGACGAGATCGCGATCGCGACGCCGGAAGCGGTGCTGGACGACGACTTGCATCGCCTCGGAATTGATGTGCTCGCTGGTTTTCGCCGAGCCTCCGCGGAAGAGCAGGCCGCGCGCACGGACACCCAGCGTCTCTACGTTGCCGCGATCCGGCAGATCTATCGCCTTCTCAGACCCGGGCCGGGGGCAGCCGTGCCCAGCGGCCCCGGCGTGCGCCGCTCCATTGGACCGAAGTTATGATGGAGCCGTCATCGCACGAAAAGCCCAGACACCCGGAACCTCTCGGCGAGGCGGTACGGAAACGCCAGGCGCGGCGCGCCTTGTGGCAACTCGAGGGCGAGCGCTCGATTGGGCAGAACCTGAGGATGATTGGCGCACTGGGCTGGACTATCGTGACGCCGACACTTGTCGGCATATTCGCCGGGCAATGGCTCGACCTGCGTTTTGGCTCGGGAATTTTCTGGACGCTCGGCTTGCTTGTAGCCGGCCTGACGCTCGGGTGCGTGCTCGCCTGGAACTGGATGTTTCGCGAATGACCGGCGTAGTGTCGATTTCAACCCTCATTCCTGCCGCGATCATGGCATCCGCCGCAACTGCTTTCGGACTGGCCTATTTCACCGTCTTGAGGTGGACAGTGGATCTCTACTGCGCGAATTATGGCGGCGCGCTTGCGCCGGTTGCCCTCACTCTTGGCCGCATCGCGGGCGCGGTTATCTTTCTTGCCCTTGCGGCGACGGTCGGCGCGGAGCCGCTTATCGGCGCCTTCCTCGGTTTCCTCGTGGCGCGGGCGATCGCGTTGCGCTCGGTGCGGAGCCGTGGCTGATGCCGTCCTCCCCCATATCCAGCATGGTGATGTTCCATCTCGGTCCGATCGCGATCACCCGGCCGGTGCTGACGACGTGGTTCATCATGCTGGTGCTAACGCTTGGCTCCTTAATGGTGACGCGGCGGCTGAAACAGCACCCAGACCGGCGTCAAGCCGCGATCGAGGCCATCATAACTGGTGTCATGGGGCAGATTGAAGATGTCATCGGCAAGGACGCGCGGCCGTTCTTGCCGCTCATCGGTACCCTCTTCATTTTTCTTGCGGCAGCGAATCTCTCCGGCGTGCTGCCAGGTGTCGAAGCGCCCACCGGCAAGATTGAGACACCGGCCGCGTTGGCTCTCATCGTATTCTTCTCGGTGCATTATTTCGGCGTGTGCGCGCAGGGTCCGCTTGGCTACCTTGCGAGCTTCGCCAAGCCTAAACTCATCATGCTTCCCCTCAACCTCGTTTCGGAAGTGACGCGAACTTTTTCGCTCATGGTCCGTCTGTTCGGCAATGTCATGAGCGGCGAGTTCGTGATCGCTCTCCTCGTGGCGCTCGCGGGCCTCTTCGTGCCGGTCCCGCTGATGGCCCTCGAGATTCTGGTTGGATTGGTACAGGCTTATATCTTCACCGTTTTGGCAACGGTTTTCATCGGCGCCGCAGCCGGCGCCGCCGGGCGAGCGTAAATGGAGGCTTTATGGACATCGATCTAAAAGATATCAGCATCATCGGCGCGGCGATCGCGGTCTCCATCGGCTCGATCGGCCCGGCTCTCGCGGAGGGCCGCTCGGTCGCGGCCGCCATGGACGCAATCGCGCGCCAGCCGGAGGCGGCAGGAACGATTTCGCGCACCCTCTTCGTCGGTCTCGCCATGATCGAGACAATGGCGATTTACTGCCTTGTCATCGCGCTTCTTCTGCTCTTCGCCAACCCTTACACAAGGTGACCATGCACTTTGATTGGTGGACTCTCGCTTTACAGACGATCAACTTCGCTATCCTAGCCTGGCTGCTGCACCGCTTCCTTTACAAACCGGTGCTTCGGGTGATCGACGCCCGCCGCGCCGAGATTGACAAGCAATACGCCGATGCCAGCATGGCGGAAGCCAAGGCGAAGCAAGAGGTCGCGGCCGTCGAGGCGGGGCGGAGCAATATCGCCGCGGAGCGCGAGGCTGTGCTCAAGGCCGCTGCGGCGCAGGCGGAAGAAGCGGCAAAGACGCGCCGCGCCCAGGCCGAACGCGAAGCGGCGGCGCTGCTTGCCGGGGCCCGCAAGACACTAGCTATGGAACGCGATCAGGCTCTCGCGGAGGCCAGGAAACTCGCCGTGGACCTTGGCGCCGGTATGGCCCGCCGCGTGCTTTCTGGGGTCGCCGGGGTTCTCGCGAAGGTTCGCGCGGAGGCGTGGCTCGGAGAGATCGAACAATACCTCGCGGCGCTCCCCAAGCCGGAGTTCAAGGCACTCCGGAAGCAGATCGCGGATGGTGCACCGCTTCGCGTGGTGACCGCGTGGGCGCTCCCGGAGAAAGCCACCGAAGCCTGGCGCGCCGGACTCCAAAAAAATTTTGGCGGCCAGACGAGCATCACGTTCGACATCGATTCGCATCTCGTCGCCGGCGCGGAGCTGCATTTCCCGAGTTCCATTTTGCGCTTCTCGTGGCAAACCGCGCTCGAGGCCCTGTGCTCGGAGATCGACGTTCATGACAACGCTCGCTGACGATTTGCACGGCTGGATAGATGCAAGCCGGTCCCGTATCAGCGCGCTCCCCCTCGCGCCTCAAGTCGAACATATTGGCCATGTCGTCGAGATCGGCGACGGCGTCGCGATGGTTTCTGGCTTGCCCGGCACACGGCTTGATGAGTTGCTCATATTCGAAAGCGGCCTCCATGGCCTCGCCGTCGACCTTGGCGAGGACCGTATCGGATGCGTGCTGCTTGGCGACACGGGAAAAATTGCGGCCGGGAGCATCGTGCATGGTACCGGCGAGGTTGCCCGCGTTCCCGTTGGGGAAGCGCTCCTTGGCCGAGTGATCGACGCGCTTGGCGCGCCGCTCGATGGAGGACCGCCGTTCGCGGCGGAGGTGCTGGCCACAGTCGAGCGACCGGCCCCGGCCATCGTCGACCGGGCGCTCGTGACGCGGCCCCTCGCGACCGGGATTTTGGTCGTCGATGCGATGATTCCCCTCGGACGCGGCCAGCGCCAACTCATCATCGGCGACCGCGAGACCGGCAAGACAGCCATCGCGGTCGACGCCATCATCAACCAACGTTCGACCGGCGTCATCTGCGTCTACGCCGCGGTCGGCCAGAGGGCCTCGTCGGTTGCGCAGGTAATCGAAGCGGTGCGCCGTTACGGCGCGCCGGAGCACTGCCTTTTCGTTGTCGGCGAAGCGAATGCGGCGCCCGGTCTGCAATGGCTGACGCCCTATGCCGCCTGCGCCATGGCCGAGCACTTTATGCGGGGCGGGCGCGACGTTCTTCTTGTGATCGACGATCTCACCAAGCATGCGGCGGTCTATCGTCAGGTTTCGCTTCTGCTGCGCCGGCCGCCAGGACGCGAGGCTTTCCCGGGCGACATATTCTACATTCATTCACGGCTCCTCGAACGATCGGCCAAGCTCGCGCCCGAGCACGGCGGAGGGTCGCTCACGGCGCTGCCGATCGCCGAAACCCAGGCCGGCAATATGAGCGCCTATATCCCGACCAATCTTATTTCGATCACGGACGGACAGATTTACCTCGACCCGCGTCTTTTTTACGAAGATCAGAAACCCGCGATCGATGTCGGCAAGAGCGTGTCGCGCGTCGGCGGCAAGGCGCAGTCCCCCATCCTCAAGGCAGCGTCGGAGAGCCTGCGGCTCGACTATGCTCAGTTTCTCGAACTCGAAGTATTTACCCGCTTCGGGACCATGGTCGATGAACGCACCCGCAAGGTGATCGAACATGGCCGCCGCATCCGCGCCGTCCTCGCTCAACATCAATGCGCGCCGCTCGCGCTCGGCGAGCAGGTGGCGCTGCTGCTGGCGCTCACCGAAGGTTTGCTAGACTCCGTCCCGCTCGACCGGGTGGAGGCGTTCCGCTCCAAGCTTGGCTCCTGGCTCGTGGAGCATTGCCTGGAGGTCTTGGCGATCGATGATCAAATGGCCGCATTGCCCGCCGGATTGCATGCACGCCTCAAGGATACGCTGGAAGTCTTGGCCAGTTCGTTCGCGGAAGGCCCTGGACCGGGAACATGATGCGGCTCGCCGAAATAGAGGCCCATATCGGCGGCATGAGCGAGCTGCGCGACATCGTCGGGGCCATGCGATCTCTCGCCGCCATGCGGGTGCAAGAGGCGGAACATGCGCTTTGCGGCATTCGCCGATACGCGGAAATGATGCTGGCGGCGATCGGCGCCGGCCTTCTGCTAGTGCCGGAGCGAGCGGCCGGAACGCGCCTGAAGCGGAGGCGCCCAGCGCTCGTCTTATGCATGTCCGAGCACGGCTTTGTCGGCGGGTTCAATACGCGCCTAGCCGACGCCGCGAAGGCCGCCATCGAGGCTGACGATCAGCTCTTCATCTTGGGTAGCCGTGGCGCGGCACTCGCGATCGAGCATGGCTTGCAAATCGCTTGGTCAGCGCCAATCGCGACGAGGCCTCGTGGCGCTCCGGAGACTGTCCACGTCCTCGCGGACGAACTCTACCGCCGGATCGCGCAAAGCGGAATTTCGCGGGTCGAGGCGATGTTCAGCCGTCATAGCAGCGGTGTCCCCGCGGTCCAGCGCCAACTCCTCTTGCCGCTCGATCTGGCGGCTTTTGCCACCAACCAACGGGGACAGCCTCCGCTTCACAACCTCGCGCCCGGCGCGCTTCTCGAAAAACTCACCGCTGAATATGTTTCGGCGCGCCTGACCGAAGCTGTGGTCGAATCCATCGCGGCCGAGAACGCGGCTCGTTTCGCCGCTATGGACTCCGCGCATGACAACGTGGCAAAAAAGCTCGCTCATTTGCATCAAAGCGCTCATCTTGCCCGGCAGGACGAGATAACGACGGAATTGCTCGATCTCGTCACGGGTGCGGAGGCGCAGGCGAGCGAGTGACGGCAAGGTGTCCTATTGGGCTGCGGTGGGGCATGTGATTTCCGGGCCGGAAAATGGACGGTGTGCTGAGGCATGACAACGTTCGGGGTGAGTTAACCACACCGGCCATGCTGGAAGACATGCGCTCGATCGATCCCACGGTAACGACATTCAACCTTGTCTGCCGTCTTGACTGATTTACCAGCGGAGACCAAGCGGGTCCATCATCCCTAGAGCGGGATGAGGTTTGAGTGAATCGCGAGGGATTCCCAAATCGGCTTTTTGCTGATTCAAGGTTGGGACTGGATTGGAGGCCAGCATGGATGACCAAGCCTTATTCCTTGGATCTTCGTGATC
>PEFW01000089.1 GCA_002890675.1 Candidatus Methylaffinis lahnbergensis
AAATCGGCAAGGACTCCAGGGCGCAAGCGGCCGAGCATCGTCTTGATCTGCCGCTGCATATGGGAGATGGCTTCCGAGGTGGCCCGGATCTGCCCTGAGATCTCCCCACAGCGCCCCTGACCGGCAAGCCGCGAAATGGCGGCGAGGTCGACGTTGACGGCAAAAAGGAAAGGGCTGATTTCGTCGTGCAGATCCCGCGCGATCTCGCTGCGTTCCTCTTCCTGCAAGGTCAGCAGTTGCTCGTTCAAACGGCGCTTCTCCTCGTCCATCTCCTCCAGTTCGGAGGCCATCCGATTGAAACTCCGCTGAAGGCGCGACAATTCCGGGACCGGATTGCCGTCCATCCTCAGCTTATAATTTCCGTGGCCGATCTGTTTAAGCGCGACGGCAAGACAGTTCAAAGGCCGCAAGGCGCGGCCGATAAAAAAATAGATGAGCAGGATGTTGAGGCCGAAGAACAGGCTTAGCACGATGAGGTTGTCGCCGAGATCGTTCCAGACTTCGAGGATTTCGTTCTTGGGGTCAGTCTCGATGACGATGCTCCCGTAGTCCTGGCCCGCAATCGCAATTGGAATCCGGGCCGCAACGGGATCGGCGCCGAGGATCCGGACGACCCACGGCGGCGCGGTTCCGAAAAGCGACCGTTCGAGAGACGGGTCCGCGGCGCCGCCGCCGGTCAAGGACACACGAAGATGCCGGTTGCCCTTGAAAGAGGTCACCAGGTCTTCGAGATCCCGCCGGCGGTCGTTCGAGTCTGGAAGGCGTGCCAGCGCGCTTCCAACGATCTGTTGGCCGACTTTCAGCGCCGAATTCATCTCGGTTCGGACCGAGCGCGAGGCATTGAAAAAGACGATTGTGCTTTCGACCGCAAGGCTCACGACCAAGACGATTGCAAACAGGCAGATCAGGCGGAATCGAAGAGACATCGCGCCCCACAATGTTAACCGGCATCGTTGCCGTGCCGGGCGGCGATGGAAGCATGGCACGGCACGCGGGGCATTGCCTACTCGAAGAAACCGGACGATTTCCTAAAAATCTCGGGAATAATTCCTCAGGCGCTTCCGGCAGAGTTGTTCCCCCGCAGCGGCCAGCGTGGATTCGTTGCTGGCCGGCCTCAATTTGCTGGCGCAATTGAGGCCGCTGGCGGCACAACCGAGGCAGTTGTCGCAACCCGCTCTCGCCATCGACGCGATTAGACTTGCCGACTTCTCTCATGCAAAGCGGATCAGGCACGGCGTCCGGCTGGAATCGCATTGTGACATGTCCGCAAACAGACGGCGCCCCATTGCCCGGGAGACATATTCCCAAAATAGACAGGAATTTTTCCTGAATATGCCTGGAAACAACGCCGCATAGCTCTGGATTTGTCGCCATTATAATACACTTACGACAAGAATATTTCCAATATTTACAATGAACTATTCATGATCTAGCACGAATGTTCTATTGCATTTATGCAACGGTTGAGAACTATTTGCGTACAGGTCCGAAAGCCTATTGCCGCTGGAGTGTTCCGCCTTTAATTTTTGACGTTCTTTAGCAGGTCAGATTATATTGGATTACGGGAAAAACATCATGCGGCGGCTATCTCGTCAGTCGCAAATTCTGTTGCTTAGCGCAGGGCTTTGGCCTTGCGAAATGGCGCAAGGCTTGGCGCAGACCGCCACTCCTCCCACGCCCGGTGCGGCGATCGCACTGCCAACGGTGGAAGTGGTCGCAACCTCGCCTTTGCCGGGCGGCGGCGAAAACGCCGACAATATCCCGGCCATGGTGCAAACTGTGCCGGCGGAGGATTTCGCCCGCACCAATTCCCCCAGCGTGACGGACACATTGCAGCAACAGGTTCCCGGCGCCGTCGCCATCGATGTCAACGGCAACGATTTCGCGCAAAATTTGCGCTATCGTGGCTTCGTCGCCTCGCCGATCCAAGGAACGCCGCAGGGGCTTGCCGTGTATCAGAACGGCATCCGCCTCAACGAGGCTTTCGGCGACACCGTCAATTGGGATCTCATCTCCCCTCAATCCATCTACCGCGCCGACATATTTACCAACAATCCGGCCTTCGGCCTCAACGCGCTCGGCGGCGCGGTCAGCCTGCAGATGAAGAATGGGTTCCTCTGGCAGGGGCTCACCACCCAAATCATGGGCGGTTCTTACGGCCGCGTCAGCGGGCTGTTCGAATATGGCAAACAAGTCGACGATTACGGCCTTTATATCACCGCCGATGCGACGCATGACGACGGCTGGCGCTTTTTCTCGCCCTCCTCGATTTACCGTGTCTACGGGGATCTTGGCTACCGCACGCCCGGCAACGAGCTTCACCTCATCGCCTCGGGCGCCAACAGTAATGTCGGTATCATCGGCGCGACTCCGATCCTTTTGGTCGACTCGGATTACCGCTCCGTCTACACCTCCCCGCAATTTTCGCTGAACCAAGCAGCCTCGCTTGCCTTCACCGGCAAATTCGACATCAATCCCGACTGGACGATCCAGAGCAATTTCTATCTCCGCCTTTTCAAACAGACCCATGTCGATGGCAATGACGCCTCCATCCAGGATTGTGGTCTTCCCGGCCCGCCGACCGGCCAACTGTGCGACACCAACAATGGATCTTTCATCATCAATCAACAAGGCCAAATCGTCCCTTCGACAGGATCGGCCAATCCTTTTCCGTACGGAGTGATTGATCGCACCTTTGTGCACGGGAATACCGTGGGCACTTTATTGCAGGCGACCGATACAGGCAAAATCCTCGACCATGACAATTATCTCAACTTCGGGGGCAGTGTCGATCGCAGCTGGCTGAGCTACAGCGCGACCGCCACGCTTGGCGTGATCCAACCCAACTTCGTCATCGTCAATGGTGGGATCCCCGGCGGCGGCGAGATCATCCAGGATCAGTCCCTAACCGATATCATAGCCACCTATATCACCGGGACAGCGACCTATTACGGCCTGTTCGCGCTCGATACGTTCAACATCGCGCCTGGCCTTGATTTTTCCGCCGGCGCGCGGCTCAATGTCGCCGAAATCACAACGCAAGATGCGAGCGGAACCGCACCCCAACTCAATGCCGTCAATACCTTCACGCGGCTCAATCCCGTCGTCGGCCTAACGTTTAAGATATCGCCGAGTGTCACCGCTTATACCGGTTATTCAGAGGCGAACCGCGCGCCGACGCCGCTCGAACTCAATTGCTCCAGCCCCACGCGGCCTTGCATTCTTGCCAGCACGCTCATCTCCGATCCGCCGCTGGAACAAGTCGTCTCGCATACGATCGAGGCCGGTTTCCGCGGCAATCAGGCGATCCCGGCCGGCGGAACGATCGGTTGGAAAGCAGGTTACTATAGAACCGAGAGCACCAGTGACATCATCCAGCTCGCGAGCATCGTGCTGGGGACTGGCTTTTTCACCAATGTGCCAGAGACCTTGCACCAAGGCTTCGAGGCGCAGGCCAATTTATCGATCGGCGCGCTCAGCGGCTACATCAATTACGCCTATGTCGACGCGACCTATCAATTCAATGGCTTGCTGAGCTCCCCGTTCAATCCCTTCGCCGATGCGAACGGCAATATAATCGTGCGTCCCGGCGATCACATTCCTGGCATTCCCCGCCAACAATTCAAGGTCGGCGGCGATTATGCGTTCACGCCGGAGTTCAAGGCCGGGTTTGACGTGCTCGTCGTCGGTAGCCAATATTATGTTGGCGACGATTCGAACCAGAACCCGCAATTGCCTCTGTATTGGGTGGCCAATCTCCACGCCTCCTATCAGATCACCAACAATGTGCAGGTCTTCGGCCTCATCAACAATCTCTTCAATAATCACTACTTGGTCTATGGCACGTTTTTTGACCAGACGACGGATGGGCAATTTGCCGGCAACCCGGTGAACTTCGTCAGCAACCCGCGCACGGTCACTCCCGCCCAGCCCATTGCCATTTACGGCGGCGTGAAGGTCACTTTTTAGCGGATGATCGCGAAAGAGCGCGGGCTCTCTGGATAGGGGATGGCCTGGCGCGGGGCTTTGCCTTCCCCTGTGCCATGCGCTAAATGCTTACGGGCACGCCACTAGGGCTAGTCCGGCGACAAGCATATGGGGACCCCATGACGAATCAGGCCCGCTTCACGATCGCCAGTCTCTTGGAAGGCAAGAGCGCGCTCGTGCAAATTTCGCCGGTCGCGGCCGATGGAAGTACCCCCGGAAGTGCCTGCCCTGGGTTCCATGGGTCGAAAGGATTGGGCCTCGAAATTGAAAATATCGCGGCTCTGCCAGACGCCGAGGACTATGCGCTCCACAAATTCCACCGCGCCAATTTCACGCCATCGGAGATTGCCTATTGTATCCAGCAGCCTGCGGTAAAGACGGCGTTTCAAGGACTGCTTGCGGCCAAGCGCGCCATCGTCAAATCCGGCGCGGCGAGCGATGCGCCGGATCGGCTTGGAAGCATCGAAATTGGCTTCGATAGCGAAGGTAGGCCAACCTACCCCGGCTGCCTGTTGTCGATCAGCGATACCGGCACGATAGCGGCAGCGGTCTGTCTCTGGCTAGGCGGGCTTGACTGGCCGGCGGCGCAGCCTGCGGGCGGAGCCGAAGCCGCGCGCCCGAAAATGATGACATTTCCGCTAAAATCCAGGATTCTCGCGTTTCTGGTTATGCTGTCGCTGTTGCTTCTGTTCGCCTTGGGGCTCTGGAAAATCATCGAATTCATGCGTCACTAATTTTCCGCTGGCCGACACGCGTTGGTTGCCGCCGCGCGCGCCGCGTCGAGATCGCCAGCAAGGCGTAGCCATTCTTCTTCGGCGGCAACGAGTATTTGCTCGAGTTCGCCGCGCTGGGAGGATAATAGCGCCGCCTTGGCCGGATCCTCGATGAAGACCGCTGGCTCCGCGAGCGCCTTGTCGATGCGTGCAACGAGATCGTGAAACTTGCGCATCTTTGCCTCGATCGCGGCAATGCGCCTGTCTAACTGCGCCGCGTTTTTCGCGGCACGCGGGTTCTCGTCGCGGTCCGGAGCCGCTTGCCGGGCTTCGCCGCGGTCCTGCTTCATTTGCCTGCCGTTGCCGCCTCCGGCTCTCGCGAGGACATACTCGTTGTAGTCGTCGATGTCGCCGTCAAACGGTTTGACCGTGCCTGCTTCCACGAGCCAGAGGCGGTCGGCGCAGGCGTCGAGGAGATATTTGTCGTGCGACACCAGAATGACCGCGCCCCGATAGTCATTGATCGCATCGATCAAGGCGGCGCGGCTATCTATGTCGAGATGATTGGCCGGCTCGTCGAGAATTAACAGGTGAGGTCCGTTGAAGCTTGCCAACCCCAACAGAAGCCGGGCTTTTTCGCCGCCGGACAATTGCGCCGCGGTCGTGTCCGCCTTCACATTCGGAAAGCCGAGCTGGGCGCACTTTGTCCGGATCTTTGCCTCCGCCGCTTCGCGCATGCGTGAGGCGACGCATTGATAGGGGGTTGCCCTCGGATCGAGATCGTCGATCTGATGCTGGGCAAAGAATCCCGCCTCCAGTTTCAATGAGCGCCGAATGCTGCCGCCTTGTGCTTTCAGCCTTCCGGCGACAAGCTTCGCGAACGTCGATTTGCCATTGCCATTGGCGCCGAGAAGGCCGATCCGGTCGTCGTCCGAAATAGTGAGCGAGAGCCGCCGCAACACCGGCTCCGCGCCGTAACCCGCGCTCGCATCCTCCATCGCGACAAGCGGCGGACTCAAAGGCCGTCGCGGCGAGGGCAAATGGAAAGGCAGGACGTGGCCATCGACGATGGCCATCACGGGTTCCATCTTGGCGAGCATTTTCAGGCGCGACTGGGCCTGCGACGCTTTTGTTGCCTTGGCGCGGAAGCGATCAACGAAAGACTGGAGGTGCCTGCGCTGGTCGTCTTGTTTCTTTTTCTGTTTGAGAAGGATCGTTTGTTGTTCGCGCCGCTGCCGCTCAAAACTCGAATAATTGCCGCGCCATAGGGTGAGCTTGGCTTGATCGAGATGCAGGATATGATCGCAAACGGCATCGAGCAAATCGCGGTCGTGGCTGATGACGAGGATCGTTGCCGGGTAGCGCTTGAGATAATCGATCAGCCAAAGCGTGCCTTCGAGATCGAGGTAATTGGTCGGCTCGTCGAGAAGCAAAAGATCCGGGCTCGAAAACAATACGGCGGCAAGCGCGACGCGCATCCGCCAGCCGCCGGAAAATTCGTCAAGCGGCCGTTGTTGCGCGGCGTTATCGAAGCCAAGACCCGCCAAAATGCTTGCTGCCCGCGCGGGTGCCGCATGCGCGCGAATATCCATAAGGCGCGTTTGAATCTCGCCGATGCGGGCCGGATCGGCGGCGGTCTCGGCTTCGGCCATCAGACGCGCGCGTTCGAGATCGGCGGCTAGGACAAAATCGATCAAGTTTTGGGGCCCGCCCGGCGCCTCCTGCTCGACCCGGCCGAGACGCGTCGCGCGGGGGAGCGATATGGCACCCGCCTCCGGCGCGAGCTCGCCGGCGATCATTTTGAACAGCGTCGACTTTCCGGCGCCGTTGCGGCCGACGAAGCCTACGCGTGCATTTCCAGGAAGGGCGGCGGTCGCCTTGTCGAAAAGAACCCGCGGCCCGAATCTCAGAGTGATGTCGTTGATGTGGAGCATGCGGGCTTGTCGCCTGCCTGGCCCGCTCTGACAAGAGCGAGGAAGGGCAAATCAAGGAAGGCAAGACCAGCGCCTTGCAGTACAGGATGGCACGGCGGCTAAAAATCCGGCGGGTCTGCTTCCAAGCGCTTGGCCTTGTTAGGACACTGGAAAGGGAGCATTATGAGGCCGAAACCGGCGGTCTGGAAAATGCCGGTATAAGTGGGGAGGAATGTTTGGTGTATGGCAACCACAGCTGCGCCGCATGGGCGCGGGGTTTTATGGCCCTTCTCGCCATTATTCTGGCGATGGGGTTGGGCTTGATGGCCTCGCGGGCGGAGGCGGCGCCCTTCGCCTATGTCGCCAATGGTAAGGACAATACTGTTTCGGTAATCGACATGGCCACGCACCCCCCGTCCGTGGTGGCCACGATCCCGGTGGGGAATAACCCCCAAGGGGTCGCCGTCACCCCGGATGGGAAACACGCCTACGTCACGAATGAAAGCACCACCTCCGGCAGCGTTTCGGTGATCCGCACGGCCACCAACACGGTGGTGGCCACGATCCCGGTGGGGGCCGGCGCGGTTGCGGTCGCCTTCACCCCGGATGGGACACTCGCCTATGTCGCGAGTTTCTTCGACCACAATATCTCGGTGATCGACACGGCGACCAAGAAAGTTGTGGCCACGGTCACGCTCCCGGTCAAAGACGGCCCCCAAGGGATCGCCACCACCCCAAATGGGAAACACGCCTATGTCGCGAATAACGCTTCCCCCAAGGTTTCGAATCTCTCGGTGATCGACACGGCTACAAACACAGTTGTGGCCACGGTCCCATTCCCGACCCCGGGAGATGTCCCCAGCGAGATCGCCATCACCCCGGACGGGAAACACGCCTATGTCACGATTGACGGAGAGACACCTCCCCCCATTATCTCGAAAGTCTCGGTGATCGACACGGCCAGCAGCACAGTTGTGGCCACGGTCCCGCTCCCGGTGGGGGTTTCCCCTTTGGGGTCGCCGTCACTCCGGATGGGAAACATGCCTATGTTGCGTTTGACCAAAAATTCCCCGGCAGCGTTTCGGTGATCGACACGGCCACTAACAACGTGGCGGCCACGGTCACGGTGGGGAATGGCCCCTCTGGGGTCGCTGTCACCCCGGATGGGAAACATGTCTACGTCACGAATGCGTTCGGCAACACTGTCTCGGTGATCCGCGCGGCCACCAACACGGTGGTGGCCATGGTCTCGGTGGGGAATTTCCCCGGCGGCGTGGGCATTGTGCCGCCGCCGCCGGGGGTGCCCTTCCTCGCCTTCAGCGTCACCGCGCCCGCGATCAATCCCGTGACCCAGCCGGTCACGCTCCAGGTTGGTACCTTCTCCACCACCTTCCCCCCCGGCTCCTTCGCGAAGCAGCTGGACGGGTCTTTCACCTTTGCGGGGGTGATCGATGGCGTGAGCTTGAAGGCGCAGATCAGGTCGGCGGCCACCTTGCAATACACGTTCCACGCAAAGGCGACGGCGGGCGCGAGCCTGACCGGGACCAAAAACCCGGTGTATGTGACCCTGATCATCGGGGGCGACAGCGGCGCGACCTCGGTCACACCCACGATTTTCCCCTAAAGCGCGCGTGCTTCCAGGCGTGGTCCGGACCGATTCGACCGGATCGTGTGCAAAAGCCCGCCAGCCGATATCGCGGCGATAGAAACCGCCCGGCAAAGAAAAAGGTGGTGTTGCGGGCTTCTTGCGTAACATCATGTTAGAAGACAAATAGAGCGGGATCACAAGCGATCGAGCTTGAAGTATCGCGTGCCCCAAGGCCGTAACATGCCCGCGAAAATTTTCATCGATGGCGACGCCGGGACAACCGGGCTTGGCATTCGCGCGCGTCTCAATCTTCTGACCGAAATCGAGCTTTTGAGCCTGCCCCAAAAGCTGCGCAAGGATCCCGGCGCTAAGAAGGTGCTGATGGAACAAGCCGATATTGTCGTTCTTTGTCTTCCCGACGATGCGGCGCGCGAAGCGGTCGCGATTGCTTCCTCGCTGGGCGAGAGCGCCCCCCGCGTTCTCGACGCCTCGACCGCGCACCGGGTTGCGAAAGGCTGGACCTATGGCTTCCCCGAACTTGCGCGTGGCCAGGCCAAAGCGATCGCAAAAGCGCGGTTTGTCGCCAATCCGGGCTGCTACGCGACCGGCGCGATCGCGCTGTTGCGCCCGCTCGTGGACGCAGGCTTGTTGCCCGCCGATTATCCGATCTCGATCCATGCGGTGTCCGGCTATTCGGGCGGCGGCAAGACGATGATCGCTGATTACGAGCGCGGCGCCGCGCCGGCGTTCGAGGCCTATGCGCTTGGCCTCGAACATAAGCACGTGCCGGAAATCGAGCGCTACGCCCGCCTCGCGCGCCGCCCTATTTTTGCGCCTTCGGTCGGCAATTTCGCGAACGGCATGCTGGTTTGGGTGCCGCTTTTTCTCGCCGATCTGCCGCTTAAGCCAAAGGGCGCCGATCTCGAGGCCGCGCTTAACGCGCGTTACGAAACAAGCGCTTTTGTCAAGGTCATGCCAGTCGACGCTTCCGGAAAGATCGAGCCGCAATCCCTCAATGGCACGGACGAGCTCGAACTGCGGGTTTTTGCCAACGATTCAAGAGGCCAGGCAATTCTCGTCGCAAAACTCGACAATCTCGGCAAGGGAGCCTCCGGCGCGGCGGTGCAAAATCTTCGCCTGATGCTGCAATATGTTCAACAACCCGCCTATACCGCGATTGGCGCCGGGATCGCCGGATAGGGATCGTAGGCCTCGATCGCGATGTCCTCGACGCGGAAATCGAAGATCGATTTGACGTTCGGATTGAGCTTCAACCGGGGCAACGCGCGGGGTGTGCGGCCGAGTTGGAGACGCGCCTGTTCGAGATGATTTTCATAAAGATGCGCATCGCCAAGGGTGTGCACGAAATCGCCAACTTCTAGGCCCGCGACATGCGCGAGCATCGCGGTCAGAAGCGCGTAGCTTGCGATGTTGAAAGGCACCCCCAAAAACACGTCCGCCGAACGCTGGTAGAGTTGGCACGAGAGCCGCCGCACGCCATCGGCCCCTGCCGCGACATAAAACTGAAACAGGCAATGGCAGGGCGCGAGCGCCATCGCCAGCAGATCGGCGGGGTTCCAAGCGGAGACGATCAAACGGCGGGAAAAGGGATTGCGCTTGATCTCCTCCACGATATTGGCGATCTGGTCGATAACGCGCCCGTCCGGGGCCTGCCAGGCGCGCCATTGCTTGCCATAGACGGGTCCGAGATCGCCGTTCTCGTCCGCCCATTCGTCCCAGATGCCGACGCCATGCGCCTTGAGATATGCGATATTGGTGTCGCCGCGCAAAAACCACAAAAGCTCATGGACGATCGATTTCCAATGCAGCTTTTTGGTGGTGACGAGCGGGAAGCCGTTCGCGAGGGCAAAGCGCATCTGATAGCCGAAGATCGCGTGGGTTCCGGTCCCGGTGCGGTCGGCCTTGACCTCGCCGTCGCTGAGAATTTTGGCGAGAAGATCAAGATAGGTTTGCATGCGCGAACCTTCTATCGCCTTTTCGCGGCATTCCGTCAGCTGGGGCAGAATGCATTAAGGGGCGAGGCCAAGACTCTCGGTGATATGAGCAAGCGTCGCCTTCTCGGCGTCGCTGACGCGCACCCCGCCAAAACCGAGGAAGCCTCCTTCCGTCGCGGCCTCAGCGACCGCTTGACTTATATGCTGCAACCAGGCTTTGAAGGCTGCGGCGTCCCCGGGAGCCTTCGCACTAACAATGGCTGCCGCCTGCTTGAGAATTTCCAAGGATTTGGCCACTATCTCGGGTGGCCCTTTGCCAGATAACTGTGTCCGCAACCCGTCGCGAGCGGTGGCCCGCCCTTCGCCTGTCTCGAATTCGCCGGCGATAGCCTTGACGAGTCCACTGGCATCGTGCTTGGCGCCGACGACCGTGCGCGCGCTCGCCATGCTCTCTTTGAGAGTCCCCCAAAGTCCACTGGGATCGGCGGCGGTCACCGCAATCCCCGCCATCATCACGCTTTCCAGAAGCGTCTTCCACTCCTCGGCGGTGAAATCCGTTTTGCCTGCCATTGGTCTTCTTCCTTCGCAGGCGCGCATCTGCGCGCCGCTATTCATAGCGTCTCCGAGCGTTTATTGCGAAGACCGCGACCGGGAGCCGGAATGAAGCCACCACTCGACCGGGCTGCCGCAACATCGCCGCTCTTGCTTCAAAAGCTTACCACAGCTTACCGCTTCGTGCGCATCGGGCCAAGTGGCGCCTTGGCCCAGAGCCCTGCGGCGCGCTAGCCCTGGGATGTCGCAATCGCGGCGTGGCTATTGCCTGCGTGCCGCCGGTCATATCGCGGTTTGGTTTTCCCTTTGAAAAGTGCGCCATAAGGCTTATATTCCGAGAGCCGCCTTGCGCGGCTATGGCGATAAACGGTGTCGAAATAAGCTCTTCGGACCCGGGGGCGGTACCCGGCGCCTCCACCAAAGCCCGGTTGCGCCTGCTTTTGCTGCGCGACGCGGGTTTCGGCGGGGGCGAAATAGGTTCGACGGGGAGTGTAAAGGACGATCTTTTGCCCGGCATGGTTCCGCCGTCATCGGGCCGAACCTTATAGTTGCTAATGACAACTATGCTCCGGTGGCTCTTGCCGCGTAATGCGGCAATAGTACCGAAATCAAGCCCTTGGAGGTAGCACTTCAAGGCGGGGTCCGGAGGCACCTGGCAACAGAAGCCTCCACTTTCGCCGATCGGGTGTCGCGTTTAAT
>PEFW01000009.1 GCA_002890675.1 Candidatus Methylaffinis lahnbergensis
GGCCGCGCGAGAAAAGCCCAAAATTGCGGGCGTAAAGCCAAGGGACAGCGTCCTCTCAATCCTCAACCAGCGATTCCCAGCCGCAGCGATCCCCCAAAGGGTCCCGGATCTCATCCGCCGTTGCAACTTGTCCCTTCGAACAAATGAGAACATCCCCGCGCCCAGGTCTCGTTTCATATCACGTGAAACATTTTGGTGCGATTGCACGCCCGGACCGGTCATTCTACACGAGTAGCTCTGAATATCGATCCGGCCTGGTTCATGCGCGACCCTGACGGACCGCCGGCGATCCGCATGACTATAGGCGACAGCCTGCTCGGAACCTATCCCTACGCCTCGACCTTTTCCCCAGAGTTCGCCCATTCCTGAAAGCCGCCGGGGTAATGCGCGCGGATGTCGTCCCGGCCGGCTTCTTGCGCAAGCGAAAGCGCGGTCAGCGACCGTTTGCCGGAACGGCAGGATAAAACCACCCGCTTTCCGGGCGCGCTCGGCAGCGCCTTCGGATCAAAATTTTGCAGCGGATTGAGGGTCGCGCCGGGGATGCGGCCGGCGGCATATTCATTTGGCTCGCGCACATCGACGAGAAGGATCGAGCCGTCGGCTAGCCCCTTTTTCAATTCTTCGATGGAGACGTTTTCCACTTCTGACGCGGCCATGAACAAGCTCCAATGTTTCCTCCGGCGCTCCCGGCGAGGCAATTTCGCAAAAGCAGCGGCCTCACGCAAGACGATTGTCACAACGGGCGAGAATTGCCTCGGCCGCCGCGAGATCGCTTGGATCGTTGGCGTTGAAAAAAGGATCGTAGGGCAGGGTTGGCCACTCCACAATGGCGCGGCTGTAGTTTTGCAAGAATGCCTCGACCTTTCGGATATTCTCGACGACGAGGGCGTGGCGGAGATCGAATCTCATCGAGACCGGCCAGACCGCGACGGCTTGATGCGTCCTGCCGCCGGAACGTGCGCAGGCGATCAAGGCGTTGTCTTTCGCCCTCGCGTCCATGAGGCGGGCGGCGAGATCGCCCGGCAAGAACGGCGTGTCGGCCGGCACGCTGATCGCCGAGGCGACATCCGGGCGATGCGCCGCGATCCAATCGAGCCCGGCGAGAATGCCCGCGAGCGGGCCCATAAAGCCCGGGACATCATCGGCGACGATAGGCAAATCAAATCCCGCGAATCGTTCGGGATCGCCATTGGCGCTCAACACGAGGCCTTCGCACTGGGGCCAGAACGCCGCGATTGCGCGGGCGAGCAGGGAAGTCCCGCCGAGCTCTCGCAGAGCCTTGTCGCCGCCGCCCATCCGGCGCGCGAGCCCCCCCGCGAGAAGGATGCCGAAACAACTGCTCGTCCGCATTGAAGTCCGAGTCCCCGCCCGGCCGCCTTGCGCCGCCCAGTATAGGCGCTGGGGCGGCGCGTCTCAATCCGGATTCATCATCAGAACATTCGCTACCGAAGCCGCGCGCGGTCGGCGCTGTGGTGTCTACTTGTGGTGCCGAAGAGCGCGCCGTTGCTGTTGAAGATCAGTCCGGCCACCGGAACATTGCCGTCTGTTCCCGTTGCCTTGAAGCCGTACAGCACGCCCGATTGTGCTGGAGCGAGCCCAGCGGCGGCGGCAAGCGCGGCCGAGCCCAGAACGAGGCGCGTCAGCGCCGGTCGAAAGCCTTGCAACAAGGAAACGGCACTAAAATCCATCGAATCGTCCTCCATGAAAACTGAGATCGAACAATTTTCAATTCTTGCAGCTCAAGCAATACACTTCGGCTTACATCGGATTTCCCCGATCCGGCCCTTCTTGTATCTTCAGGAAAAGTTTAAACTACTTGGAAACTGCTGTAAAGGTCCGGCACGAAACTCGCCGACTGATCGCCGGCGAGGGCCGAGCCGCCGAAGCCGCATGAACAAGGCGGGCTCAAGCAAGCCGCGTTAAAACCGGTACCAGACCCCGGCTGTAGGACCCAGCTCGCGTCCGGCGTTGATCCCCGCGACCGTGATGAAGCCGCCGATCTGCACCGACCATTGCGGCGCGATATCGTAAACGAGGCCCGGTTGCAGTTTGGTCCAGGATACATGCCCGAACTGGAGGGAGCCGTTAACAATCGAGGTGAAGCTCTGCAGCATCACGAGAAGTCTCGGCCACGGGCGCAGCCCCATCGTCAGATCGATCCGCCATTCGCCCGGCTGACCGGCGGCGTAAAAGCGATAGCCCGCCTGCGCCTCGACGAAACCGTCCATCCCCGCGACGACGACGTTGTGCCCGGCCAAGCCCCGGACATCGAGGGAAGCGGCGCGGCGCACCTCGAACGGCCCGAGCGAATCGGCAAAAGAGCCGCCGGGCGAGCGCAAGCCGGCTTGAAACGAAATGACGCTCGTATCCGAGCGGTAGAGCCCGACCCTTGCCGCGATCTCGCTCTCGCCCAATCCATTGTAGGACTGCCCCGGCGGAGGGTTCTGGATGCGGTCATAGGACGGCGCAGCGACTAAGGTCAGCCAATTCGTCAGCCCATATTCGATGTAGGTTCCAAGTTCGAACTTTTTATAGGCCGGAACCGGAATGAGATGCCCTTGCGCATCGAACGCTTGGGTGGAATCCGAAAAAAACGTACCGACAATGACCTGCCCTTCGCCGGGCGGCATCAGCCAGGCTCCGCCGCGCGCCCCCTCGGTGCCGGCGCCGATGAGCCCGCCGGCGGCGGCAAAGAGCGCGAACAAAAGGCGAAAGCGCGGGATACTCAACGGAAAGCCCCTTGACCCGGGCCGGCGAGGTGATAACTATGGACATATCAAAAACGACTGTTGACACGTGTTATACCGTAGTCTCATTTTCGACGAACGCAAATCGAAATCGCTTCAATATTAGCGTTAAGCGCACTGTCGCCGGTCCCGGCGCCCCTGGAGAGCCAAAACGCCGGACCGATTCGGGGCGTTCGGCTCGAATTTGCCATAAAAGTGGGCGGCATGGTTCGCGCTAGCGATTGGCGGTGGATTTCACCCCTGAAACCTGGGCCATCCCGGCTATACTGGAACGTCTTGCCGCAGCCGGCGCGCCGGTCTCCCACGGCGACATTCCATGGAACACTCTTGCCGCGACTCGCTTTAGGAGCAGCGCGGCGCATGGGCATTTGGCCTTGTTCATGGAAAAGCAATGGCCAAGCGATAAGGAAGCGGCCCATTGGACCGATGAAGCAGAGTTGAATTGTGTCAAAAGGTCACGTGCTCTCGATCAATACCTACCACTATCCGAAGGGCGGTTCGGAGATAATCTATTTCGCCAACGCCGCTCTGATGGAACGGCACGGGTGGACGAATTCGTTTTACGCGATGCACCACCCGAGCAACCTGCCCTGCGAGGACAGCCAATATTTCGCGGAGCATGTCGATTTTGGTGCGCCGGCATCGCTGCGGGAAAAGGCGGTCGTTGCCGCGCGCATTATCTATTCGCGGGAAGCCCGGGCCAAGCTGGCGCGGCTCATCGATACGCGAAAGATTGATGTTGCCCATGCCCACAACATCTACCATCACCTTTCGCCGTCGGTGCTCGTGGAACTCAAGCGGCGCGGCATTCCGGTGGTCATGACAGTGCACGATCTCAAGCTCGCCTGCCCGGCGTATACGATGCGGACCGGGTCCGGGGTATGCGAGCGCTGCAAGGGCGGCCGAGTTTGGAATGTCGCGATCCACCGCTGCATCAAAGGCAGCGTTGCCTTGAGTGGGCTGATCATGGTCGAGTCGGCCATCCACAAGGCGTTGCGGATCTACGCGCGGCATATCGACCGAATCGTCACGCCGAGCGCCTTCTATCGCGAGAAACTGATCGAGTGGGGTTGGCCGGCCGAAAAGCTGGTGCATATTCCAAACTTCGTCTCCGATACGCCGCTGCCCCCCGCAACCCCAGGCGGCGATCACTTTCTCTATTTTGGCCGCCTGACGCCTGAGAAGGGCATTGCGACGCTGATCAAAGCGGCGGCGGCCTCGGCTGTTCCTGTTCTCATCGCCGGGCGCGGACCGCAGGAGGAGGAGCTGCGGGCGCTTACAAAGTCCCTCGGCGCTCCGGCCGTCTTCGTGGGCTTCCTTTCAGGCGACGCGCTCTGGGCCGAGGTCGATGCGGCACGGGCGATCGTGCTGCCGTCCGAATGGTACGAGAATAGCCCGATGAGCGTCGTCGAAGCCTTTCAGCGCGGCAAGCCGCTGGTTGGCGCGCGGATCGGCGGCATTCCCGAGTTGATCGAGGAGGGACGGACCGGCTGGTCGTTCCGGGCCGGCGATGTTGCCGATCTTGCCCGCGCTCTGACCCTGGCGCGCGACACCGCGGACACGCAGCTCGCCGAGATGTCGGTCGCCTGCCAACACATGGTTTCCCGCTCTTTTTCCGAGCATGCCTATTTCGAGGCGATGAGCGCGCTCTATGAAAACTTGCGAGCCTGAGCGCGACTTTGCGGATTTTTCCCGCTTGCTTCGGACGCCGGCCCAAAAGATCGCCTCTTCCGCGATGGTACGCACGGCCTGTTCGACGGGAGCGGCAGCGCGTCCAAAGCCAACCACACCCATCGTTCTTTCAAAAGCTACGAATAGAGGATATTGACGCGATCGTCGTTCCGCCTGACAGGCACGGGGTTCGTGCCTAGCGCTCGCGACGAATAGCGCTTGTCATTTTGAATAACTCTGCTCGGACATCCGAGACGGTTGCGAAATTGCCGCGCGTGGTCCAAATAGATGCTGGGAGGTTGGCGGTGGACGCACCACTCGCCAACCGGGTCAGGTCCGGAAGGAAGCAGCCCTAACGAGACCGGGCGGGTCTCTGTCCAGCCTCCCACTTTGGCTGCCTTGCGGCAACCTGGCTTTGTCCGGCGGGCCTGCCGGTTCGCTGGTCATTGGCGTGGCCCCAGTCAAGCCTCTCTCCTAAAAGGCCCGCGCTTTGCCAGACGGCATCGAACCACCCCCCAACGCCCATGACGAAGCCGGTCCAGGGCCGGGATTGTGCGCCATCGCCTCGAAAGCCGAAGTCAGCACGCGGGCGTCTCCCTATCGCGTGCTTGCCCGAAAGTATCGCCCCGCGCGCTTCGAGGATTTGATCGGCCAGGACGCCATGGTCAAGACGTTGTCGAACGCCTTCGATCTCGAACGCATCCACCAAGCCTATATTCTGACCGGGGTGCGCGGCGTCGGCAAGACCACGACGGCGCGCATCCTGGCCCGCGCCTTCAATTACGAAGTTCCCGCGCGAGGCGCGGAGCCGGCGGTGACGCGCCCAACGATCCATATGCCGGAGCTTGGCGTACATTGCCAGGCGATCATCGAATCGCGCCATGTCGATGTCCTCGAAATGGACGCCGCGTCGCATACCGGGATCGACGACGTGCGCGAGATCATCGAAAGCGCGCACTACAGGCCAGTCGTGGCGCGCACAAAAGTCTATATTATCGACGAAGTGCATATGCTCTCCAAACAGGCTTTCAACGGCCTTTTGAAAACCCTGGAAGAGCCTCCCGATCACGTGAAATTCGTGTTCGCGACAACCGAGATCGAAAAGGTACCGGTCACCGTGCGCTCCCGCTGCCAAAGGTTCGATTTACGTCGCGTCGATGCGGGCGTGCTGACCGGCTACCTCGCTTCGATCTGCGCCAAGGAAGGTATCGCGATCGAGGACGAGGCGCTTAGCCTCATCGCGCGCGCGGCGGAAGGCTCGGTGCGCGACGCGCTTTCGCTACTCGATCAAGCTATTGCCCATGGCGCGGGTCTGCCCGGCGCGATCGCCGCGGATGCGTTGCGCGCGATGCTGGGGCTCGCCGACCGGGGCCGGATCGTCGATCTTTTCGAAGCCCTCATGAATGGCAAGATGGCCGAGGCCCTCGATATTTTGAAGGAACTTTACGATTTTGGCGCCGATCCGTCCGAAGTTCTTGCCGGACTCGCGGATTTCGTTCATCTCGTCACCCGCCTAAAACTCGTGCCGGACGCCGCGCAAGATGCCTCGTTGACGCCGGAAGAGCGGACGCGCGGCCAGCGGTTCGCGCAAGAGTTGTCGATGCAGGTTCTAACCCGCGCCTGGCAATTGTTGCTCAAAGGCCTGCGCGAAGTGAAGGATTCGCCGCGCCCGCTTACCGCCGCTGACATGGTTTTGGTGAGAATCGGTTTCGCCGCCGATTTGCCGACCCCCGACGAGGCTCTTCGCAAGCTCACCGCGATGACAAGCGGCGAGGCGCAAGAAGGATCTCGCCCCCGCGACGCGAGCGCAGGCGCGCGGGAACCAGCGGCTATTGCGAGCTCAATATTCGGGGTTACACCGGCGCCACGCGAAAATGCCGCCGCGCCTTCGATCGCGCTCGTCCGGTTCGAGGATGTGGTGGCGCTCGCCGGTCGCCATCGCGACATTCAAATGAAGCTCGCGCTTGAACGCGACGTGCGTCTCGTTCATTTCGAGCAAGGTCGTATCGAATTTTCAACCGCTCCCGGCACCTCGCCGCAGCTTGCGCAATCTCTCGCGCGCCGCTTGCAGGAATGGACGGGGAGCCGCTGGATGGTCGCGGTATCAAACGCGCCCGGCGCCCCGAGCCTCAAGGAGCAGGAGGATGCCAAGGCAGCCGAGGCTTTTTCTGGCGTGCGCGCCGAGCCGCTGGTCCAAAGCGTGCTCGCCGCGTTTCCGGGCGCCGAGATAGCTTCGGTCCGCGCCTGCGAGCCCGCGCCGCGAACCATGCCATCCGCCGGGACGGACGGCGAGACGAACGATGAAATCGCCTTTAACGACGGCATGGAAGACGAGCTTTGAACGGGTGTCGCTCGCGGGTTCGCTCTTCATCGCAAGCAAGGGGAAACAGCAATGCCTGATATGTTGGGTTTGATGAAGCAAGCGCAGGCCATGCAGGCTAAAATGCAAGAAATGCAGGCCGAATTGGAGCGGATCGAGGTCGAGGGGCAAGCGGGCGGCGGCATGGTTCGTGTTGTCCTCACCGCCAAAGGCCAGATGAGGGGACTTATGATTGACGACCAGCTTCTCAAATCCGATGAGAAAGTCATCCTCGAGGATTTGATCGTCGTGGCGCATGAGGATGCGCGCAGAAAGGCCGAGCAGCTGATGGAAGAAAAAATGAAAGGCGTGACCGCGGGCCTCGCGCTGCCGCCGGGCATGAAACTGCCGTTCTGATGCCGCCGGGTTGAGGGCTCCGGTGCGATGGGCGAACGCGTCGCGGGTCCTGAGATCGAGCGGCTCATCCAATTGTTGGCGCGTCTGCCGGGGCTTGGCCCACGCTCGGCCCGGCGCGCCGCGCTGCATCTGATACGCAAGCGCGAGGAACTTCTCGCGCCGCTTGCCGATGCGCTGCGGGTTGCGTGCGAAAAAATCGTGACCTGCCGCACCTGCGGCAATGCCGATACCTGCGATCCTTGCATGTTGTGCCGGGATGAGCGGCGCGACCGCGACACGCTCGTCGTCGTCGAGACGGTGGCCGATCTCTGGGCGCTCGAACGCGCCGGAGTTCTCAGCGCGCGCTATCATGTGCTCGGCGGAACTTTGTCGCCGCTCGACGGCATAGGCCCCAAGGATCTGAACCTCGCAAGCCTCGTTGCAAGGGTCGCGACCGATCGCGTCAAGGAGGTGATCCTGGCCGTCAATGCCACGGTGGACGGACAGACAACCGCGCATTACGTCACCGGACTTTTAGCCGATTCGAAGGTCAAGATCACGCGGCTCGCGCATGGCGTTCCGGTCGGCGGCGAGCTCGACTATCTCGATGAAGGCACGCTTGCCGCCGCGATCCGCAGCCGAACCGTGTTTTGAGGCCCCGTCTCTTCGTCCCCTTCACGATATCGTCATAATGGGGGCTTTACCTGGCCCCGCGCCGCGCGAGATATAAATCGGGCGCATTGTCCGGGACCCCTCGGTGCGGCGCCATAACTTTGACCCTTGAGCAATAAACCTGCGACCAAACAATCCTAAGGAGCGGTCATGGCCAACCCATTTGTGCATGTGGAACTCACCACCCCGGACACCGGCAAGGCAAAGACTTTTTATGGAGCCATATTCGACTGGAAACTGGACGACATGGAGATCGCACCCGGCTTCACCTACACGATGATCCGCGTCGGCGAAGGCACCGGCGGCGGCATGATGAAGACTCCCGCGCCAGGCGTTCCAACCGCGTGGCTGCCTTACGTGCTGGTCAATGACGTGACAGCGGCGACCGCCAAGGCGAAATCGCTTGGCGCGACGGTCTGCAAGGACGTCACGGAGGTGATGGGAGCGGGTTCCTTCTCCATCATCATAGATCCTGCCGGCGCGGCGATCGGGCTCTGGCAAGAGAAGGCGAAATGACGCGAGAACGCTGTCGCGCGGGACGGCTCGGCGGCCCGCCGCGTGAACGCCTTGGCGCTTTCTGACGGCGAATGAAGCGATCGGCAGGCAGCCCTCGGCGCTTCCGCATTGCTTCGGAGCAATGCTCCTCGCACTGATTTCGCCCACCATCAGTCATCTTCCACGAGACTCGGCATTAGCCGCCGAACAGCGCGTCGAAAAAGTTTTGCATTCCGGATTGGGCGCGCTGCTTATGTCCCAAGGCCCCAGCGTTGGGGATGTCCGCAGGTGGCACCGGCCCGCCGGGGCCCGGGCGCGCGTCGTTGCGCTGAACCGGCCAACCCTCCGGCGGCGGGGCAGGGGGAGCTGCAACTTGCCGCACCTGGCTCGCGGGTGGCGCGCCGAACAAGCCAGGCAGCGAGGGCCAGCCATTGTTTTCCGCCACGGGCACGCCGCCTGGGCCAAAACCATGCCAAAACCCGCCCGGGAGCGGCTGCGGCGGCACGCCGTTATGCGCGCTCCGCATAAAACGCGACCAGATTTCTACGGGAAGATTGCCGCCGGAGGCTTTTTTTGTCGGCGAATTATCGTCGTTGCCAAGCCAGACGCCGGCGACGAGATGGCTCGTGTAGCCGATGAACCAGGCATCGCGGAACTCCTGGCTCGTCCCGGTTTTCCCGGCCGCCTGCCAGCCAGGCACCGAGGCCTTGCGCGCCGTGCCCGTTAACAGGGTCTCCTGCATCATGGTATTCATCATCGCCACATAATTTGGATCGATGACCCGGCCATTGCGCGCGCCCTTGCGCTGATAGAGGAGTTTTCCAGAGGCGGTTTTTACGCGCGAAATAATCTGCGGCTGCACGCCAATGCCGCTATTGGCGAAAGCTGCGTAGGCGGCCACGATTTCAAGCGGCGTGACTTCCGATGTACCGAGCGCGATCGATGGGTTGGCGGAAAGATCGGATGCGATCCCAAGACGATGCGCGACCCTGACTATCGCCTTCGGGCCGACTTCCAGGCCGAGGCGTACCGCCACGGTATTCAACGACAGCGATAGCGCCTTGGTGAGCGAGACGGGGCCGAAATACTCATGTGCGTAATTTTCCGGCTGCCAGCCCTTTACATTGATCGGCGCGTCCTCACGCACCGAGTCAGGGTTGAGGCCGGCTTCGAGCGCGGCGAGATAAACGAAAGGTTTGAACGCCGACCCAGGCTGGCGTTTGGCCGAAGCCGCGCGGTCGAACTGGCTTTCGGCGTAATTGCGGCCGCCGACCAGCGCCTTGATCGCGCCATCTGGGGCGAGCGCGACGAGCGCTCCCTGGCCGACGCCGAAAGCCGCGCCTTTGCGATCAAGCGCATCGGCAAGCGCTGCTTCCGCCAGCGCCTGCAGGCCGCCGTCGAGCGTCGTCGATACGGCGATGTCCTCGTCGATCGCGCCGATCGTATCGTCGAGCGCGTCCATCACGAAATCCGCGGCGTAATTGACCGCGCTCGCGTTTTGGTCGCGGACGGTTTTCGCGGGATGGGCGAGGGCGAGGGCCGCCATCGCATCGGTTACAAAACCCTCCTGACGCATCGCCTCGACGACTTGGCAAGCGCGCTCGGCGGCGCCGGACGGATTGCGATTTGGCGCAAGTCGCGTCGGCGCCTTCACGAGACCGGCGAGGATCGCCGCCTCCGGCACGGTCACGTTGCGGGCGCCGTGGCCAAAATATTTTTCCGCAGCCGCTTCGACGCCATAGGCGCCAGAGCCGAAATAAACGCGGTTCAAATACAATTCGAGAATCTGATTTTTCGAATATTTATGCTCGAGCCAGAGCGCGAGGATCGCTTCCTGGATCTTTCGCGAAACGGTCCTTTCCTGGGTCAGAAAGAGGTTTTTGGCGAGCTGCTGCGTCAGTGTCGAACCGCCCTGCACCATGCCGCCGCCTGCTATATTACGAATCAGGGCACGCAACATTCCTTGTGGATCGATTCCCACATGCGAAAAAAAGCGGCGATCCTCGATCGCGATAAAGGCCTTTGGCAGGTAGGGGGGCAGGTCGGCGATCCGGACCGCGGCGCCTCCGGTGTCGCCGCGATTGGCGAGCATAACTCCGTTTTCGTCGAGAATGGCAATGTTTGGCGGCCGTTTCGGCACGGTAAGTGCGTCGATCGGCGGCAATTTTGTTGCTTGATAGGCAATCACGCCCGCGCCCGCCGCCACGCCCCATACCGTTGCGATCATGCCCCAATAGAGCAGAAAAGCCGCCGGCGAGCGGCGTTTCCGGCTTGAGACTCGTGATCTTCCGGCACGGTGGGACACGCGTTCACCGATCCTTATGTGATTTTAAAAAGATTGGGTTTTCGAACGAATGGCCAATTTTTCCCGGAGATTGACCAAAGTCCGGCTCGCGGCGCTCTGCCGTCTCGCGCTTTGTCACCACAAACGAGTGGCGCGCCGTCAGAATCGAGTGAAACCACTTTCCGGAGCATTGCTTCCTGCCCAGGGCAATTTTTTATGTTAATTCCGCCGGATTAAGGGCAAGTAAAGGGCCGGGCTCGCGCTGGAAACTTGGCGCGGCCCGTGCAAAACCTTTGTGAATTCGTCGCGGCGGCTTGCGATTCGGCCAAGGCCGCGCCAAAGTCCGCCCCCGGGCGCATCCATGGCGCGCGCGGGATGGATCGAACAAAAGCCCCATTGGACCGCCCCCATGAAAGTTACTCTCGAACGAGCGGCTTTGTTGAAGTCTCTTGGCCACGTGCATCGCGTCGTGGAGCGTCGCAACACGATTCCCATTCTCTCGAATGTCCTGTTGCGTGCCGAAGACCAAGCGCTGCTCCTGAAGGCGACCGATCTCGACCTGGAAGTGATCGAGCGATTGGCAGCGGACGTCGGCGCCGCCGGCGCAACCACGGTTCCCGCGCATATCCTCTTTGAAATTGTCCGCAAGCTCCCAGACGGCGCGCAAGTTTCGCTCGAATCGCACGGCGAGTCCGGCCAGTTGCAGCTACGCTCGGGGCGTTCGCGATTCAACCTCCAGTCCTTGCCGGACAGCGATTTTCCGGACCTCGCCACGGGCGAACTCGGTCACGCTTTCAACCTCGCCGCCGGCGACCTCAAACGGCTGATCGACAAAACCCAGTTCGCGATTTCCAGTGAAGAGACACGCTATTACCTCAATGGCATTTTTTTGCACACCGCTGATGTCGAAGGCCATATGATGTTGCGTGCCGTCGCGACCGACGGGCACAGGCTGGCGCGGGTCGATATTCGCACCCCCGATGGTGCGATTGGCATGCCGGGAGTGATCGTGCCGCGCAAAGCCGTGTCCGAGGTGCAAAAACTCATCGAGGATCCCGGCCAGGAAGTCCGCGTCGAAATTTCGGCGGCGAAGGCGCGCTTCACCTTCGGCGATCCTTCGGCTAGCGCGGGACAAGTGGTGCTGACTTCGAAATTGATCGACGGCACCTTTCCCGATTATCTTCGGGTAATCCCGTCCGGCAATGACAAGCGCCTCATTGTCGATCGCGCGCCTTTTGCGGCGGCGGTCGATAGGGTCTCGACGATTTCGTCGGAGCGCGGCCGCGCCGTTAAGCTCGCCCTCGCCGATTCGAAGCTGACTCTTTCCGTGACCAATCCAGATTCCGGCTCGGCGACCGAGGAACTCGATGTCGAATATGATTCCTCGCCGATCGATATCGGTTTCAACGCCCGCTACCTCCTCGACATTACCGAGCAGCTCGACGGCGACACCGTGCTGTTCAAGCTTGCCGACCCGGGTTCGCCCACTCTTGTGCAAGACCGCGACGGCGCAGCCGCCCTTTATGTGCTGATGCCGATGCGGGTCTGAGAACGAAAAGCGCCAGCCGCTCCAGGTGTTTCGCCGACTGGCGCATAGGAACCGGAGACGCGGACACGGCCTCCCGGCCGGAACGCGGATAAGATTCTTGACCGGCGCACACTCATGATTAGATCCGCGCTGATGAACGTGATGACCGCCGCCGCCCTCAAGGCGGGGCGCGGCTTGAAGCGCGATTTTGGCGAGGTGGAAAACCTGCAAGTCTCGGTGAAAGGACCTGGGGATTTCGTGTCCGCCGCAGATCGCAAGGCCGAAAAAATTCTCCACAACGAATTGGCAAAAGCGCGGCCGGGCTATGGTTTCGTCATGGAGGAAAGCGGCCGGATCGACGGCACCGACAAGAGTCACACCTGGTTCATCGATCCGCTCGATGGGACCACCAATTTTCTGCACGGCTTGCCGGTTTTCGCGATCTCGATCGGACTTGCCCGCGAAGACCAGATCGTTGCCGGGCTCGTCCATAATCCGGCGACCGGCGACATGTTTATCGCCCAGAAAGGGCAAGGCGCCTACCAAAACAACCGGCGGCTGCGCGTGGCCGCGCGGCGCGACCTGGCAGATTGCATAATCGGCTGCGGCATTCCGCATCTTGGCAAAACCAAGGAATATCCGCGCTTCGCGGCCGATCTCGCAACGGTCATGGCGAAGGCCGGCAATCTTCGCCGCCTCGGCGCCGCCGCCCTCGATCTTTGCTTTGTGGCTTCAGGAAGTTATGACGGCTTTTGGGAGCATAATTTGCAGGCCTGGGATGTCGCGGCCGGAATTATCATCGTGAAGGAGGCGGGAGGCTTCGTCACCGACGCGGACGGTGGCGCCGAGATGTTGGCCAAGGGTTCCGTCTGCGCCGGCAACGAGGCGATCCATCGCGATTTGTTGAACCTGATCCGCACTTGACCATGGGTTCGTCATCAGCAGGAAACCCGCACAGTCGCTTCACGAACTAGCCCTCTACCGCTTCCGCCCGCCCAAACGCCAGACATCGCCGCACCCGTGGGACCCCGCGCGACCCAAGTTTGCTGCAAGCTCACCAGCCAGGCGCAACGCCAGGGCAACGATTGTAATCGTTGGCATGTCGCTGCCCGCTGTGGGAAAAACCGAACTCCCCGCAACGAAAAGATTGGAAATTCCGTGCACCCTGCAATTGGCATCGACCACACCCTTCGCCGGATCAGAGTCCATCCGCGTTGTGCCCATGTGATGCCAGCAGCCCACGATGTTTTTTGGCCAGATTTCCGCCGGATCCACCGGTTCTCCGACGAACTGAAGCACACCTTGCCTTGTCATTTCCTGAGTAAGCAGCTTACGGAGCGAGATGAAATGCAGCTTATCTCTCTCGGTTACCTGCCAATCCACCTCAACTTTATTGAGTCCAAGCCGGTCGCGTGCGGACGAGAGGGTTACTCGACTGTCGTAGTTTGGGATTGGCTCGATAATTGTCCAAAGTTCGAAAGCCCGTTTCACGAAGCGTGGATTCAAATGTGTATCGAGGACGCCGATAATCGCTTCAGGAACATTTCCTACGATGGCCGGCACCGCTCGGATAATCGCGCGCGCCATATCTCCAAATGAATATCCGAAACGCGCGCGGCCTTTTACCTGCCTAGAAATTGCTCTTAAGCCCAAATACGCCTTGGACATGCCACTCGTATAGCGCGCGACGAAATAGGTTTTGGAATTTGGTATTGATAACTTTCGTTGGCACTCGGAGGTCGGCGCGACGTGGGCGGAAATGCGAGCGTCCCCGGAAAAATACCCTGCGCGTGAGAGAACCATTGTTTGGTCGTAAAGCCGCCGATGACGCTGCTGGGCGTTTATGCGCACTATGTCCGAGCGGATCCGCGGATGGTCCATGAAATAGCGTCCAACGAGGTCGCGCCCGTTGCCCAGCCCCATCCTTTGAGTTTGGTTCGAAAGCAGCAGAAGACGCGCATTCTCGATGCCGCCGGCAGCCAACACAACAATTCTTGCGGATATTGTAAAACTCTTTCCGTTAAGCGTCCGCACCCGAACGCCGGTTACCGTCGTTGCTGTGTCGTTCGTTTGGATTTCGGTCGCATTTGAGAACAGCATGACCTTTATGTTGGCTGCTTCGCCTAGCTGTGCCCGATAAATATCTCCGAATTTGGCTTGCGGGTTGATTTGGCTGATGACGTTATGCAGGCACTCTCGATCGAGCGGGAAGAGGAATAAATCGTCCTTCGCCATTTTTTGCGACCATTTGCTCTCATCATATTCAAATGGCCCGAGTTTCAAGAGCGAATGACTGCGTTCATAATAGCGATCCAATTCTTCCTTGCCGAATGGCCATCCGCTATTAGGAACTCCCTCACGCTTTTTGAAATCTAGGGAATCGAGAGGCCGGCAATGGCCGCCCCAGCAATTGGTGCTGCCCCCGAAATATCGGCTTCGGGCTTCATCTAGTCTGTCGTAGGATAGACCCACATTCTTGCCGTCATACAGTGACTGCGTCATTGGATCTGAACGGATGCCCCCGCTTTCTAATAGAATGACATTGTACGATTTTGCTAAAAATTCGAGAGCAATTGAAATTCCTGCCGCTCCAGCGCCAATAATGCAGAGACCTGTTTGGAATGTAGTTGAATCATCAATTGATCTAGAATCTATAATCATCTTATTGGAACCGTTCGGTCAGAAAATATCGCGAAGATTCACTAATTCAACCCAACGAAGCGCGCGATGGCAGTGGTGCAAAGTGAAATGGACCCGTGTGGTTGGACCGCTTTAACCGGTTTCTTAGTTGCAAACCCGACCGCCCCTGTTTTCCCCTATCATATCCCCAAGGGTTTTGTCTTCTGCTATTGTTGCTGGCGAAGCTGGCCAAGGACTCCGTCATGACGAAACTCGGCGAAGCCATCGCTTCCCAAGCGATTGCGGAGGTATGGCCGGCGGCAGGGATGGATCAATCGGGCAGCGTCGGCCTCGGCCGTGATGCCCACAGTCTTTGCTCGCGCCGTTCCGCCAAGCCAGACCCATTTGGGTGCGATAGCCAAGCCCGGTAAAGCCGCCGGGCGGAAGGGATAAAGCCGGGCAACTATTCGAGAAACAACAGCTAGGGTCCAGACTCAATTACCTACAACTGATCGATTCGACTCATTTTCAGTTTCGCTACCGAATATACAAATGATTCGTTTTCGATGGGTTACAGGTCAAGAAAATAATCGCACTCAGCCGCCATCGTCCTGCAAAAATCCAGCGGCGAAAAGTGCTTGCAAAACTGGCGGCAGATTTTCGGGGATGTCCTCGGCGATGAGGCCCGGCCCGTAATGCCGTGCGGCGGCGCCGTGAAGCCAGACGGCGGCGGAGGCGGCCTCGAAGGGCGGCATGGATTGGGCAAGAAGGCCGCCCGCAATCCCGGCCAATACATCGCCCGAACCCGCCGTGGCGAGCCATGGCGGCAAATCCTCGGCTATTGACGCCAAGCCCTCCGGATCCGCAACCACCGTATCGGGGCCTTTCAAAACCACCACCGCGCCGCTCAATGCCGCTGCAGCGCGCGTGCGGTCGAGTTTTGCTTCCGAATGCAGTCCGTCGAAATGCGACGGCAAGACTTGTTCCGGCATATCGAGACGAAGCCATTGGCTTTGGTCATTTTGGCCGGCATGGCCAAAGAGGCGCGCGAATTCGCCATCGTGCGGCGTGAGCACGACGTCCCCGCCTCGTCGCCGGATCATTTGCGCGAGACCGAAAACATCGTCTTCAAAACTCGTGAGCGCATCGGCGTCGAGGACGAGTGCGCGGGATGGCGCGCCGGATTTTCCGTTTCGGCTGAGTGCGGCCCGCACCAGGGCCCGGGTTTTTTCTCCCACGCCCAGCCCTGGTCCCATGACGAGCGTGTTCATTCGGGGATCCGCGAGGAGGCTGGTGAGGCCGTCCGCATCGTCGCACACGCGGGTCATGATCGCGGTGAGCGCCGCGGCATGGACGCAAAGCGCCGCGCTCGGAGTTGCGACCGTCACCAGCCCCGCGCCTGCGCGAAGCGCGCCGCGCGCGGCAAGACGTGCGGCACCCGTTTGCGCGAGCCCGCCGGAGAGGACCACGGCATGACCGCGCGAATATTTATGTCCTTCGACGCGTGGAACGGGGAATGTCTGCCGCCACAAAGCCGGACAATTGGCGAAGGTTTTGGGCGAGATCGCCGCCAGGACATGTTCCGCGATTCCGATATCCGCGATGACCGTGCGGCCGCAATGGATGCGGCCCGGCAGCAGCAAGTGCCCCGGCTTGCGGCGAAAAAATGTGACGGTACGTGCGGCGATTATCGCGGCGCCACGGATTTGCCCGCTGGAGCCGTCGATGCCGGAGGGAACATCCACGGCGAGGACCGGCCTTTTGGTTCGCCGCGTCCATTCATTGAGACGCAAGACCAAAGCCTTGGCCTGCCCATCGAGATCGCGACCAAGGCCCGCGCCGAAGAG
The DNA here is from genome assembly GCA_002890675.1 of Candidatus Methylaffinis lahnbergensis. Lineage (GTDB taxonomy): Bacteria > Pseudomonadota > Alphaproteobacteria > Rhizobiales > Beijerinckiaceae > Methylocapsa > Methylocapsa lahnbergensis. The sequence goes on from PEFW01000009.1 coordinate 16,559, forward strand.
CGCGTCGATCGCGAGAGCGGCAGGATCGAGATCAAGTTCCTCGACGGCGAGGATCTTGCCGGTCCAATTCTTGGCGGCAAGCGCGGCGTCGCCCTGCAAGCGGTCGCGCGCGCCAAGCAGTCCGAGCTCGACGGTAAATTCTTGGCGCGCGAGCAGGCGGGCGGCGACAAAGCCGTCACCGCCATTGTTGCCCGGCCCGCAAAAAACCGCGATGCGGCCGTGGCGAGGAACAAGCCGCGTGGCCTCGCGCGCCACTGCCGCGCCGGCCTGTTCCATCAGGACAAGACCGGGCGTTCCCCCCGCGATGGTCAGCCGGTCGGCTTCCGCCATTTCGGCGTTTGTCAAGAGTTCTCTATGCGACGTATTTGGCAGCATGCGCAAAACCGGGGTGAAAGCAAAGGGCATTTTGCCGAGGCAACGCCGAACCGGCGCTTGACCGCCATCGGACAATGCGACTACTTATTCACCTTCTGGATCGTGGCGGCGGACAGGTAGAGTCGAGTGGGCGCTCGGAGCGAATTTGACGTTCCGGTATTCTGTAACCTGACAGAGCGATTCGAAGAAAAAGAATTTAGATTAGGTGACATATCCGGCAGTCTTTCGATTGTGCCGCCGAAACCGCGCCCCGGCTTCTGGGTTTGCGCGGATCCTGCCGGACGCCAAACACATTTGCTGAGTGGCCGCCGTTCACCGCTCACTCATGCCGCCGATGAGAGACGGAATATCGAGCGGACGGAAGCCGTAATGTTTCAGCCAGCGGATGTCGGCCTCGAAGAAAGCGCGCAAATCCGGCATGCCATATTTCAGCATCGCGAGGCGGTCGACTCCGACACCCCAGGCGAAACCCTGATAAATGCCGGGATCGAGGCCGCAATTACGCAAGACATTTGGATGCACCATACCGCAGCCCAAGATTTCAAGCCAATCCTCGCCTTCACCAAAGCGCATCTCGCCGCCCTTGCGCGAGCATTGGATATCAACTTCCATCGACGGCTCGGTGAACGGAAAATAACTCGGCCGGAACCGCATCTTGACGTCCGGAACCTCGAAAAAGGCTTTGCAGGATTCCTCGAGAATCCATTTGAGATGGCCAAGATGCGCGGAGCGGTCGATGACCAGTCCTTCGACCTGATGAAACATCGGCGTATGCGTCTGATCAGAATCGCAACGGTAGGTGCGCCCCGGGCAAATGACCCGTATCGGCGGCTTTTGGGTCAGCATCGTACGCACCTGCACCGGGCTCGTATGCGTGCGCAGCACTTTGCGCGTTCCGTCCGGCCCGGGATTGAAAAAGAAGGTGTCGTGCATGTCGCGCGCCGGATGGTCCGGCGGAAAATTCAGTTTCGTGAAATTATAATCGTCGGTCTCGATGTCCGGCCCCTCGGCGATGGCAAACCCCATGTCGGCGAAAATGACCGCGAGTTCATCCATCACTTGGCTCACCGGATGGATGCGCCCGGCCTCGATCCCATGCGGGGCGACCGGCAAGGTGACATCGGCGGTTTCCGCCTTGATGCGGGCTTCGAGCGCCGCTTCCTTCAAAACCGCGCGCCGTGCGGCGAGCGCCTCCGTCACTTCGTCCTTGAGCGCGTTGATCGCGGCGCCCCGCTCCTTGCGCTCGTCCGGCGCCATCTTGCCGAGACCCGCGAGCAGCGCCGTGATCAAGCCTCTTTTCCCAAGCACCGCGACCCGCACGGCTTCGAGCGAGGCTTCGTCTTGAGCGGCGTGAGCGGCAGCGATCGCGGCCATAATTTGCGCTCGCAGATTTTTCAGGTCCGGCATGGTTTAGGGATCCAGGCGAAGTGGTGAGCGGCTTTTGGCACGCCCGCGAAGCTATGTCGAGACACGGCGAAACGCTATTCGTTCCGCGTGGCGGAGGCGATCCAAGCAAGATAGGCTTTCGCGCCGTTCTCGATTCCCACCTCGACGATCTCGGGATTGGAATAAGTATGCGCCGCGCGAACGGCTGCTTCGACATTTGCGTAGTCGTGCGACTTGATCTTGCAAAACAGCATCCATTCATTTGCGCGTTGCACCGCGCCGTCCCACCGGTAAACGCTTTCGATTGGAAACATCTGGACACAGGCGGAAAGACGCTCCTCGACGAGCCGCGTGGCGATCGCCTCGGCGTTCGCCTTGTCGCCGCATGTTGTCATCACGAGCGCGAAAGGGGTTGGCATGAACGGGCGTTTCCTATGCGGTTTGGGTGGCGCTCGGAATTTTCAACGCGCGCGGAGCCGTCTCGTCGCACCATGGAGCCAACGGCGCGCGTTTGGCTCGACCAGCGGCGAAATTTGCCCTCGCACCCGCGCATGATAGGCGTTCACCCAAGCGATTTCTTCGCCATCGAGGAGGGTTGGCTCGATGAGCGCGAGGTCGAGCGGCGCGAGCGACAGCGTCTCGAAACCCAGCATCTCGCGCTCAGTGCCAACGATTTCCCGGCGCTCGACCACAACTAGATTTTCGATCCTGATGCCCCAAAGCCCGGCATGATAAAAGCCTGGCTCATTCGAGAGGATCATGCCGGGTTCGAGCGCGGCGGACCCGAGCTTCGAAATCCGCTGCGGCCCTTCGTGAACCGATAAATAGGAGCCGACGCCGTGACCGGTGCCGTGGTCGAAATCGAGACCCGCCTGCCACAATGGAACCCGTGCGAAAGCATCGATTTGCGCGCCCGTGGTGCCCTTGGGAAAAACCGCGCGGGAAATGGCGATATGGCCCTTGAGGACGCGGGTGAACCGGTCGCGCATCAAGGCGGTTGGCTTGCCCACCGCGATTGTGCGGGTGATGTCGGTCGTGCCGTCCTCATATTGGCCGCCCGAATCAATCAAAAATATCCCTCTGCGGATCTTCGCGTTGGTCTTGGTGGTCACACGATAATGCGGAATGGCGGCATTGGCGTTGGCGGCGGCGATTGACGGAAACGAAATGTCCTTCAGCTTGCCCGTGGCGCGGCGGAATGTTTCGAGCGCTTCCGCCGCATCGATCTCGCTGAGATTTCCGCCCGGCGCATGGATTGCGACCCAATGCAGAAAGCGGACCATCGCGGCGCCGTCCCGCAGATGCGCATTCCGCGCGCCTTCGAGTTCGGTCGCGTTCTTGCGCGCCTTCATCGATACGACCGGATCTTGGCCCAACTCGCAGGCGCCGCCGGCTTCTTTCAGGATCGCGGCGAGCTTGGCTGGGGCCGTGGCGGAATCGAACAAGACTTTCTTGCCTTGTTCGCCAAGAACTTGGAGATCGCGCGCGAGACGTGCCGGATCTTCAATGTCGGCGAGGCGAGAGAGCTTGTCGCGCGTATGATCGTCGAGCTTGCGCGCATCGACGAAAAGGCGCGGCTTGGCGCCCTTCGAGATCAACGCGTAGCAAAGCGGCAGGGGGGTATGCGCGACATCATGGCCGCGGATGTTGAAGACCCAGGCAACCGCGTGCGGATCGCTGACCAGCAACGCATCCTTGGCCCCGAGCGCGGCGGCGGCGCGGGCGAGTTTCCGTTTCGCATTCTCTCCGGCAAATCTAAGCCCATGCAAGGTGATTTTGCCAATCGGTGGCGCCGGGCGATCCGTCCAGATCGCGTCGATTGGGTTTGGCTCCACAGCAACGAGTTCGCCGCCCGCGGCTTGCGCTGCCTTACCGAGGCGCTTCACCTGGCGAGGCGTGTGCAGCCACGGATCGTAGCCGAGCCGCGCCCCCGGGCTAAGATTGGCCTTGAGCCAATCTTGAGGACTCGTCTCGGTCCATGCCTCCGGGTTGAAGATCGAAAGATCGACTTGATCCTTGACCGCCAGGCTATAGCGGCCATCGACAAAAATCGCGGCGCTCCCTTTGAGCACAACGGCAAGCCCCGCCGAACCGGCAAAACCGGAAAGCCAGGCGAGGCGCTCTTCGCACGCGGCGACATATTCGTTTTGGTGTTCGTCCGCGCGAGGAACCAGGAAGCCATCCAGCCCGAGGCGAGTGAACTCGCCCCGCAATGCCGCGATCCTGATCGCGCCTTGCGAGGGGTCCGTCCGATCCTCAAAGGATTGATAGAGACTTTCGAACATCCTGCCAAAGTAGGACCAGTCCGCCTCCGCCGCAACATAGGCGCTTTTGGTGCGGGGAATGCGTCGGAAAGGCGTGCATTATCCTGATCAGGGATTGAGGACGGCGATCGCAGCGTTCAACGCGCTCGCATATCAAAGTCACAGGAAATCCTGACCCGCTCATCTCACATCGTAAGACGTTCCACGGGCACCGAAAGGCGGATAATCAAGCCGTCGGGTTTCCAGTCGTAGGAAAGCTGACCTCCGAACTGACCTGTCACGATCCGGCGGACGAGCGAGTTTCCGAACCCTTCGCGGCGTTCCGTGGGCCCGTCGAGGGATGGGCCGCCATGCTCAGTCCAGGTCAGCAGAAGTTCGTCCTTCTGCACGGACCAGTCGATGTGGATGTAGCCTCCAAAAGACGATAGAGCCCCATACTTGGCCGCGTTCGTCGCGAGCTCGTGCATAACAAGAGCAATGCTCGTGACGGCGTTCCCGCCGATCGGCAGACAAGGCCCGGTGATGATGAAGAACCCGTGGTCTTCGACGCGCTGCGGATCGACGTAGGGAGCGAGGATCGTTTGGACGAGAGCGTGCAAAGTCGTGTCCTGGCAGGGTTTCCCGTCTCCGTCGATCAGGCCGGGTCGCGTGAGCCCGTGGGCGCGCGCGAGCGCACAAAGCCTGTCCCGGACCGCCTCGGCCATGTCCGCCGGCGTGCGGGCGGAACGCGCGCTCAGGGTCACCAGGCCACTCGCAACGGCGAAAAGGTTCTTGACGCGATGGCTCATCTCTCTGAGGAGAAGATTCTGTTGCTCCTGAGCTCGCCGCTGCTCGGTTATGTCCCGGGCGATTTCTGATACGCCGATGATCCTGCCCTCAGCATTCTTGATAGCCGACGCGGTCACCGAAACCTCGACCAAACTTCTCCCCTTGCGCTGGCGAACGGTTTCATAGGGATCGATGCACTTACCGCGCCGGATGCGCGAAAGTATATCGGATTCCTCGCCGTGGCGATCCGTTGGAATATAGAACGTAATAGGCTTGCCGATAACTTCTTCTGCCATATAGCCGAAGAGCTGCTCTGCTCCAGGGTTCCAGGTGCGAATGTTCCCATCGAGATCTGCACTCACGATGGCGTCCTCGGAGGACTCGACGATTAAGGCGAACTGCCGCGTCACCGGGCCGCTGCGCTTGCGCGCGGCGATTTCAGTCAACATGTTCACTGCGCCGGTAAGCGCGCCTGACCGGTCCCGCAGCGGCGTCGCATTCGCAAGGAACTGGACGCGCGAGCCGTCTGGCCGCTCGGCAGCGGCCTCCGCGCCATGGATCGGGCGTGCTTCCTTCAACGCCACGGCCATGGGACACTCATCGTGCCGCATTGGTCTGCCGTCAGGCCAGTAGAGCCGCCAGGAGCCGCACCAATCGTTCTTGCCAAGCGTCGGGCGGCAACCCCAGAGGTCAGCAGCCGCCTCGTTGAAGAATGTGATCCGCCCTTCCGCGTCGGTCGCATAAACGGCTGCGGGAAGTGCTTCGAGCAATTCGCGGAATTGTAGATCGCCGTCGCGCAATACCCTGTCGCCGGCGGGCAACGGACGCAAAACCCCTGCCGGACGCACTGAATCCGATATCTCGTTGAACATACTCATGGGAACCCCCCATTTTTTGCTGCACCGGTTCGCGGTATCGAACTTTTTCCCGGAACCCCGCCGCGCCACAACGCTAAGCTACAACTGCCGTTGTGCTCCGACAAGCGGATTCAACGCGCAACTGTCCTTCCGGTTCCGCTGATGCTTGGGGCGCGAGGGCTGTCGCAATCCGGACGGCCTATAGCTGGCCAGTATTCTTTTCCTGATCACGAAATATTGACCGCGATTGTCGCGTTTAACGCGAGAGGAACCAAGATCCACCGCAGAAGTTTGAGAGCGGCGCAAATCATAGCGCTCAACCGGAAGGAGAACGCGATGTTACCGAAGCTCGTATGTGCGCCTCGGTCCTTGCTCTCGCCATAGCCTTGCAGTCGCTGCGAGCGGCCGCTTCGAGAGGAACCAAGATCCACCGCAGACGTTTGAGAGCGGTGCAAATCATAGCGCTCAAACAAAAGGAGAAATACGATGTTCTATAAGGCGCATGTCTATGACAATGCCGAAGATAAGATTGGCGTAGTCACCGATCTCATCGTGGATAATAGCGGGAACGTCACGATGGCGGTCGTTAGCGTCGGCGGTTTGCTCGGCGTTGGCAAGAAGGACGTGGCCGTTCCTTTCAAAGACCTAATGGTTGCATCGCGCGACGGCAAGGATTGGCTGGTTCTTAACCAAACCAAAGAGGACCTCAAGATGGCCCCGGCCTTTGAGAAGAAAACCAGCAGCCAAATGTGAGGGTAATGGGCCGTTCGGCTGATCAGACCAAGACGGCGTTGGAACCAGCTTCCCGCCAATCGGTGCGGTGGCGTTCAAACGTTGCCTGGTTCTGAACCATAAGGAGTCCGCAATGGATTGGAATGTCATGGAAGGAAACCGGACGCATTTGAAAGGCCGGATCAAAGAATATTGGGGTCATCTTACAGACGAGGACCTCGACAAAATTGTCGGCAAGCGCGACCAGCTCGAAGGCAAGATCCAGGAGCGCTACGGCCTCTCCAGGAATTTCGTGCACTGGGATGTCGACGACTGGCTGAAGGGGCAGTAACGGAGTTTCTGCCTGTCTAGCCCTGCCATAGCTCATAGGCGGCATAGCTAGCTCGAAGCGAGGGGCCGCATCGCGACGGTTGGATGCGGCCCTCTCAGGAATGACGCAGCCAAAATGAGGTTGGAACCAACTTCACGCCAATGGGATTACCCCGGCGCGGCGACGTTCAAACGTTGCCCTGCTCTTAACCGTAAGGAGTTTACAATGGATTGGAATCGCATCGAAGGAAACTGGAAGCAGTTCAAGGGCAAGATCAAGGAGCAATGGGGTCATCTTACCGATGACGATCTCGACAGAATTGCCGGCAAGCGCGATCAGCTTGAAGGCAAGATTCAGGAACACTCCGGCATCGGCAAAGACGCGGTGCGCAAGCAAGTCGACGATTGGCTGAAGAATCAGTAATCGAGTCTTGACGCACTCGAGCAAATGTATGTTTCGGGTGCACGGCCTCCGAGGCCGCATCGATGTCTCGCTCGATGCGGCCAGTTCTGGGTTCATCCGGGGGATCCCGGTTGAATTATTCGGGGGCAGCGTGATCGCCTGTGACCATTTGGCCCGTCGCTGAGAAGCGAAGACTACAATACAGGGAATAAAAAAATGACCATAGGCACCCTAGGGATCGCACACATCCAACCGATCGTCTCTTTGCTCGCCGGTATCCTCATCTTGATCGTGCCGCAGTTGCTCAATTACATCGTAGCGATCTTTTTGATCATCTCTGGTATCTTGGGCCTCGGGCTGATTCATTAATACAAACTTGACGTCAAGAAAAGCGGGCCAAGACGACGTTGGAACCAACTCCGCTCAATGACGTTCAGGAGCGCAAGGTGCAGCGGCACAATGTTGCCGCACCTTCGAAACCAAAGGAGTTTGCAATGGATTGGAATCGCATCGAAGGAAACTGGAAGCAGTTCAAAGGCAAGATCAAGGAGCAATGGGGTCATCTTACGGATGATGATCTCGACAAGATCGCGGGCCGTCGCGAACAGCTTGAAGGCAAGATTCAGGAACGCGCCGGCATCACCAAAGACGCGGCGCGGAAGGATGTCGACGACTGGCTGAAGAAGCTGCAGTGATCGAGTCTTGATGCATGCGAACCTCGAAGGCCGCTTGAGCTTCGCGCTCGGTGCGGCCTTCGATCGGCGGGCTCGGCTTTCAACATGCAATTAGATTGACGGGAGAGTGGTGATGCCACGCGGCGACAAATCGAAGTACACCGGTAAACAGGAACGCAAAGCAGACCACATCGCCGAAAGCTATGAATCGCGTGGCGTGCCAGAGAAAGAAGCCGAACGCAGAACCTGGGCGACAGTGAACAGGGAAAGTGACGGCGGAAAAAAAAGCGGTTCGGGCCGCGGCCAACCGGAATCCCACGTCTCATCGCAAAAGGGCGGCCGGCGTGGTGACCAAGCATCGGCCAGGGGGCCAGAAGTTGAGCGTTCAGCCGCGTTCAAGATGGCTGCGGCGACCCTCAAGCGTATCGCTTCGTCATGAACGCCAGACACCATGACCGCGTTGATTCGTGGAACCGCTCCGCGGGCATGAAACTTTGCTCCTACACCGCCATTAACGGGTCGGGAATAACAAAGGAGATAATGGAATGCTTAGAACCATTGTGCTTGTCCTCCTCATTCTGCTGCTCATTGGCGCGTTGCCGACGTGGCCCTACAGCGCGAGTTGGGGTTACGCGCCAGGCGGTGTGCTTGGCACGGTCCTTGTGGTTGTTTTGATACTTGCCCTTTTAGGAAGAATATAGGGTTAGGCCAAAGGACCTTCAATTTTCTGGGCGAGGGACCCCGCAAACGCGGCGTCCCTCGCGCATCGCATTCACGCGGCATCATAAGCCGCCCTCGGCGCGGATAATGTCCCATTCGCTCTCGCTTACCGGCTGCACCGAAAGCCGCGCGTTCGTGACGAGCGCCATTTTTGCCAAGCGCGGATCGGCCTTGATCGCATCGAGGCTAACCGGCTTTTTCAATGCCTCGACCGCGCGAACGTCGACCATTCCAAACTTGCCGGTGAGATCGGTCGGATCGGGATAAAAGGGTTTAATGATTTCGACGATGCCTACGATCTCCTTGCCTTCGTTGGAATGATAGAAGAAGGCTTGCTCGCCAACCCGCATCGCCATCAAATTCAGCTTGGCGCTATGATTGCGGACGCCGTTCCAAGAGGTCCCCTTCCTGCCAGCTTTCATCTGATCCTGCCAGGACCAATTACCGGGCTCGCTTTTGATCAGCCAATGCGCCATCGGTGCGCTCTCCGTTCGCCAGGGAAGCTATTCGCGGGATTACAACATGCCGCGAGTCGAAAAGGAATCGAGATCCTCGCGGGCGGCTACTCGCGTCCGGCGAATTCGGCTTTCGAGGGCCGTGCCAGCAGCCCCGCGATGGCTTCCTCTACGCCGATCCGTTCGGCGAGCACCGCATCGACGGCCGCCGCGATCGGCATGTCGACGTCCATGGCATGGGCGAGATTGACAAGCACGCCGCACGTATGCACGCCTTCGCAGAGGCCGCTTCGCGCAATGGCTTCGGCGGGTGCCAATCCCCGCCCCATCGCGACCCCAAGGGCATAATTCCGCGACGTCGCCGATGTGCAAGTGAGAACCAGATCGCCGAGCCCCGAAAGGCCCATCAAGGTTTCCGCCTCGGCGCCATGGGCTTGGCCGAAACGGCTAAGCTCGGCGAAACCTCGCGCGATGAGGGCCGCCCCGGCGCTCGCCCCGAGTCCACGGCCGGCGGCGATCCCGCTCGCGATGGCGAGAACGTTTTTCGCCGCGCCGCCGATTTCGACCCCTCTAACATCGGACGACGAATAGAGCCGGAACGAGGGCGCCGCCAACATAGCCGCGAGCGTGGCCGCGAGATCGCCGTCGCGCGCGGCCAGAGTAACCGCGGTTGGAAGGCCTCGCGCCACGTCCGCGGCAAAGCTCGGGCCGGAAAGAATGGCTGGCGGATTACCCGGCAATACCCCGGCCGCGACTTCGGTCAGGAATAGTCCGGTCGCGTGCTCGATGCCCTTGGCGCAAACGATGACCGGCGCGGCCGCTGTTATATGGGGCGCGAAAATTTCCAGGACCGGCCGCAGCGCCTGCGCCGGGGCCGCGGCAAGAATGAGCTCCGCGCCTTGGGTTTCGGCTTGTTCCGCGATGGGGTGAACATTCGAGAGTAGCGGCACGCCCGGAAGATGCCGCGCATTGATTCCGGTTGCCTGCATCTCGGCGACATGCGCGGCATCGCGGGCCCAGAGCATGACTTCGGCCGCGTCCTCGGCGCCAGGGCGGGCGGCAAGGTTGGCGAGAGCCGTGCCCCAGGCGCCGGCGCCGAGAACGGCGATCCGGCGTTTACGGTTTGGTGCCATCGAATGCTTCCTCGCTCCCCGGGGCTATTGCCGACAGGCCGCGCGACGATCTTGACGCGCACAGCGGTTACGTGTCTCGACCGGCGTTCACAATAGGAGAGTGTCTTTGCTATGGTCGCAAGGAAATCTTGTAGCCCAGTCTTGTCTGGCGGCGTGCCGCGGTGGCGGTGCGGAACGAATTGAGTAAGTTTTCCTCCCATGTCAAATTTTGCGCAATCTCCCGCGGCCGACGGCGCAATGCTTGCCGTAGCCACGATTCCGCTTCATTTGCACTTGTCGAAGATGCAGCCGGAACATTTCGGCACTTCGATCCTCGCGGTGTGACGTCTATTGTTAATTTTTTTTACACTGTGATAAACCAATATAAATGATCCCGAGGCGACGCGAAGTGATTAAAAAATATTCCTAACCTGAATATGAACTTACCGAAAACACCAAAACCTCCCTATCTTATTTCTCGAAGATGCAGTATAAGGCTATGCATTAACTTAAAGATTAGGAGAAACGTCATGAGACGTTCTGCGATCATAGGCTTGGCGATATTTAGTGCACTAGCCATCCCAACAGCCCCCGCCGTGGCCTTGGTGGCAACCTACCATTACGATAATCACCAGAGCGGCTGGAACCAGAACGAAACAATGCTGACCCCGGCAAACGTCGGACCGACAACGTTTGGCGTCCTCGCCCAGGTCGTGCTTGACAGTCAAGTCGATGCGCAACCCCTTGTCGATCCACACCAACAGATTAATGGTCTCACACCGGGAAATTATCTAGTCGTTTATGTCGCCACCGAAGCCAATACGATCTACGCGATCAACGCAGCCAATGGCAAGGTGTTGCTTAGCAGAAATCTTGGAACTCCGGTTCCCACTCCGCTTAGTTGCGGCAATAACGGTCCGACTGTCGGAATCAACGGTACTCCGGTCATCGATGCGGCGGCGCAAACATTATATGTCGTCACCTATACGTTGATGAGCGGGACACCAACCCATCAGCTTTTTGCCCTCAATCTGAGCGATTTGACCAACAAAATTCCGCCGGTCACCGTTGCCGCGTCGCACACGCTGAGCGATGGCACGACCTTCAATTTCAACGCTAAATATCAACGACAGCGGACAGGGCTGCTCTTATCATTCGGCATTATTTACGCCGGATTTGGCAGTTTTTGCGATCTCTCCAGCAACCAAGCGCGTGGCTGGCTTTTGGGATGGCAGGATAGCACGCTGGCTCCGCTCGCCGCGAACAGGCTGACTGACACGCTCGCTACTTTTACTTGTCGTCCATATGGATGTCTGGCTCGGGCATAGCCGCCCGCGGCAATGGGGACTTGTTTTTTTCGACCGGAAACTCCGACCCCAACCAAAACACCTACGATGGCGTCCGCAATATTCAAGAGAGTGTGGTGAAGGTTGACCCGACGCTCGTAAATCTTCTCAGCATATTCACGCCATTTACCGAAAATATTTTGGACCAAGGAGATAACGACCTTGGGTCAGGGGGCGCGCTCCTCTTGCTAGCCCAGCCCGGTCCGTTTCCGTTTATGGATGTGGCCGCCCGCAAAGCTGGAACGATGTATTTGCTCAATGAAGCCAGCTTGGGCGGATTTACGCTCGGAGGCCCCGACAACGTACTCGACGAACAAACGATTGGGCCTTGCTGGTGCGGGCTCTCCTTTTTCACCGGTCCGGACGGGGTCGGGCGCGTTCCACTCGAAGGCGTCGCCGCGAAAGCATAAAGATTGACCGTGCCAGGGTTAGGACCGGTTCCGGTCGGTAGCGTAGAAGGGCCATGATCCAGCCGGCGAGGAAAACAACAACGGGAGCCGTCCGGTCGCCCAAATGATGGCTGTTCCAGCTTGGGTGCTGTTCGACGAAAGCGTCGTAAAGGTTCCAGGGTCATCGCCGCTGGCGACAGGCAACGCCGCTCCTTCCTGGACGAATGCAACCGTGGGCGAGGTCTGTATCTTCCAGACGGTGATTTGGGCGAAAAGCTCGTCCGGACAGCTTTCCTAAAATCGAACCTGCATTTTTCCTGACTTCTTCGTTATTATGTCTGATATATGTTGAATTTCAATATTAATTATGCTTAAATAAGGTCATCGATTTGGAGCAAAATCATGAAACGTTCCGCGATCATAGGCTTGACGATATTCGCATCAATCGCCGTCCCAACCGCCCCCGCCGTGGCCCAACAACGGGCGGTTGCGACTTACCATTACGATAGTCAGCGGACCGGCTGGAACTACAACGAAACAACGCTGACCCCAACAAATGTCGGACCCACATCGTTTGGCGTGCTCTTCCAAATCGGGCTTGACGATCAAGTCGACGCGCAACCCCTTGTCGTTCCAAACCAACAGATTACCGCCGGTCTCACGCCGGGAACATATCAAGTCGTTTATGTCGCCACCGAATCCAATACGATCTACGCGATTAACGCAGCCAATGGCGCCGTGTTGCTTAGCAGAAATCTTGGAACTCCGGTTCCTATGCCGCTTGGTTGCCCCTCTGGTGCTGGTCCGAATCTCGGAATCAACAGTACTCCGGTCATCGATGTGACAGGGCAGACATTATATGTCATCGCCTATACATTGATGAGCGGGACACCAACCTATCAGCTTTTTGCCCTCAATCTGAAGGATTTGACCAGCCGAACTCCGCCGGTCACCGTTGCCGCGTCGCACACGCTGAGCAATGGCACGACGACTTACTATTTCAACGCTCAATATGAACACCAGCGGCCAGCGCTGCTCGGGGTATCCGGCATTATTTACGCCGGCTTTGGCAGTTTTTGCGATTCCTTCCCCGGTCAGTCGCGTGGCTGGCTTTTGGGGTGGCAGGCCAGCACGCTGGCTCCACTTCCGGCGAACCGGCTGACTGACACGCTCCCGCAGACTCCGGCGAATAACTTTTTCTTCTCGTCCATTTGGATGTCTGGTTACGGCATCGCCGCCGACCCCACAGAGAACTTGTTTTTTTCGACCGGAAACTCCGGGCCGGGCACCTACGACGGCGTCCGCAATATTCAAGAGAGCGTGGCGAAGGTCGACCCGACGCTCGTCAATCTTCTCAGCATATTCACGCCGGCGGACGAAAATTTATTGGACCAAAATGATGGCGACCTTTCGTCAGGGGGCGTGCTCGTCGTGCCAACCCAGCCCGGTCCATTTCCGAATCTGGCTGTGGCCGCCGGCAAAGAGGGAACGATGTATTTGCTCAATCGCGACAGCTTGGGCGGATTTACGTCCGGAGGCCCCGACAAAGTTCTCGACAAAAAAACGATACAGCCTTGCTGGTGCGGGCTGTCCTATTTCACCGGCCCAGACGGGGTCGGGCGAGTCGTAAGTAGCGGCGGCAACGGCGGCACCGCCCAAATCACCGTCTGGAAAATACAGACCTCGCCCACGGTTGCCTTCGTCCAGGAAGGAGCGGCGTCGCCTGTCGTCAGCGGCCAGGATGGCGGAACCTTTACGACGGTTTCCTCGAACGGCACACAAGCTGGAACAGCCATCATATGGGCGACCGGACGACCGACCACTATTACCCCTGCCACGGTCAATCTTTATGCCTTCGCGGCGACGCCTTCGAGCGGAAAGCTCACGTTGCTGTTTTCCTCGCCGGCTGGAGCATGGCTCAACGTGACCGCCAACGCTGATATCGTGCCGGTCGTGGCGAATGGACAGGTCTATGTGGCGAGCAACAAACAGCTGACGATTTTCGGCCTCGGCGGGGGCCCATTTGTCGGGCCCGCGGCCGCCGCGGTAAAGCCGGCGGCGCTCAAAGCAAATGCGCCTCCGCATGCGATCACCGGGGTTCTCGAACATGCCGACGGACCGGTGCTGACCCTCCGGACTCGCGCCGGCAAAATCGCGCAAGTCAATGATTCGGACGCTCTACGTACGAACCAAATCGGCGTTCTGGTGCCCGGCAACGCCTACACGGTTGAAGGGACAACCTATGATTCGACCGGCGCGCTGCGTGCGCAGTCCGTCGGCCGAGCCAAGGCCTCGCCTGCGATTTGGCCGCCGGATCGCTGACGATCGAAGTGCTTCGAGGCCGGCGGCCGAACAACAAAGCTTGGCGCGAGGCGGTACTCTGCTCGCGCCAGACATTTTGAATGAGGGCCAGCATAAGGCGCGAGACCATCGGCCGTCCTCGACGCCATTCGCTTCACCCTCGACGGGAAACCGCGACCGGTGACGGTCTCCGCGGCTGCGAGCATGATATCCCGCGCCCTTCCTTGATCTGCGCCAGCAGCAGTTCGATGCGAACTAACTCGCCAGCGATCTGCGCTTGCCGATGGGGAGACAGCGAACAACCGTCACCGGTCTTGAACTCCTCCAGTCGCTTGCGCCAGGCGCAACGTCGCGGCTCGCATGCAGGCCCTTGACGCGGTTCACGCGCCGGATCCGTTCGTTCGTCAGGGCCTTACGCGCGGGCGAGATGGCCGGCGATGTGAGGCCGCAATCGATGCCGGATCAGGTCCATGGCTATCGATACCGTCGGCCCTCGGGACACGGTGGCCCTCGAAGCGATCGAGCCGGGTCTCCTAGAAGGCGCGCTGGATGCGCAGGCGGCTTTCATATTGGTTATTGTTGGACTGGAATGCGGGCAAGCCAGCAGCGGTGAGGGCCGAATTTGGAGCGAGGCCAACCGGGCGCGTCTGGTTCAAATGCTCATACATGTACTCGGCGCCGATATCGAAGCCGACGCGGCCTTCCTTGAGGTTCGAAACGCCGACCGCGCCGCCAAATCCGTTGAGCGCATTGGCGGAATAGTGCACTTCAAGATAGGAGCCAAAAACCGCCGAACTTAGGATCGGGAGCCAATAATGATTGTAGGCGCCGGTGATGTCCCAGCCCGATTGCTGTTCGCAGGCGCCGCTTCCGGTGAAAACGCAGTCGGAATTGATCTGCGGGTTCCAGCCGTCGCCGTAATCGAGTGGGGTGCCGCCGGAGCCAGGAAACCGGTTCTGATTGACCGACCCATAGCTGTAGGCAAGATTATTGCCGGCGATGTAGCTGAAAGCGCCTTTTTCATAAGCGGCCTGCAACCATAGCTTGTCGCCTGGCGGGATCGCGAAGCCAAAGGAATTGCTGGTCAAGGCAGGGAACGCAGATGCGGTTGGCGGCGTGGTAAGGGCAGAGGCTCCGAAGAGGCCGGAGTCTACCTGATGCGCCGCCGCCGACAATTGCGCCGCCCCCCAGGGCTGATCAAGGCGGATGTTGCCGACGATTTCTGGCACCCGCGAGCCTCCTGGTTGAGCCTGGAAGGAGGTCGCTGAAATGCCGCCGACAGCAATGGGGGCGACGGTTGTGCTGGCAATCGTGCTGCCGATGGCAGCGCGCCGGTCTGGCTGATCCTCGACGGAAAGCGTTGCCGAAAAGCCGGAGCCGAACGTTGCCGTATAGGCCAATAGGGAAACGGTCGCATTGGACCCGCGCAAACTATGGTAATTATAGGCGTCGGCGTAGAAATCGAACATCGATTGCGCCTGCCCCGCGGTCAGTCCGGCGAACTGGAGGAACGCCTTGTTTAGAGCCGTCGTCAGCCGCGACGCGCTCGTTCCGGCCGTCGTGTTAAACGTATCTAGTTGCTGCCCAAGACTGCCGAGAGCGGCGCTGCCGTTCGACCCGTAGAATGAATCAACGCGAATGAACGACCGCAAGGTGCCCCAGGGCGACTGGGTCCTGGCGTCGAGTTCAAAGCGGCCGAGGGCGGCGAAGTCAGTCGCATCGCGCGAGCGGGCATTGGTATATTCGCTTGGCGACGGCACGAAGCCCGCACCAAAGTGTGAAATGCCGTTGCCGTAAAAGAGCGGGCCGACGATGCTGAAGGAGGGATCGAAGCCGCGCAGCTCGGCGAGCGCCAAGCCACCAACCCGCAAACATGTATCGGTGCCCGGAATATAAAAAAACCCGGCGCCATAGGCGTCGCAAATGCGGACATATTCAATCGGCGCCGCCTGGCGCGCCGGAAGGTCGGCGGCGCGAGCGCTCGGCACAAAGGCCATTCCGGCCAAGCCAACCGCCGAAACCAGAAGAAGCCCTTTGAACAGTTTCATGTCCAATTTTCCCTCACGACGGTTATTATCCTGCCTCCGCTTGGAGCGGCGCAGGTCCGGCGGCCCATTGCCGGACGGCATTATATTCGCATTTTCCGTCTCATCTCGCCCCGAACCTTGTCCGACTATACATCCAGTACGCGCAGCCGCCAATAGCGTCCAGTTTTGACTCGGGCACAGTCTCCCTCCTGATTATAGCCGCAGCTTAGCGTCCGCGCCGGTCGAGTAAAGCGAAATTGCGGCGGTTGCCCTTTTTCCGGGCGGGGTGTGGCTTTGCTGCAACGCACGCAACCTACACCTTTGTGCCAAGCCGAAAAGAACCCCATGGCCACGCCGCGAGGAGGCTCCGCCCGTGGTCCAGGCCCGGCATTGCCCTGGCATTTCCCCTGGTCTTCCCTTACATTAGTTGGGCGGAGCTGCGGGGTGCGTGTTGGATCAGCATTCCCGGGGCCTTATCGATCTCCAAGGGAGCTGTCCCTGGCCTTGCCCGTGGGCTTGGCCAAATGGCGCCCACCTACATTGTAGGTTCCCGGGATCGATATCCCACGGCCATCGCGGCCCCGCGCTTGCAAATCTTCCAACTGGTTGCGTCATGTTCCTCATCAAGCCGGCCCTGCGCGCGCGGGCTTTGGCGCGGCGGGGGGAGACGAGCATCGAGGGCGCCGTCGCTTACGCCGCGCATCTCGCGGTCGAAGGCCTCGCCCTCGTTAAGCGCTTGCCCCCCGGGATTGTCGCGGCCTATTTTCCACTCGCGGGCGAACCCTCGACACTGCCGCTCCTCGAAAATCTTGCAAATGCCGGGGTCAAAACGGCTTTGCCAGTTACCGGGCGGCGTGGCACGTCGCTTGTGTTCCGGCTGTGGCGGCCAGGCGAACCCACCCTCCAGGGCAAAATGGCGATCGAAGAGCCTCTTGGGGCGGCGCCGGAAGTCGCGCCCGACCTTTTGTTCGTGCCCTTGGCCGCGTTCGACCGGGCCGGACATCGGATCGGCTATGGCGCGGGCTTCTACGATCGCACTCTTGCGGAGTTGCGGGCCAAAAAAACCATTTGCGCGGTTGGCGTCGCCTATGCGAGCCAAGAGTTCCCGGAGGTCCCACACGACGAGCACGACGAAAGCCTCGATTACGTGCTCACCGAGCGCGAGTTGATTAGCTGCTGGGTTCTTCGTTAGCGTGCGCCTCCTCTTCATCGGCGATGTTGTCGGTCGCGCCGGCCGCACGGTTCTTCTGGAAAATTTGCCCAAATTGCGCCAGGCCTGGGGGCTCGACTTCGTTATTGTAAACGGCGAGAACGCGGCTGGCGGCTTTGGGATCACCGAGACGATCTGCGCCGATATTCTCGCGGCGGGGGCGGATTGCGTGACGCTTGGCAATCATGCCTTCGACCAGCGCGAGGCTCTCGTCTTCATCGCCCGAGAGCGGCGTCTGATCCGGCCACTGAACTATCCGCGCGGGACGCCCGGCGGCGGCGCCAATCTCTTTCAATCAGCATCCGGCGCGCAGGTGCTTGTCATCAGTCTCATGGGCCGCGTTTTCATGGATGCGATGGATGATCCTTTCGCGGCGATCGCGCGCGAAATATCGGCCTGCCCCTTGGGAGTTGGCTGCGATGCTTTGGTTGTCGATTTCCATGCCGAGGCATCGAGCGAAAAGCAGGCTTTCGCGCATTTCGTCGATGGCCGCGTTTCGCTCGTCGCGGGCACTCATACCCATGTCCCGGCGGCCGATCATCAAATACTGCCAAATGGCACGGCCTTTGTGACCGACGCCGGAATGACCGGGGATTATGATTCGGTGATCGGCATGGACAAGGAGGAACCGGTTCGCAGGTTCATAACCAAGCTCCCCGCAGCGCGGTTCGAACCGGCATTAGGTGCTGCAACCCTCTGTGGCATCGCGGTCGAGCTCGGCTCCAAGGGCTTAGCCACAAAAATCGCGCCGGTGCGTATCGGTGGCAGGCTTTCGCAAGCACGCCCGGAATTCTGGGAGGCTACTTGAGAAAAACATAGATATCGGCTTCGAGGCTCGCGTCGTCTGGTTCCGTCGTATCGGTAAGATATTCCTCGACGAAGCGGTTTTGCGATTCGAGGCCTTTTTCATCGAGAAAAGCAGTGATGAGATCGTAGGTCGAATCGATATCGTCGTAGGCGCCGCGATGCAGGAACTTCATCGCCTTGCCGGAAGGGGACTCGCCGATTTTCACGCCATCGGCGAGATCCGTGGCCTCGGGTTTTCCGGCAAGCGGCACCATCGCCTGGAACTGAAAGCTTTTGTCGTCGGTAGCCAGAAACACTGCGAAAGGATGTCCCGCCGGAGTGAGCCCGGCCTTTTTGATCGCCGCATCAACTTTGGCTATCTCGCCGACCACCGACTTGAATCCATCCGCCCATTCCGCCGTCGCGCTCGTGAAAGCCACCGGACGGGATGTCAGTTCAAGGGTCACCGCCGAGGAATCGTCCGGCACCCCCTTGGAGCCAGTTTCGCCGGGAGTGGTTGGAGCCGGTTTTGCGTTGACGCCGGGCGAGACAGGGGCTGGCGTGGCACCTCCGGCAGCAGGCGCGGCGACGGGATTTTGCGCGAAGACAGGCTCCGGCTGCGCGGCCAGTACCGCCAAAAACAGGCCAAAGGCCAGTTCAACGCCCAGCGAACGGTTGATGCTGCCTATCCTCATGTATCGCTCCAAAATTGTGGTTCGCGCCAAAGGGCTTCATTTTTGACGGTCCGGCGCGCGAGACTACGCCAATCCTGGCATGAAAAGGCGAGGGGCTGCGATAAAACTCGCCGCCGGTCGAACTTTTTCTATATCATGAGGCAGCAATTATCGTGCCGCGCTTTTTGGTCCCCCGGGCGAGGCGCATTGGCCGGCCGTGATCAAGGTCGATTCCGCCATGGTAACGCATGCCGCAGGCCAAACTTCGCAAAAATTTGGCCGTCCGCGGCTGTATGCACGGTGGATCCGGAGCCATGGATGAATGGACTTGCCCGCTTTGAGCCCGCTCGCAAATAGGCCTATCGTCAAAATGAACGGGCTTGGCAACGAGATCGCCGTTCTCGATTTGCGCGGCAGCGGCTTAACCGTCAGCGCGCCAGAAGCGCGCGCGATCGGGCGCGGCGAGGGCCTTGCCTTCGATCAGCTCATGGTGCTGCATGAACCGCGCTCAGCCAAGGCCGATACCTTGATGACGATCTATAATAGCGACGGTTCACAACCCGGCGCCTGCGGCAATGGAACGCGCTGCGTCGCCTATATCCTGACGCGGGAAACGCCGCGCGAAAGAATCGTTCTGGAGACCGCCACCGCGCGGCTCGAATGCCTGCGCAGGGCCGAGACGATTTTTACCGTCGATATGGGCCGCCCGCGCTTCGCTTGGAATGAAATCCCGCTCCGCGAGCCATTCCATGACACGCGAAAGATCGAATTGCAGATCGGTCCGATCGACGCGCCGGTTTTGCATACGCCCTCGGCCGTCAATATGGGCAATCCGCATGCGATATTCTGGGTCGACGATATCGAGGCTTTCGATCTTTCAAAGATCGGCCCCTTGCTCGAAAATCATCCAATTTTCCCAGAGCGGGCCAATATTTCGCTCGCCCATGTCACTTCCCACGCGCACATCGCTTTAAAAGTTTGGGAGCGTGGCGTAGGCTTGACCCGTGCCTGCGGCTCGGCCGCCTGCGCCGCCCTCGTCGCGGCCGCGCGCAAGGGCCTCACCGGCCACAGCGCCATCGTGAGCCTGCCTGGCGGCGATCTCGATATCGAATGGCGGGAAAGCGACGGCCATGTCTTAATGACCGGCCCCGTCGAATTCGAATTCGAGACAAGGCTCGATCCGGCTCTCTTCAAGGACATCGCGGCGTGATCCCGCGGGGGCGCGAACCACAAGATGTCGAAGTCCTGACCTTCGGCTGCCGGCTCAATCTTGTCGAGTCCGAGGCGATGCGCCGCGCTGCCTTGGCTTGCGGGCGAACAAATCTCGTCATCGTCAACAGCTGTGCGGTGACAGCAGAAGCGGTTCGGCAGGCGCGGCAAACCATTCGCCGCACCAAGCGCGAGCGGCCCGGCGCGGAAATCGTCGTCACCGGCTGCGCCGCCCAGATCGATCCCCATCGGTTCGCCGCGATGCCGGAGGTTTTCCGGGTGCTCGGCAATGAGGACAAAACCGATCCGGCGAGTTGGAAAGGCGGCGGCGTCAGGGTGAAGGTCTCGGACATTATGACGGCGAGGGCGGCCCCGAAAATTTTGAGCGAAGGCATCGAAGATCGCACCCGTGCCTTTCTCGCGGTGCAGACCGGCTGCGATCACCGCTGTACCTTTTGTATCATTCCCTTC
Organism: Candidatus Methylaffinis lahnbergensis; assembly: GCA_002890675.1. Taxonomy (GTDB): domain Bacteria; phylum Pseudomonadota; class Alphaproteobacteria; order Rhizobiales; family Beijerinckiaceae; genus Methylocapsa; species Methylocapsa lahnbergensis. The sequence continues at coordinate 37,027 of PEFW01000009.1, forward strand.
GGACGCGGCCCGTCGCGCTCGGTGCCGCCCCATGAAGTGATGCGCGCGGCGGAACGCTTAACGAGCAAGGGTTTTCGCGAGATCGTCCTGACCGGCGTCGATCTCACTTCCTATGGCACTGATTTGTGCGGCGCCCCCGCGCTTGGAGCACTCGTCAAGGCCATCTTGCGCGCGGCGCCAGAACTCGAACGGCTGCGGTTGTCCTCGATCGATTGCATCGAGGCGGACGAAGATCTCATTGAAGCGTTCCAGGAGCCACGCCTCATGCCGCATCTCCATCTCTCGCTGCAATCCGGCGACGACATTATTTTAAAGCGCATGAAACGGCGTCATCGCCGCGCCGACGCCATACGTTTCTGCGCCGCACTGCGCCGGCGGCGGCCAGAAATCGTGTTTGGCGCCGATGTCATCGCTGGCTTTCCGACCGAGGCAGACGCCATGTTGGAAAATACGCTCGCGCTAGTTGCGGACTGCGGCCTGACGCATCTTCACGTCTTTCCTTTTTCCGCGCGTCCCGGAACGCCGGCCGCGAAAATGCCGCCCGTCGCGCCGGAGATCGTGAAGGCAAGGGCCAAACGTCTCCGCGAGGCGGGCGCGGCAGCCTTGCGCAAACATCTTGACGCGCAAACCGGCCAGACCTTGCCTGTCCTGACGGAACGTGGCGGGACCGGTCGCACCGAGGATTTTACGCGCGTAAAAGTCGGGGACATCCCGCCCTCGCAAATGATCGACGTGGTCATTGCGGGAAACGACGGCAAAATGCTCGAAGCTTATTGAAGCATCATCTCCCACATCGAAAGGACAGATTGCACAACACCTATGAATGGTCTACTCGTCCCGTCATCCAGCGTAACAATCACTTCTAATGCCTCGTTGAACACCCCCACACCAAACGGCGCTTCGAAAAGACCGGGAGCCATCGTAATTTGTTCTGACGATGATAGTTTGCGTGTAGGCCGTGTTAGCTGACCATGTTTCGATGCGTCTGCTACGTCCATGATTATTGAGAACTCCTGACATTTGTTTATTAGCTCGTCGCGAAGTATAGATAACGTATTGAATGTAGTTTTATTTTCCAACTGCCAGTAATCAGCCATGTGATAGAGGACGATGGCAGCTAAACGACCACGACGAATATCTCTTGTGTCACTGAGAAATTCATCTGCTGTCGGCTTAACAGTTGAAGTGAAAAAATCTGTGGCTCTTGACATGGTGCCTTGTGCTTCGGCGGACGTGCCCGCGCCGTTCCGAAAACTTTTGATTTCTGCACGTTCTACGAAATGCGCGCCTGTGTAGTCCCTACAGTCGCCCGCCCCGACGCCGGGGCTCGACGGTGCGCGGCAACATACGAGCGTGAGGGCGGGCTGTTACGATAAATGTGCCGTCATTGGTTGGGGTAGAGATCGTTCTTCACGTTGCAAGGCGTAAGAAACTCCATCTCTTTCGGCGGGGTGTAGCAGCCTGTCCCATGACCGCAGATCGCTCCATCTGTCGGGTCATAGGCAGTTGCCTTGAAGGCCCCGTCCTTTGTGAGGACGAGACACCTGACCTTTGGCAGGCGCTTGTTGCAGATATTAGGTTTCACATCGTCAGGTGGGCGCTTAGGCACTTCTCATATCATAGGAGACAAGCCAGGGTGCGGCCAATGACCATGATTCCGTTATTGCGGAGGCGGACGGGGCCACAAACATAGCAGCAGTGGCCGCGACAATAAGAACCTTAGGCATCAAATTTTGCATCTCCCAGGCCGCCTGTGGATTCGTTGGAATCCCACCGTCTACTATCGTGCACGGAAAATTGAGGTCAGCATAATGTCTTTTGCGGCTCGCGCAGCACCATAAAAGTCGGGGAAGAGCGTCGCGCCGGTTACACCGTAGAGGGCGCAAAGCCCTAGTGCAGCTTTCGCTTCTGCGGTGGGCAGAGTGACTTTCACCAATGGAATTGGCAAGCTCTGGTTCAGGAAATATTGATCCAGTGAGGTTTCGCCCTCAAACGATTTCCCTCGGACGCCTTGTTGCCGGAGTAAAGTGAACATGCCTGCTTGAGCGGCGAGATTGGCGTTGTTGCTCCCTGGAACTCCAATTGTCTCTAGCTGACGGTAAAGGCTTTTCCGCGTGATATCGAGCGCCCATACCGCCAAACCGTCTGATCCAGTTGTGCACTGCTGGCCTTTGAGGGCATCCGAAATAGCGAAATAGGCTGCAACATAGGAACGAGTAGACCAGTCCAATAGGCGCGTGGGAAGACCATGGTGCTGTGCAAGCGCCAGCGACTCGTAAAGATTCGAATCCGGCCATAGAGAGGTTTCTATGAACGCCCGACCCGGACCTGCTGGCGCATTTTGATCCAGGAAGAGCCTACGAAAGTCAGGTGAGTCGTATCCGAAGACCAATCGAATCGCAATGCTCGACAAAACTCTTCAAATAGACCCATTCCTTAAAGACCTGAAAATCGGAAGGCACTACGCCATCTCTTCCTAGGACACCCAGTTTATTCTCGGGAGGGCGCAGAATTGGTGGCTCAAGTCCCCACGACGCGTCGGCTTGGCCTCGATAAAGAAATTGGCTTGGCGGGGGAAATAAGGGTTTTTCTGGAGAAAGCAGCTCCCAAAACGCGGCGGCAGAGCTTGCTGCTATTTCCACAATCGAGACCGGAGAAGTATTTATCGACATATCCATTCTTTATCAATTACTAGACCCGGCATCCCGAAGCCGTCGCAGAAGCCCCCAATATAGATCCTGCCGCAGGCCTCTGAAAAATTCGTCCTCCACGCCGACCGGCCGCACCGAGGACCGCGCGGGGCATGGCATTCCGGCTTATTGGCTCAAATCCGCGCCGGTCTTGATGTCGAATGCCGCCGCGAAAAGCGCCCGCGTGTAGGCGTTGCGAGGATTTGCGAGAAGCTCCAAAGCCGGACCGGACTCGACGACTTTGCCGTCGCGCATGACGATGATCTCGCTGGCGAGTGCGCGGACGACTTTGAGATCGTGACTGATGAAGAGATAAGCGAGCCCGCGCCGCTTTTGCAAATCGCGCAAAAGATCGACGATCTGCGCTTGCACCGACATATCGAGCGCCGAGGTCGGCTCGTCGAGGACAATGAATTTCGGTTCGAGAACGATAGCCCGCGCGATGGCGATGCGTTGCCTCTGGCCGCCGGAAAATTCGTGCGGATAGCGATCCATCGCGGCCGGATCGAGGCCGGTGTCGGAGAGCGCTTGCGCCACGATCTCGCGCCGGCGCGGCAAGGACATGGCTTTATATTGCACGCCGAGCCCTTCCGCGACGATGTCGGCCACCGGAAGCCGGGGCGATAGAGAACCGTACGGATCCTGAAACACGATCTGCATGTCGCGCCGGAGCGGCCGCATCGCCTTGAACTTGAGGCCGTCGATGGGGCGTCCGAGAAAGACGATCGCGCCTTCGCAGGAAATGAGGCGAAGGAGGGCAAGGCCGAGCGTGGTTTTGCCGGAGCCGGATTCGCCGACGACGCCGACTGTTTCGGCTTCGCGCACGCTCACCGACACGCCGTCGACGGCCTTGATGAATCCTATCGTTCTGCGGAAAAACCCGCGCTTAATGGGAAACCAGACGCGGATATCACTTGCCTCGAGGATGGTCTTGGCGGCAAGGTCAATCGTCGGTGGAGTGCCTTTCGGTTCGGCTGCGATGAGCGCCTTTGTGTAGGGGTGGCGCGGCGCGGCGAAAAGATCCGCGACCTTGTTGGTTTCGACGATTTTGCCTTTCTGCATCACCGCGACATCGTCGGCGATTTTGCGCACGATCCCGAGGTCGTGCGTAATGAAGAGCATCGCCATATTGTGGCGCGCCTGGAGCTCCTTCAAAAGCTCGAGAATCTGGGCTTGAACGGTGACATCGAGGGCGGTCGTCGGCTCGTCGGCGATAAAAAGATCGGGCCTATTGGCGAGCGCCATGGCGATCATCACCCGCTGGCGCTGGCCGCCGGAGAGCTGATGCGGGAAGGCGCCGAGCCGCTCGCCGGGATCGGGAATACCGACTTCCTGCAAAAGCTCGACGATGCGTGCCTTGATCTTTTCGGCTCCTCTGGCGTCATGCAACTCCAATATCTCGCCGATCTGCCGCGCGATCGTATGCAAGGGATTGAGCGAGGTCATCGGCTCCTGGAAGACCATGGTGATGTGGGCGCCCCTGATCTCGCGGAGCCGTCCCTCGCGGGCGGCCAGAAGGTCCTCGCCCTTGAACAGCACTTGTCCTTGAACTCGCGCGGCGCGTCCAAGCAGGCGCACAATGGAAAGAGCGGTGACCGATTTGCCGGAGCCCGACTCGCCGACGAGGCCAAGGGTGCGCCTTTGCTCCAGCATGAAGGACACGCCGTCGACGGCGAGGGCCTCAGTGTCGCCCTGCCGGAAGACCACCTTGAGATCGCGGACATCGAGGAGAGGGGCGTCAGCCACGGAAGACATCGAGCACTCTTTGAACTCCTTGCCGCCAGTCTGCAAGCGGGTCATCGGCTTTGGGAGGCGTTTGGCATCGCCGTCACGCGCCATGAAAAGCGGGCGTTGCCCCAATCGCTTCTACGATATGTATCGCGTCAAATCCTTCGATATTGGGCAGTTCATCGCGCAGGAGGCGCATGGCCTCGGGAAGCCAGTCCATCTCCTGGTCGGTCAGGAAGCCGAGTGCAAATGACGGCTCTGTCACATTACCAAATGGAGCGCGTAACGAATCTGCTGGCACCGCGCCTGCGGACCTCACGGTCACCGGCCGCTTGGTCGGCGGATGAGCGGCATGCGGCGACTGCGCCCGGGGGCGCTGGCTGCGGCGGATTCGTCGGACCAGCGGCCTTTACCGGAACCACTACTGACCACAGCGACGAACGTAATGGGGGTGTTCCTCGACGCGCGGGAAACGCCCCAGCCGGAGCATTTAGTCGATAATTCGAGATTTCTCACGGTTGAGTTCCCGCCTGAGCGGGGACGAGATCAGCCACAATTCCGCTTTCTTAATGAAAGCTTAATAGCGAAAGGTCAGCTTGGGCTGCTGCAAAGCTTGGATTGATAAAAGGACTGGCGGCGGTTCTTTTGCTGGGGCTCGGCAATTTGAAAGTCAGCGCTCCGGAAGACTTCGGTCATGAGTGCCTGATTTTGGATGCTCAATCGCGCGACGTGCATCGGCCCCGCGGTTCACGACGTTAGCATAACAGGAGGCCGGAAGTATGAGCGATGTTTTTGCAAAACGGCGCCCGATGATCGATCTGGACGAATATGAAAGGCACCTGTACCGGTCATGCTCCACCGAACAAAAGGACGACGATCCGCTCGCCGAACTTCTCCGCATCATCGGTGATAAAGACGAGTCTCATGAGACCGATTTCGATCCAAAAACCCCGCTTTCAGCAAGGGCGCGGCAGGACGCAGGGGAACCGGGGGAGTTGAATCAGCCTGATGCGCAAGCGCTCCTCATCAGCGGCGATTTCGCTGCGATCGAAGCAGCATTGCTGGGCGTGAAGCAGCCACATGCAGCGATTCTACGAGACGCCGAGAGGTTAACAGTCGAGTACAAAGGGCCAAACGCGCAAGCGCCCCTCATCAGCGGCGATTTCGCTGCGATCGAAGCAGGATTGCTGGGCGTGAAGCAGCCACATGCAGCGATTCTACGAGACGCGGAGAGGTCAACGGTCGAGTACAAAGGGCCAAACGCGCAAGCGCCCCTCATCAGCGGCGATTTCGCTGCAATCGAAGCAGGATTGCTGGGCGCACCGCGAGAACGCGCCATGGCGGCGGTTTCAGAAGCCAACATGTCAAATGCTACTTCGAGCGGGGACATCGGATCGCAACGTTTCCTCCCTCAGGACAACCAGCCGGCTTCCCGATGCGCCCGCGTCGCCGACGGGCAAAACAGATCACGGCGCCCGCTCTATGTCATGGTGGCGATCGTCATCGTCGGAATGGCAGGCATAGCCGCAAGTTTTGGCCTTAAAAGCCGGGCTTCAGGCCCACTCGAGATCGCATCGGTCAGGGCTGATAACGGACCAGACAACCAACAAACGGAAGCCACGAGCGGAGCGAACGTTCCGGCCCAGGACGCCGCCATCCTTAGTAAGCCGCCCGAACCATCGCCGATGGCTCTCGTCAATGGCACCGAACGAACCGTCGACTTGCCGCAAGCGAAGGAGAAAACGCTGTCCGCCGAACCCCACGCCCAACTCGATAATGGACCTGCGGCCGTGCCGGCGGCGCCCGCGCAGGCGCCAACGCCGGCAGAGCCGCTCAGTACGGCGGCTCCCGTCGAGTCGGATACAGTGAAGACCGATCTGGTCCGGCCGGATGGCACCCAGCTCCCTAACGACACGCCGCCGCAAGCAAATATCAATGGAGCGCCGCTTCGGGCGCCGCAATCCCCTGCGGCAGCCAAGGCTCCGACGGTGAAAGCGGCGGGACACGTGGCGAAGCCGCTAAAACCCGCAACGGCAAGACATCCGGGCAGTCATGGCCAGCCTCGTCAGATTGCGAACAAGGCCAAGGCGACGCCTATGAGCCCACTTACCGTCGAGCCGGCACCGAGCGCCGATCCTAAGGCGGAAACACCGAAGACCCAGGCAAGCCCGTCAACCAATGGGGCTTTAGGATTTGTGCAGAGCGCTGTGAACTCGCTCACCAGCACCGCCGCCAAGTTATTGAGTGGGGAACGAATTGAAAGCGGCTCACGCCCTTAAGCATAGGGCGAGCTGACCGTCGGTGCAATACGACGTTGGCTTCCGCTTCGGCGCGGCGGGAAAGCGCTTCGTTCGCTGCCACTGCAATTGTCAAAGCTGTTCCGAGCGTGAGAATGGACGCGCTCGAGCGCCGGGGCGATTTTTGACCGTTCCATAGTGGTTCTGTTGCCGGAAATGGTGGCGAGGAGCCGATGTGGCCGGCGTCTCGCGCCGCAAGCCCGACTTGCCAAGCGGCCGGGACATTGAGTTTCTGTCGGTCGATCTGCGGGACGAGGAAGCGGCCCGCGCTGCGTTCGAGCCGCTGACGCTGACATCGCTATTATTGAGCTACGCTGACTTCGACGCGCCGGTCCGTGCGAAGGCGATCTTTGATCGTGCTGATACTGCGGCCTTCGCTGGCCAGGGAATGGGAACTGCCGTAACCCTTCGCGCTCAAGATGGCGGGGTTGACCTTTGCATCGACGAGGACTTGGCGCACTGCATTTGCACGCCGTTGCGACAGCCTCATGTTAGTGGCCTGCCTACCAACCCTATCTGTGTAGCCGCTAATCCGAAACGTCGTTCCAGCAGACAATTGTTTCATCAGACCGGCTGCCTGCTGCAAGAGAACCTTCGTGTCCGACGGAACCTCGGCGCTATTGGTAGCGAAATAAATGGTTGGGAGATTAAGAGTCGGCTGATTCGGAGCGCCAATTGGGTTTTCGATGCTCAAACCAGATGTAAGCGCTGAAGACGCGGTCGGCGTTTCGTTAGCGCTGCTACCTGCAATTGTAGCGAATGCGAATTGGGGCCCAAGAACGGATTTCAGCGAACTCATGATCCTATCTCGGTCTGCTTCAGGAATCGCTCCTCCGACACTAGCCGCATTTCCTTCAAACAGCGCATGCAACCCCGAAATCTTGAAATTATCGAGCGCCGCCTTGAAGCCCTTGGCCCAGTGCGCCGGGCCAGCATTCAAGTCGACGGAGAGGTCGCCGGTAATTTTCTGGGCTCCGAACACCGTTTTGAGCGAGTCAGTAATGGAATTGCGAGTAGCGTCGTCTCCGACTGTGCCTGAGTAAGCAATGAGCCCGTTCTCATTGTGGAGCGCCAGCCGCGCTGGTATCGAAGGCACATGCGGGGACGCCACTGGCGCATTTTGCGCAACAATCGGCGCGGACTGAATGGTCCCACGATCGCCCGCCCCAATGAAATATCCGAGGAGCAATCCCAGCGTAATCAGCAGAGAGGCACCTGGAATGAACAACGGTCTGAGCCCGGCAGCGGCGCCACTGTGTTCCGTTCGGCTCGGTCGAATTTGCTCTGCTCGAAGCTGCCTAATTTCGTTGATGGGGGTGAATGAAAGTATGGCCGGGTCGCGGAAACTCGCTGCCCAAGCACGTATTGCGGTTGGGATAGCTCCGCTTTGGGCTTGCAGGAAGACGATTTCGGGTATTGCAAAGCCCAAAATCGTTCTGGCGAAGTGTTGGTTTACACCGATTTTATTGGCAACGCCGCTAATCGCGTCGCTGCCTAGCGTCTGCTCTACCTCTTGCCCCGACAGCGGCACCGGGTCAGGACCATTTAACCAAGAAGCAACCTCGACGGCGAACCCCGCGGCCTTGAACCTATTCACGAAACCGCCAATACCGCCTGGCTGTCTCTTGATCAGGCCCAGAGTCTCTTCGACAAGGGGGTAGGCCTTGGGCCCGAGACAGTATCGCGAGCCGATTTCCTGAATGAGTTTGTCAAAGGCCGCCATCTTATGGCCTTCGCGAAAAATGCCGAGTGACCCTGCGCGTCTTGCGGGAGGACTCTCGGCCGTCCTGAGTGACGGATAACTCCCGCCGGGGGCGAGAGTTGCGCCACTGTACACCATTTTATGTTTAACCTGTACACAATTTTATGTTTAGAGGACGAATCTTCTGATCCTTGGTCATCGTCGGTGTCCTCATAAAACGCCGAGGCCGGGCTCTCCGCAACCCTGGCCAGCTCTGCGCCCGGCCTCGGCTCTCGCTTCGGCCTTATGACACCAAATGTCGGATCAAGCCTCGCGCCGCCACGCAACCTGGAGCAATCGCGCGTGTCCGCGCGACCTCCGACACTTTCGCGCCAGCCGCCATCGTCTCTGCAACGATCCTCGTCCTGTCGTCCGGGGACCAATGGCGCCGCCGCTTGCGGTTCGCCAAAATCTCAACCCGCATCGACCCCCTGACCTCAAGTCTAGATTCAGGTCACATGCTGCGCCGATCTCGCCAAACAAACAAGGCGGTCCTACCGGGAGGATACGTTAGATCACCTAGGCATCACCAATGGCCTGTCATTGGGAAACTTTGCGATGGTCGCCTCGTCGATGTTCAGGGTCTGAGCGACCATTTCCGGCGGCGAATGGGTCAGCCAATCAGACAGAGAAACGTCCGCGTAGTAGGAACTTCTGAACACTTCGAGATACTGCATGTCGGTGTCGCCGACATTCTTGACATAATGGCCGTTATTGCGCTTGACGTAGCCGATATCTCCCGGGTTGAAGTCCAAAGTCACCGCCTTTGGCCCCGTCTCGAAGGCCGTCACTTGCCCCTTGCCCTTGATCCAATACGCCCATTCGTCGGCTTGGGGGTGCCAATGCATTTCCCGCAGCGCGCCCGGGCGCTGCGTCACAAGCCCAGCGGCAATTGTCTTGGAGATGGTGAAATTGCTGCTGTCGGCAACCCTCACCTCTCCGCCCTTCGTCTGCCTTACGGGCTCGGATGATCCGAGGGAGAAGGTGAACGGGTATGGTGGAAGGCCAAGAGGCTCTCTAATGGCCTTCTCGTCCGCGGACAGATGACCAGGCAGCTTGCCTTGGAAGATCCACAGGTTGTGGAGCGGAATTTTCGAGAATGTCTCAGCCGGGACTCCAAAATTCTCGGCGAGAATTTCGGGGGGCGTGTGAGCGAGCCAGTCCGTCACCAGAGTCGTGTTGAACTCGCTGGCTTTGCCGTCGTCGAAGCAAATGATGAACTCGCACCCGTCTGGAGCGAGCCCCTGCAGGGAATGCGGGAAGCCCGGAGGAAAGTACCAAAGGTCGCCTTCCTTCACGTCCGAGACATAGGCGCGGCCCTTGTCGTCGAGAACAGTGACCCTGCACCATCCATAAGTCATGTAGGCCCATTCGGCGGCCAGATGCCAATGCAATTCCCTTATGCCCCCGGCGGTCAATCGCATATTGACCCCCGAGATGGTCTCTGAAATCGCGAAGTCGGCTTGCGTCACCTGGCGCGCCCAGCCGCCGTTCTGAATGCGCCTCGGCGCATTATTGAACGATGCCCAAAACTGCGGCAGGTCTCCGACATCGGTCGGCGGCGGGGACTGTGCCGAGGGAAATTGGCTAGCTAATGCGTGGCTCTGGGGCCCAGGATCGGTGAGGCTCTCCCGGTTTTTGGCATTGATTGCTCCTTGCGGCGGCTCATCCGGGTTGCCGAAGGAGGCTGCGCGTGCGGTCGTTGTTGCCGTAACCATCGCGCCTGTGGCCGTCGCCGTCAGTATGTCGCGCCTCGAAATCATAATTCGCTCCTGTTCTCAAAAGCCAAGGAATGGCAGGTCTGTAAACCTGTACACAGGCAGAGACGGTTGGCCGGCCCCACAGCCTTTTGCGCGCAACTGGGACGACCATTTTAGCTAAACATAAGCACCAAACTAACGCATCATTGCGGGTAAAGTTGCGCCTCGGCTGACACTCGAGAACGGTAAGCCAGGCGGCCAATCCGATGACATCCCGAGCCGCACAATACAGTCACGCGGCCCTCGCCGTTCAAAAGTGCTGCCAGCCGGTCGAGATCCGCATGCGCGGGCGTCACGACCGCCCGGGAGGCCCGATACGTTCGGCGCCGGCGCGTCCGACGCCGGCTGTAAGGCCACGTCGCCGGGCATCACCACAACCGACACGCCGCGGTTGCCCACGGCCTGCCGGATTGCTACCTCCAACGTACGGGGCATCTGGTTGGCGCCGGAGATCAGCTCGCAATAGTGACTGCACTCCCGGAACAGCGTCTCCGGGTGGGTTTCCTGAAAATAGCCGGCGCCGATCTCGGCCGATGGGATCTGCGCAGCAATGGCGAGCACGGGGACCCGCGAGCGGTGGCACTTGGGGCCAAAATGGTTCACCCAGCGGCGCACCGTCTCATAGGACACCAAGATCCCACGCTCAGCCAACAAATCCTCAACGTCTCGGGAGGGAAGCGGTAGCCGCTATAGCTGATCTCTTTCATCATCTATGGTTACGGCTGAAGCCACGGAGCGGCAAGCGCAGTGACGACGTGACAAGGCCTCTCGACCCGCACGGCCAATTCGACTAGAAGGGTAGAACAGCCGAGCAGCCACCGACTAGTCTCGTTCCCTGTGGACAAAGTTACACGGACATGGCGGATGTCGATTCACCGAAGGAACACGTCGACTCGGGGGATGTTGGCTTAGCGCTGCTGGGCTTCGCAGCCGGCAGCATGGATGCTCTCGCCTTTTTCAATCTCAGCGAAGTGTTTCCGTCAGCAATGACTGGCAACACAGCGTTGCTTGGCCTCGCGCTGGGGCAGGGGCACGTGATCGCAGCTTCACGCCCATTCATCGCGTTTGCCGGCTTTCTGGCTGGCGCGGCCGCGGCTGCAGTGAGCGTTGATCTTTGGCTCCATAAGCTTCCCACGCCGCGCGCCGTCTGTTGGCTTCTTGTGCTCGAAGCTTGCCTTCTCGCTGCCTTCGCCCTGGCATGGCAATTCATCGACTTGCCGATCGCCGGCGTCGGTCTCTATGGTCTCATCGTCGTCGCCTCTTCGGGAATGGGAATCCAAAGCGTTGCGGCGCGGCTGGTCGGTCGGTCCGGGATCACGACCGTCGTGTTCACGAGCACGCTTACCTCCATAGTGACCTCGGCGATTGAGGCGATGCTAAGGCCGCCGCACAGGCTGCCCTTCGCCACGAAGCGGCAGATCGGGACGTTTCTGATCTATGGTATCGGCGCCGTAATTTGTGGTCTGCTCGCCTCGCATGGGGCGACAATCGCCTTGTTGCCATTTGTGGCCGTGGTCGGGGCGGCGGGCTTCTACTGGCGCGCCGGACAACAGGGCAAGAACTGGACATGAAACTCGACATCACCGGCGTCGGCGCGATTGGGACCGCCACGGCCATGGCGGTTATGCTACGCACTGGGCGCGCGAACTCGTGCTGATCGACAAGGACCGGGAACGCGCCCGAGCGATCACAACCGACATGCATTATGGCGTGCCGCATTGAGAGGATGCTATGAAACCAGCTAAGACCTTCGCGGCCACAGCCAATTGTAACCCACCGGTCTTTGCAAAACAGGCACCCAGGGAGTAGCGCAAAAAAACTCACACGCAAACCAAAGGAGGATCAAATGTCGCACATACTAAGCACCGGTGGAGGCAAGGCATTGATAAACCCGGCCGACACAGTTCTGTTGTTGCTCGACCACCAGACGGGCCTCTTTCAAACGGTAAAAGACATAAGCGTGGCGGAGCTTCGGGCCAACACAACGGCCCTGGCGAAGTTGGCGACACTGCTGAAGCTTCCGGTCATAACGACCGCGTCGGTTCCCGACGGACCCAATGGCCCGCTAATGCCGGAACATAGCGCGGCCGCCCCGCATGCGGTCTACGTGCCGCGCAAGGGTGAGGTCAATGCATGGGACAACGAGCTTTTTGTTAAGACCGTTCGCGACACCGGTAAGAATACACTGATCATGGCCGGCGTTTGGACCAGCGTTTGCGTCATGTTCCCTGCGCTGGATGCGGTGGCTGCGGGGTTTAAGGTCTACGCCGTGATCGACGCTTCGGGCGACCCGAGCGAGCTGGTGTCGAGAACGACGCTTGCTCGCTTCACGCAGGGGGGCGTCATTCCGACGACGGCCAATGCAGTGATCTGCGAAATCCATCGCACCTGGAACCGCCCCGAAGCCGCAGAACTTGCGCAGCTGTACACTATGGTCGCACCGAACTACCGGGCGGTCATGGAGAGTTATCAAAAGGCGCAAGAGGTATCCAAAAAGCCATCCTGATGCGGTAGGCCGGTCGGGACGAAGTAGGCATTCGCCAGGCCGAGCACCTCTTGCCGGGAAAAGAGCCGATGAAGCTTTCCCTTGTATCTCTCGCCGTGGGTCTGGTGGTCGGCGCGCTTTACGGCGTGCTGAACGTCAGATCCCCGTCGCCGCCCGTGGTGGCCTTGGTGGGACTTCTCGGCACTCTCATGGGTGAGCAGATCCCACCCCTTGTCCGTCATATCTTTGCCAGGAGGCCGGCGTCGGTGACCTGGATCGATCAAGTCAAGCCTCACAATCCGAACAGCGCGATAAGCGGCGGGGCCGGCGATCGCACGCCGCTCAGCCCACAGCCGACGCTGACGAGGAGCCCCATTAGCAATGAGATGAGGAAGGCTGCCATGGCGGCTTTCATGCCTGTGGCCTGATGACGATGCGACCGGCCGCGCCGCTCGCCACCTTGGCATATCCCGCGCGCGTACCGGCCAGCGTCACAATTTCAACGATCGGCGCCGGACGATAGTCGCCGGACTCGAAGCCGGGGCGGAGACTATCGAGGATTTGCGCTGACGCGGTGAGGTCGCGTTTCAATGAGTCGACGCCGAACAGCTGGCTTTCATTGTGGTAGAAGTCGGGCAGGTCGAAGCTCACCTCGCGCTGGCCAGTCGAGCTGATCTCGACCAGGCGCCCGCGGAGCGCCAGGCAGGCGAGCGCCGGTCGAAACATGACGCCGCCGACCGCGTCGAACACCACGTCAGCGCCCCTGCCGCCGGTCGCCTCACGCACCGCCGCTGGCAGGTCGGTCGCGCCGATGATCAGTCGATTAGCAAGATGGCGGATCGCGGCGTCCGGATGCGGGGCCTGCCGGTCGAAGCCGATGACTTGCGCGCCAATGCGCTTGGCGATTTGCGCCGCGGCGCCGCCGACCCCGCCGCCCGCGCCGATGATCAACAGCGTCTCACCCGCCGCAAGTCCTGCGGCTTCGACGATCCCGCACCAGGCGGCCATGTAATTGACGCCGACGGAGGCGGCCTCATCAAAACTCAGCCCCCTTGGCTTGCGCCGGAGGCTCTCGATCGGGACGGCGATGCGCTCGGCATGCGTGCCATCGCGCGTGAAGCCGACATCGCCTCCGGTGCCCCACACCTCCGCGCCGATCCATTCGGCCGGGCCCTGGTGGACAACCCCGGCATAATCGCGGCCGGGAATGCGTGGCAGTGTGGTCTGGATCATTGCGCCGGCAACGTTCTTGACATCGCTCGGGTTGATCGACGTCGCCTCGACGCGTACGACGGCTGTCGTCGCGTCAGCAATGGGATCTGGAACGTCGACGAAATCCAAAGTCTCGGCCTTCCCGAACGCCTTTATCTGTAACGCCCGCATGATTGACCCCCACAGTATGTTCCATGTTTCCATGCAGAAGACATAGCAGCCTCGACAGAATCCCGAAACGGGTTCAAATAGACGCAAATATTTCGATATTCGGAAACATGGATGCGTTGCAATGGATGGCGTGACCTATGCAATGTGCAGCGCCCGTCCTCAGGATAGAACTGACGGTAATGGGGCTTCGCTGTCGAGGCATTAGACTTGCGACACTGTCGATCAGGCATTAGACTTGCGAGCGCGCGACCAATGACTTCGGTTCAAAACCTGCTGGAGCTGCAGCGCGATTGGGCGCGCAGCGAGACCAACGATGCAACCACCGGCCTGGCAAAGACCTTCGGCGGCACCTACGGGCTTGGCATCATCTACGCCAATGCAATGCTGGGAGCCCACGCTAGCGAAACCAGCGTTGCCGCGTGACCGACGATGGTATCGGATGGAGAGGAGGTAGTCAACGCGTCGGGTGCGTGGAACCGATACGAAGCCGAAGCGGCGACATCGCGCATGGCGCGGGCCGGCGCCGAACTCGTAGCCACGTTCACACTCGCTAGCGAGCTGCAGGCGGATTGGAGGCTCCCGACCGTCGATGGTCTTGCTCATCGTTGGCAATTCTAACCAAGAGGTGCGCTGATGAGTATCGAACCCGACTTCGTCTTTCTCGATGGTAAGATCACGACGCTTGATCGCGCCAAGTCCGAGGCTCAGGCGCTTGCGATCAAGGATGGCAGAATCACTGCAGTTGGAAGTGACCGCGAGATCGGGCCACTGGCGGGACCGAGCACGAAGAAGATCGAATTAGGTAAACATCGCGTCGTTCCCGGACTGATCGACAGCCATACCCACATCATCCGCGGCGGTTTAAGCTATAACATGGAGCTGCGCTGGGACGGCAGGCGTTCGCTCGCCGATGCCATGCGCATGCTCAAGGAGCAGGTCGATCGCACGCCGGCGCCGCAATGGGTTCGGGTAGTCGGAGGGTTCACCGAACACCAGTTCGTCGAACGGCGCCTGCCGACGCTCGACGAGATCAACGCGATCGCGCCGGATACCCCGGTCTTCATTCTGCATCTTTATGACCGCGCGCTCCTCAACCGGGCCGCCCTTCGCGCGGTGGGATACACCAAGAACACGCCCGAATTTGCCGCGTCCGAATTAGTTCGTGATGCGGATGGGGAGCCGACCGGACTCCTCATTGCCAAGCCGAACGCGACCATCCTTTACGCGACACTGGCAAAGGGTCCGAAGCTTCCCCCCGAATATCAGAAGAACTCGACCGTGCACTTCATGCGTGAGGTGAATCGTCTTGGCATCACCGGCGTGATCGATGCCGGCGGCGGTTCGCAGGCTTACCCGGACGACTACCGGATCATCGAAGAGCTGCATCGCGAAGGAAAACTGACGATTCGCATCGCCTACAACATGTTTACCCAGAAACCGAAACAGGAACTGCAGGATTTTGCGACTTGGACCAAGCAACTTAAACCTGGCCAGGGCGACGATATGTATCGCAACAATGGCGGGGGCGAGATGCTGGTCTACAGCGCAGCGGACTATGAGGATTTCCGGGTCGAGCGACCAAACATGCCGCCGAGTATGGAAGCCGATCTCGAACCCGTCGTCCGTGTTCTTGCCCAGAACCGCTGGCCATGGCGGCTACATGCGACCTACAACGAGACGATCACCCGGGCGCTCAACGTGTTCGAGAAAGTGAACCGCGACGTACCATTCGCAGGTCTGCACTGGTTCATCGATCATGCCGAGACGGTCGATGATCGTAATATCGACCGGATCACCAAGCTCGGCGGGGGGATCGCGGTCCAGCACCGCATGGCCTATCAGGGCGAGTATTTCGTCGAACGGTATGGCCACAAGGCCGCCGAGCGCACGCCTCCCATCCGCCGCATGATGGAAATGGGTGTCCCGGTCGGCGGCGGCACGGATGCCACGCGCGTGGCCTCATACAATCCGTGGGTTTCGCTCTTCTGGCTCGTCACGGGGAAAACATTGGGCGGGTTTGCCATGTATCCCACCGCGAACCGGCTCGACCGTGAGACAGCGCTGCGGCTATGGACTGAGGCCAATACCTGGTTCTCAACCGAGTCAGGCAAGAAGGGGCAGATCAAGAAGGGTCAGCTCGCCGACCTCGCGGTCCTTTCGGACGATTATTTCTCCGTACCCGAGGATGCCATTCAGGACATCACGTCCGTCCTCACGATCGTCGACGGCAAGCCTGTGCACGGCGACTGCGACTTCAAGGATCTCGCGCCGCCGCTACCGGCGCCGATGCCCGACTGGTCGCCGGTCCGGAGCTACGGTGGTTATCGGCCGCGAACCCCGGAAGAATCCCAAGGCAAATATGCCTTCGCTGCTCTGGCTTGTGGATGCAGCAATTCCTGCAACGTTCATGGACACTCCCACGCGAGTGCGTGGGGTGCCGATGTGCCGGTATCTGACGAGAAGGCGTTCTGGGGAGCGCTCGGCTGCTCTTGCTGGGCCTTTTGAGACGAGCCAACCGGAGTAAAGCATGATGACAGTGATCGTTGCGGCACTGCTGAGCTTCAATCAAAGTCAGCCACGGTCTGTTCGCTCAAAATACAGCCGGGCCTGTCACTTGTAGCGATAAAACCTCGTACATGTCTGGAAGGGCTATTTGGAGAGCCTGATGTCGAGCAGAAAAGTTAACGGTCAGGAGACGGTCAATATGGAAACCGTGATCGATACCGGGGCGGATGTCTTGATCGATCTTCTCATACACCGGTGGGGAATTCGGCACGTGTTCGAATACCCTGGCGATCGGATTCAACGACGTGATCGAAGCACTTCGACGCCGACGTGACAGATGTTCAGCTCGCACGGGCGCCATCGGACGGAAGTTTTCGAGGCTGGTAACACCGGCTATATCCCAATGGGCTATGGCCACTCGATCGAGAATGCGAGCGACAAGGAAGGGGCAGAAGTCCTCATCGGCTTCAACTCGGGGCAATTACCAGGGGATCAATCACTCGACTTGGCTCGCCGCGACCCGTCCTACTTGTTCGAGGCCAATGTCGCCTTGACACCGGACGCGACGCAGTAGCTGCCACGGCGCCAGCAGTTCGTGGTCCCAACGGAAGGCCCCGACGCATGATAAAAACCGCAGAGATCAACCAGCGCCTGCTTGAGGACTTGCCTGTCATCCGGCTGCCGAAATTCGTCCCGCCTAGCGGTGGCCTGTCTATCTGGTGGATGGGGGACGATAGAATTACGTTCCAGGCCATCAGCACCGATACGGCCGGTGCCTACGCCTTCTGGGTGGACGAGCCGCCCGGACATGTCGGGCCGCCGAAACACGTGCACAGCCGTGAGGAGGAGGGGTTCTACATCATCGAAGGGCAGGTGGAGTTCCGTGCCGGTCATATCGATGCGGTGCTGACCAAGGACACCTTCATCGCATTGCCGAAGGGAATTCCACATTCCTGGATCAACACCACGACCGGCGACGCGAGGCTAATCACCTTCACCGCCGGGGCCGGCAACGAGGGATTCTTCCTCATGCTTGGGGCTCCAGGCGTCGGGCCGGCGGGGCCTCGGGCAACGCTGCCGTTGGAGGAGATCAACGCGCGAACGCGCCGTTACGGCGTCACGTACATGGAGACCACTGACAATCCGCTGGACGGTGCGCTCGAGATCGGTGCCGGGCGCAGTCCCACGGTTGTCCGGCCAGCCGAGGGCGAGCGGCACCATGCCGGCGGTGTCGTCTACTCGGTGAAGGCCTGTGGATCCGCGACCGCGAAGGCCTACACGCTGATCGAGGTGCACATCGAGCCGGACGGCATCATGCCGTCACATCGCCACGCGGCGTTTGAGGAGGGCATGTATGTCCTTGACGGTAGCGTCCGCGCGACCCTCGACGGTGAAACCTATGAGGCGACCGCCGGCTCGTTCCTGATCATTCCCTGGGGCCTGCCGCACGAGATCCGGAATACGGAGGGCAGCGCCGCGCGGCTATTGCTGCTGAGCGTTCCCGGCGGTGTGGAGGACTATTATCGCGCTGCCTGCAGGCCATTCCCCGACGGCCGATGGCAGGACGACCTCGAGACGGATCTGGCCCGCCTCCGCACGGTCGGCCTTCGTTTCGGGGTCTTCGAATAGCACGGAGCCGAAACCCCTGTCAGTCGCCTGTACCCACCTAGGAATTGAGGAGTGACCCATGGAAGATGCCAACTTTGCGACAGGTAGCAGTGGTCTTATTGCGGTGGACAAGATCGGCAACCAGATCCTGTTCCTCGATCCCCGGACATTTGCAACCGCGCTCACGCTTGATGCATTTGCGCCGCGTGTTCACGAGCTGGCAATATCGTCTGACCATCAGACCGCCTATGTTCCGATCTACGGCGACGGGATTCACGGCAAGAATCCACACCCTGGCCATCTGATCGCCTTGTTCGATCTGGTGGCTCGGCGGCATGCCGGCGATTTCAGCACCTACCCGTATCTCGCACCCCACGGACTGCGGTGGGGCCCGCAGGGACAGCTGTACTGCGTGTGCGAGAACAGTGGCGTCGTGCTTGAGATGGATGCCGGTACCGGTATCATTCGGCACGTGATCGAGGTCGGCTCCGATAAGGCCCATCGCATCGAGGTGACGCCGGACGGGTCCAAGCTGTACAGCGAGAACGAGGAGGATACATTCGGCAGCGTCATCGACCTCAAGGCGCGCAAGCGGATTAAAAAGATTCCTGCGCCAAATGGATTGGCGGGCATTGGCATGTCGCCGGATGGCAAGACGATCGTGCTCGTGGATGCGAAGCAGCCGCAGATCATGGTGGTAGACACTGCGACCGACGAGATCGTGCGGACTGTGCGGCTGGAGGGGCATGAGAAGGCCGCCCAGATCGCGCGCTACAGCCCGGACGGGAAGTACCTGATCGTCACAAGCTACGACGCACCGCTGGGTACGATTTTCGACGCCAAGCTCGAGACGCAGAAACTCCTGCAGCTCGGCAGGGGGCCGATGAACATGGCCTTTCATCCGGACGGTCGTATCCTGCTGACCGCCAACCACGATGCCGGCAGCCTGGCGGTGGTCGACCTGGAACGAGCCGAGGTGCTCCGCACTGTGCCGGCCGGTGTCGGCATCGAAACCCTCTCCTTTTATTGAGGCGAACATGACGGACTGGATCAAGGCGGCCCACGATGCCACGTATATCGTGCCCGGCTTCACCTTCGCGGATGGTGGGGAGCTGGACCTGCGGCTGCATTACCGGACACTCGGAGTTTTGGCTCGCGACCGCAGCAATGCCGTCCTGATGCTGCATGGAACCACTGGCGGCGGCGGGCAATTCTTGCAGCCGAGTACTGCTGATTTCCTGTTCGCTGCAGGCCAGCCACTCGATGCCGGCAAGTACTTCATCATCTTGCCAGACGCCATTGGGCACGGCGGCTCCAGCAAGCCGAGTGACGGATTGGAGACGGCCTTCCCACGTTACTGCTACGCCGACATCGTTGAAGCGCAACTTCGTCTCGTGACGGAAAGGCTCGGATTGGAACGGCTCCGCCTGGTTTTGGGTACGAGTATGGGTGGCATGCAGACCTGGATGTGGGGCGAGCGCTACCCGGAAATGATGGACGCCCTGCTGCCGATTGCGAGCCTTCCCGAACGTGTCGGTGGTCGAAACCTGCTCTGGCGCCGGCTGCTCATCAAGATCATCCAGCTTGGCGAGGACGAGCGGCGTGGCGCCTCCACACGGCAACCGCCGAGCCTTGGTCTGGCCTGGAACCTCTTCGAGCTCATGGTGGGTAGCCCGGCCCGTCTGACGACCGAGTTCGCGAGACCCGGCGATGCAGACAGCCACATCCAGAGCGTCGCCGAAGAGGCGCTGAAGGTGGAGAAGGCCAACGACGTCATCTGGGAGTTTGACGCATCTCGAGATTATGACCCTTCGGCCGGGCTGGGCCTGATCCAGGCGCCGCTGCTTGCTGTCAATTTTGCCGATGACGAACTCAACCCTGTCGAGTTGGGTGGCCTCGAGCGCGCGATCGCGCTGGTAAAGTGGGGTCACGCCGTGACTCTTCCGGTTGGGCCGAAATCCCGCGGCCACCAGACCCTGAGAATGGCCGAGATCTGGCAGGACTATGTGCGGCAACTGCTGCATCAGACGGAAGCAAGTGCACTAAAGCAATCACCGCGCGGCAATGAGTGCGGATGACGCTCCGACTTCGGAGAATTGCCCACCAAGGCGCCGACCAACGCTGCAGTAGACCGCGAGGTTCCCAACGAAACGCATCGAAGGCCTTGTCACCGATTTGCAGATCCCGGCAGCGTCGGCCGTGGAACGCGGGACCGGCGATTTGCGGGGCTTTGGATCGTGCGAGCATCAATTCCAACGCCGCGAACCAACGGCGCCCTATGCCATGGACGCTCTGCTCACCGCAATCGCCAAGGCCCGGGAATGGATCGACGACTTGTTTGAATGATTAATGTTTGACATAGTAAATGCTCCTTTTTATCTTACTCTTTTCGAATAACTGATAAAAAAGAAGCACCAAAGGCAATTGCAAGCATAATAACCACAAACTCCAACATAAAAATTACCTCAAAATTAATAATTATAACGTCTGTTTGAATGTCTTACTAGAGACATTTTACGGCGTGCGGTGCGATTTGTGGACCTCTCGATCCGAATCTTTGTCGATGATGTGCTCTCCAAAAAAGTAAAGCCGTCCGGGATGTGCCGAGCGCAGAAGAGCTTTTCGATGGATTCGATCGCTATTTTCAGTCAACGTAACTGGACACCGATGCAACTCGCGCCGCATCAAAATAGTTCCATCGACCTGCTTCAGTCTTCAAATATTTTTTGCCGGAGGGGTTGACGGCTACAATCTCACGGGGCGTTGTCACGTTCGTTGGGTTTACTCGTCAATAGTGCGGGACACTCACAGCCCGCATCTTTAAATATCAACGCTTTAGGGCGCTCATCACCGAGCCAAATCGGCTCAAAAGTCGCCTATTCTTGGCCAATGTGACAATGCCGCGACCCCCGAATGATGGCACATACCAGCTCTCTACGTCAAGTATATAATTGCATTTAAACCGTCATGTTGAAAATTGGATTGCCCAACTATCCGGAGTTTTCACTTTTCTTTATCGAACGGTAATTTCGGTGGTATGGCTTCATCAAGCTCATAGCTTTACATCCACATTTTTAAGGCGCGTTCCGAGTCAGACATTCACAAGGCCTGAATACTCCAGCCTCGCCTGTCGCATAAAGTCCATTACGGAACGGAGTCGGCGTATAACATCGGCAACCGACCGACCGCGGAGCGCAGTTTTAAATGCAATCCGTTAGGCCGTGACTTCCAGAATCAGACTATTATGATGGTCGGGGCCATATTCATTGACTGGACATCGATTGGGTGAGCGCCCGTCTCCAAAGAGGGGGCAGGCGCGCGGCCCAAAAAGGCGAGGACGGCTCTGCCTTGCCCGAGGTTTTTTTATGATCTCCCGTGCGGCCAAACACTTCTTGAGACGACTCACGCAATTTCGATAAGGCGCTCACCCCGTTCCAAGGCCTCGGTGAACCGTGGAAGTATCGGCTCGAACCAAAGCAGAAGCTCGCGCTTTCTCGTGTGCGCAATCTGATCCAGACGACAGGCGGTCCGCCCTTACCGAAAACGTTCGTTGAGCAAAATCCTCATCTTTCGAGACGATGACAGCGCCAACGCAGGCAGCATACTCCCAAATCGCCTGGTCTTTCGCGCCGCCAAGCCCAATATCGGCGACATGTTCGGCCTCTTGTCCCCCGGCCGCAAGGTAGCGCGCAAGCGCTGGCGGCAATTGTGCGGCGACGAGGAAACGCATCAAGCCACGGGCAAGACCGGGTGATAACTCTGACGCGCCGCATACTCGAGAACGGCGGAAATGTCCGCATCCTCAAGATACGGATAGTCCTCGAGTATCTCGTTACGTGAAGCGCCCGAAGCCAAAAGATCGAGAACGTCCTTCACGCGAATCCGTAAGGACCGAATGCTGGGGGCCTCCGCCACTTTGCTCCGGATCGACAGTGATACGATACAGCTCGCTCAACAGCCCGCCTCCTCTCGCCCGGCACGGTTTCTACAGTGCGCACGTGGCATAGCGCCCGGCTATCGAAAATCTCTCTAAACTTAATCATGCTTTTAAAATTTTTGGGAAACAATGCCGGGGCCATTCGATTGTCCACCAATGAATTAAGCACTACCCCGTGATTTCCAGGATCAGACTGTCATGATGGTCGCGGCCATATTCATCGACGGCGTGCACATCGATCGCATGCGCGCCCGGTTTCAGTGACTCGGGCAGGCGCGCGACCCAAATATGCGATGAGGGCTCCGCCTTCACCCAAGGTTTCATTGTCTCGGGGTTTCGGCCAAAGACCTCAACGACAAATGGATCGGGCCGCGTTTGCCGGATCATCGAAGCGGGGCCGCGCGCGCCGATCTTATATTCGACCGTGGTTTTTGGACCGCCGTCGAAAACATTGACGACGAGCGTGACGGCGGCAAGTTGGTCCCTTGAGATCGGCGAGCCGCGCAACTGTCCTGTCCGGAAATCGCGAAATAAATCCCGTCCGAAATGAAACTCCGCGTCGAGGCTGATCCGCATCTGCCGCCCGTTCGGCTCGTTGGTGGGAACAAAGCGGGTCGTGTAGCCGCCGCCATCGATCGAGAGGAGATGAAAGCCATGCGGAGTGCCGTCGCGGCTGTCGGCCGAGGCGATGCCGCGCCGGTCGAGCGGCCCGCTCCACCATGACCCGGACACCGCCGTCAACACCTGATGATGATGCGGCGTCGACTGCATAAAACCCTCCGCCGCGCCAAAATAGTGATGTTCCGTCGTGTGGGTGTGCCCGGAGAAGCTTACTGTTGTGCGGCCTTCGAGGAGCGCCAGGAATTTGGCCTTGTCGGCAACATTTGTCGAGGGATCGTCGGGGTTAAGATAGTTTTGCAAAGGAATGTGCATGAAAGCGGCGACGAGGCGGGTGCTTTCCGTCTCTTTGAGGACGTTGGCGACAAAGTCAAGCTGGCGCTCGCCAAAAAAACCTCTGTATTTGCCCGACCGGCGCGGTTTGGCAGGATCGGCGCCAAGGTAATCAATATTATCGAGCATCAGAAAAAGCGTATCGCCAAATTCAAAGGCATAATAATTAGCGCCAAACACGCGCTTATACGTCTCGCGGCAGTAGCGGGTGCCGGGCGCCTCGAAATTCAGATCATGATTGCCGCCGATATTCCACCAGGGAAGGCCGATTTGCCCGATGATCCGGTTGTAGCGGCCATAAAGTGATAGATCGTCGAACATGATGTCTCCGGCGGTGATCCCGAAGGCGGCCTCGACGCCGGTCAGCGCGCTCAAAACATCGTCGCGAATGAAATCGATCTCGGCGTGGCTCTCGGGCTGGGGATCGGCGAAGAGCACGGCATCAAAGCGCCTTGACTCCTGTGTCCTGATCAGCGCGAAATCGACGGATTCGGGCAAGGGCCCGGTTGGCGCGAGACCAGGATAGAGGAGGTCGAGGCCGGAAGGAGTCCCAGCCGGCTGATGGATGTAGGAGAAACGCGGCAGCCTTGTTTCCTCGTCGAGCGGGACCGCATAATCACTCGGCTTGATGACAAAAACGGCCGTTCCATCCTCGATCGGCAGGCTGTAGCGGCCATCTGGCCCGGTGCGCACGACCTCGCGGCCATTCGAAACGAGGACACCGCCAATGCCTGGGTCGCCGGCCTGCCGCTCGCGCGCGCCAGACCTGGATTCAAAGACGGCTCCCCTAACGATCCTTGCGCCAGTGTCGCCCGTCGCCAATGGCGCGGCTTGCTCGTTCGCCGACAGATTCCGCGCCGGGAAGGCGGCGGCCAGAGTTGCCGCCGTGGCCATCAGATCGCGGCGAGAGAGGTAGGCGTTAATCGTCATTTTTTTCTCCATAGCCTGGCTTTACGTAGCCGCGGCGCTCATTGACACGCGTTTCTCTCCCTCAACTGTTTGAAAGGTTGACGACAAATAGTCTGACTTTCCCCAGCTCCTTAGCACAAGGCGAATTTCGCTCTTCGTGATTGAGGGATGCCGTTCTTTGAACACCTATCTTGACCTCGATGCTTGCGCGGCCCAAAAGAGCGCGCTGAGAAGATCAAAACGCGCATGACAACCGTAACCCTGATCGATAATTACGACAGTTTCACTTGGAACCTGGTGCATTGCCTGGGCGCGCTTGGCGCGGACGTCACGGTGCTTCGCAACGACAAGCTGGGCGTTGGCGAGATCATGGCGGCGGCGCCCGACGCGATCGTGCTCTCGCCCGGCCCTTGCCGCCCGCGCGACGCCGGGATCTGCCTCGAACTCATTGAGACCGCGGGGACCACCATCCCAATTTTTGGGGTTTGCCTCGGGCATCAGGCGATCGGCGAGGCCTTTGGCGGCGAGATCGTCCGCGCGCCAAAACCCGTGCATGGCAAGCTCACATCGATTGAACACCAGAGCGAAACGGTTTTTCGCGGCCTCGATGGCCCGTTCCGGGCGGCGCGCTACCATTCGCTTGTCGTGCACGGCGACACCATGCCGGATGTCTTGACGGTGACCGCAAGAGCCGATGGTCTTGTCATGGGGCTTTCGCACAAGCGGTTTCCCGCGCATGGTGTGCAATTTCACCCAGAAAGCATCGCCTCCGAACATGGCTTGCGCATTTTTGAGAATTTTCTCGACCTTGCGGCACAATGGAACCACAATGAGCGGCGGAACGGGATTTCAGGCTCCGCCATTTCGCGGGTTTGAGGGTTTATAGGCCGGAAATGGATGCGTTCAAGCCGCTGATCGCCAAGGTCGCGACCGGGTCGAGCCTGACCGAGGTCGAAGCCAGGGCCGCGTTCGATCTTATTTTCGCGGGAAGTGTCAGCCCGGCCCAGCTCGGCGGGCTCCTGATGGCACTGCGAGCACGCGGCGAAACGGTCGCCGAAATTACTGGCGCGGTTGCCGTCATGCGGGAGCGGATGCTGCGGGTCGCGGCGCCGCCCGGGGCAATCGACATCGTTGGCACCGGCGGCGACGGGCACGGGACGCGCAATATCTCGACGCTCGCGGCGCTGATAGCCGCCGCCTGCGGCGTTCCGGTCGCCAAACACGGCAACCGCGCGGCCTCGTCGAAATCCGGCGCGGCCGACGTTTTGAGCGCGCTCGGCGTCAGCTTGGAATTGGAGCCCCGTGAAATCGAAGCCTGCATCGAGGAGGCGGGCATCGGCTTCATGGCGGCGCTCGTGCATCATGCGGCGATGCGTCATGCCGCCTCGGTCCGGGCCGAACTCGGCACGCCCACCATTTTCAATCTCATCGGCCCGCTCGCCAATCCGGCCGGCGTCAAATGCCAGGTCCTTGGCGTCTTTGCACGAGGCTGGCTCGAACCTCTGGCGCAGGTGCTGCGCAATCTTGGCTCCAAGCGCGTGTGGCTCGTGCATGGCTCCGACGGCCTCGACGAGGCAACGACCACCGGCCCCACCTTCGTCACCGCGCTTGAGAACGGCCACATTCGCTCCTTTAAATTCGCGCCCGAGGATGCCGGAATTTCCCGCGCGTCGCTCGCCGATTTCGCCGGAGGCGATCCAGCCGCCAACGCGGCGGCGCTTCGCGGCGTGCTCGGCGGCGCCAAGAACGCCTATCGCGACATCGCCGTTTTGAACGCCGCGGTTGCTCTCGTCGTCGCCCGAAGGGCGGACGATTTGAAACATGGCGCGGCTTTGGCGGCGGCGGCGCTCGACGAGGGCCTTGCCGCCGAAACACTCGCCAAACTCGTGCAAGTCTCGAACCGCGCCTCGCCCCCGCCGGACGGCGTTGCCGTTGAAGCCGCCAAGGGAATTCGATGCCCGACTTCTTGAAGACGATCGAGGCCTATAAACGGCGCGAAATCGCGGCGGCCAAGGTGCGCATGCCGTTCGAGACCTTGGCGCGCAAAGCGTATGACCAGGATCCGCCGCGTGGCTTCGTCAAGGCGATCGAGGCCAAGTGCGAGACCGGCCATATGGCTTTGATCGCGGAAATCAAAAAGGCGAGCCCCTCGAAAGGGCTGATCCGCGCCGATTTCGACCCGCCTGCTCTCGCCCGCGCCTATCAATCGGGGGGGGCGGCATGTCTCTCGGTGCTTACCGACGGGCCCTCCTTTCAGGGCAGTTTCAGCGATCTTTCCGAGGCACGGCAAGCAACGCATTTGCCTTGTCTTCGTAAGGATTTCTTGTTCGATCCCTATCAAGTATATGAAGCACGGGCGAATGGCGCTGACTGCATTTTGATCGTCATGGCGTGCGTCACCGACGCGGAGGCCTCCGGCTTGACCCGCGCGGCGCATGATCTTGGCATGGACATTCTTGTCGAGGTTCACGAAGAAGGCGAGCTTGCCCGCGCGTTGCCTCTGGAAACACGACTTGTCGGCGTCAACAACCGCGATTTACGAACCTTCAAAACATCGCTCGACGTGTGCGAACGACTCGCCGCGAAAATCCCGCCGGACCGGATTGTTGTCGGCGAAAGCGGCATCGTGACGCATCAGGATAGTCTGCGCCTGCAAGCGCATGGCATTCTGGCCATTCTCGTCGGGGAGAGTCTTATGCGCCAAAAAGACGTCGCGGCGGCGGCGCGGGCGCTTCTTCTCGGCGAACCGCACGCCCGCGGCTACAAACCCCAACGGGGATGATTTTTGCCCGCTCGCACTCCCGCCCTTTTTGGATCGAATCATCGCCATGCCGGACCTCACGCATCTTTCCGCCGCCGGGCAGGCCCATATGGTCGATGTTTCGGGCAAGGCCGCGACCGAACGCGTCGCGATCGCGGAAGGCAGCATCGTCATGGCAAAGGCGACCCTTGATCTTGCCTTGTCGGGCAATGCCAAGAAAGGCGACGTCTTTGCCGCGGCCAGGATCGCCGCGATCATGGCGGCGAAGAAGACGCACGATCTGATTCCGCTCTGCCATCCGCTGGCCTTGACCAAGGTTTCGGTCGATCTTGAACCGGATCCCGCCTTGCCTGGAATAAGGGTCCGCGCGGCCGCCAAGGTGTCGGGGCAGACCGGCGTCGAAATGGAGGCATTGACGGCCGTCGCCATCGCCTGCCTCACGATCTACGACATGTTAAAAGCAGTCGACCGCTCGATGCGGATCGAGGGAATCGCGGTTCTGCGCAAAAGCGGCGGCGAGTCCGGAGATTTTTCGCGCGAGGGGGCTTTGCCCGCATGAGTGGCGACGATATGCTTTCCGTGGCGCAGGCTCGCGCGCGCATCCTGACGGATGTCGCAAAGGATCGCCCGGCCGAGGCCGTCGCCCTCGAACGCGCATTAGGTCGAACCCTTGCAAGGGATCTCGCCGCCAAGCGGACCCAGCCCCCCGAGGCGGTATCGGCGATGGACGGCTACGCGGTGCGCGCCCGCGACCTCGCAGAGCTGCCGGTCAAGTTGAAACAGATCGGCGAAAGCACCGCCGGACGTGGTTTTTCGGGTTCCCTTGGCCCCAAGGAAACTGTGCGGATTTTCACCGGCGCACCGGTGCCGGATGGCTGCGACACGATTTTGATTCAGGAAAATGCCCGTGTGCAAGGGGGTTTCGTCGAACCTTTGCAAAGCGTGGCGATCGGCCGCCACATTCGCGCCAAGGGTATCGACTTCACCGAGGGGGAGGTTTTGCTTGCCGCCGGAACGCGGCTTGGCGCGTCGAACATCGCGCTCGCCGCCGCGATGAATTACGCCGAGGTCGCGGTCATTCGCAGGCCGCGCGTAGGAATTCTCGCGACCGGCGACGAATTGGTGTGTCCTGGCGCAACCATTGGCGCCGATCAAATCATCGCCTCGAATTCCTTCGCGATCGCCGCGCTCGTCGATGCCGCGGGCGGCGAGGCGCTCGATCTCGGCATCGCCAGAGACGAACTGGGCGCGCTTGACGAACGCATTGCCGCCGCGCGCGCTGGCGCCGCCGATGTTTTGGTGACGCTCGGCGGGGCCTCGGTCGGCGATTACGATTTGGTCAAACCGGCGCTCGCCCGGCAGGGCATGGAACTGAATTTTTGGAAGATCGCGATGCGGCCCGGAAAACCAGTGATCCATGGCCGGCTTGGGCCGATGATGATCCTTGGCTTGCCGGGAAATCCGGTTTCCGCGTTCGTCGCCGGAATAGTTTTTCTTGTCCCTCTGCTGCGTGCGCTTTGCGGCGATCCGGATGCCGGCCGCGACGAGAGCGAACCGGCGATCCTCGGCGCCGCGC
Organism: Candidatus Methylaffinis lahnbergensis; assembly: GCA_002890675.1. Classification (GTDB taxonomy): domain Bacteria; phylum Pseudomonadota; class Alphaproteobacteria; order Rhizobiales; family Beijerinckiaceae; genus Methylocapsa; species Methylocapsa lahnbergensis. The sequence goes on from PEFW01000009.1 coordinate 65,358, forward strand.
TGCGCGGCAACGACAGCCGCCAAGATTATTTGCGCGCGACATTGTGGGGTAACGAAACAGGCCTCCCCGTCGCGACTCCTTTCGAGATACAGGACTCCTCGCTTCTGCGGATTTTAGCGCAAGCGCAATGTCTGGTGGTTCGTGAGCCCCACGCGACGCCCGCGGCGGCGGGCGATTTATGCCGGATCATCCGGCTTGGCTCTTGACATGGTTTTTGCGCGTGGACCGGCGCAAAGCCCTTGCCGCTCGAATCCGCGCGGCCGGTGACAAAGCGGCTACCGGGATGCCCCTGGCCCTCTGATGGAAAAGCACATCAACGTCGATCTCCTAATTATTGGCGGCGGCGTCAACGGAGCCGGGATCGCGCGCGACGCCGCCGGGCGGGGCTATGTGGCGATGCTCTGCGAGCAGGGCGATCTTGCCGGCGCGACGTCGTCGGCATCGAGCAAGCTCATTCATGGCGGGCTGCGTTATCTCGAATACTACCATTTCCGCTTCGTGCGGGAGGCGCTAAGAGAGCGGGAGGTGCTGCTTGGCGTAGCACCGCACATCGTTTGGCCGGCACGTTTCATTCTGCCGCACGACAAGGGGTTGCGTTCCGCTTTCGTGATCGAGGCAGGTCTCTTGCTTTACGATTGCCTCGCGCGGCGCAACCGCTTGGGCCGCTCGCGCCGCCTCGATCTCCGCACGGCCAAGGAGGGCCCACCGCTCAAGGACCATCTAACGACAGGCTTTGCTTATTCGGACTGCCGCGTGGACGATGCCAGACTTGTTGTGCTGAACGCCGTCGACGCGCGGGAACGCGGTGCTTGTATCTGCACAAGAACACGCTGCGTTTCGGCGAAGCGCGAAGGAGGCATGTGGCGGGCAACGCTCCTCGATATGCGGGATGCGGCGGCAACGATCGTGACGGCACGCGCGCTCGTCAATGCGGCGGGACCCTGGGCCGCGGAGGTGGTCAACATCGCGAACGGCCGCGAGGCCAGCAAAAGGCTCCGTCTCGTCAAGGGCAGCCACATCGTCGTGCCCCGCATTTACGAGGGAGACCAATGCTATGTCCTGCAAAACGAGGATCGCCGCGTCATCTTCGTGATGCCTTATGAGACGGACTATTCGCTCGTCGGCACGACCGAGATCCCTTTCGCCGGAGATCCTTTGAAGGCACGGATAAGCGAGGAGGAAATCACCTATCTTTGCGCCGCGGTGTCGCGCTATTTCCGCAAGCCGTTAAGCCCGCGCGACGTAGCGGGGAGTTTTTCCGGCGTGCGGCCGCTCTATGACGACGGCGCGGCAGCTGCTTCGGCCACTGCCCGCGCGTATGTTCTCGATCTCGACGCGCCGCCGGGGCAGGCACCACTTCTCTCGGTATTTGGCGGCAAGATCACCACCTACCGGCGCTTGGCGGAAGATGCCATGGGGAAACTTTCGCCATATCTGAAACCGCCACGCGACAAACGCTGGACCGCGACGGCGCCGCTCCCCGGCGGCGACATGGAAGGCGGCGACTTCGACCGGTTTTTGCGCAAGTTGCGCGGCAAATATCCGTGGCTCGACGCCGCTACCGCGACCCGCTTGGCCCGCGCGTATGGAACACGCGCGGAAGTGATTCTCGGCGATGCGCGTGGCGCTTGCGATCTCGGTGTCGATTTTGGCGCGGGGCTCTTTCAAGCGGAGATCGATTATCTCATCGGCCAGGAATTCGCGCTGACCGCCGAGGATATTTTGTGGCGAAGGTCGAAGCTTGGTCTTCACCTTTCTCCGGTCGAATGCGCCCGCGTGAGCGCCTATGTGGATGAGCGCGTGCACGTGGCCAAATAAGACCAGCGTTCAACTCCATGAGATCGCCCTAGACATCTTCGGCGACTTGGAATTGCCCAGGCTGGCCGCCGCCGGTTTACAGCCGTGCTTGTGGCACTGGTGTCGCTTGACCAACAGCTATAAATTGACTGAACGACGGAACAGGCCCCTGGGCGACGAGCGCCGGATCCGGCTATGGAGAGTGTAAGCAATGACGGCAGACGGGTTGACTACCACACTCAGCAGCTTTGGCCCGAAGGAAACGATGGATCGGCTCGAGGCCGAGATCAAGGCCAAGGGCATGACCGTGTTTGCCCGCGTCGATCATGCGGCGGGAGCCGCGGCGGCCGGTTTGCCCCTGCGGCCAACTGAGCTCCTGATCTTCGGCAGCGCCAAAGCCGGTACGCCGCTAATGCAGGCCAACCAGGCGGTCGGCATCGATCTGCCATTGAAGGCGCTGGTCCATGAGGATGCGGCCGGCAAGGTATGGCTCTCCTGCTATGATCCGCACTGGCTCGCAACGCGGCACGGGCTCGGCGCGGCCGTCGCTCAGAACGTCGATGCGATGGCCGCCGCGCTCAACGCCGTTGCGACAAAGGCAACGAAATCACTTTGACGCCGAGAGACCCTTCACGATGAACGAGGAGCGCCATGATTCGTGGCTATAGCGACCATGCGGCCAATGAGCGGACGTTTCTTGCCTGGGTGCGCACCGGCATCGCCGTGATTGCCTTCGGGTTTGTCATCGAAAAGTTCAATCTCTTTGTGTTTACCATCGCAGGCTCCACCTCCGCTGAAGTGGCGCATCGATTGCAATTCGAAAGGCTGTCGGGACCGCTCGGGCGCTACGGCGGCCTTGCTCTCATCATTGGCGGTCTCGCACTTATCGTGGCCGCAACCGCGCGCTTCGTCCGCACCGGGCGATTACTTGATGACCCGGAGATGCACTCCGCGGGCAGCGTACGCGCCGAGCTGATCTTATCGGTAATGTTGGTGTTGTTTGTCGCGGGTTTAAGCGCTTATCTCGTGGTCGGCTGATACCTTGGCACTTCCGCGACATCCCGCAACGTCTTTTTCAGGGAGCGCCATTTTTTTCGCGCCGAAGCGACGAAGCCATGAGCCGCCGTTCGCGGACATTGAGGGAACCAATCTGCGATACCGACATGTGAAAACGCATCCAATCATGACCCCTTCCGAATGTTGTGTATGGCATTGATTAATCAAGTTAATCGCCTAGCCGGATGGGGTCACGTTTCGCGCGAAATATGACCCCGGCAATATTTCATCTTTTCGAACAAAATCAATGGACTGGGTGACTTTAGCGGGGGCTCATGATTGGACGCGTTTTCACACCACCGGGCTTCAAAAGTCGCCTTCAACCGCCACCATGCCCCGCTCAGCAGCCGATCCCGCTGCCTTACGCTTGGCTTCAAATGTGCGGCCGCTCGCCGACCGACGGTAACCCAGTGGCGGCCAAAAGAAATGCACCTGGACGCGCCATGCTTCCGTCAGTGACGGTAGGGCGCCCCTGCCGCAAGGCGTCAAAGTCTCGTCCAGCCGCAGACCTGCATTGGGCCAAGGACCTGGCTGTGCACAGTCGACGCGGCGTCTCGCAAGCGGTCCTCCAACGTGTCGATATCAACCTCTGCTGCCGTCGACACACCGATCTTCTCAAGCTGCGGCAGCACGCTGCGCAGCGTGCATGCCAACCAGCCGTAAAGCGGGGAATCCGGGCCGGCGCCAACCGGGGTCTCACAAAAGATTGTTGGGCGCTTCAGGCCCGCGTCGTGGAAATACGCGGTCATTCGCCCTGCCGCATCCGGATGTACCATCACTGACCTAAATGCCGTGGCGACCCAATTCCAGCACTGTTCCCAGAGCGGAACCGGGGGCAGAGCGCGACATTCGCCATAGATCGCGATCTCATGGAAGGCAATCAGCCCATGAGGCCGGACATGGGACACGGCCGAGCGAATAAAGTTTGTGGGATCTGCTTGATGGATCAGCACGTAACGGCCAATCGCCAGATCGAAAGGCGCCGGATCGACAAAGTCCTCTGCGGCGCCTTCACGAAACTCAACGTTCGCGTGGCCTGCGCCGCGCGCGCGGCTGCACGCGGCGCTGAGGGCGTCGCCATTACGATCAATACCGACGACAGCGCCGTTCGGACCGACCATATCCGCGGCCAAAAGCGCGACGTCGCCTGCACCGCAGCCGAGATCGAGGACGCGCATCCCCGGCGCGACGCCGGCCTCGCGCAAGAGACGCTCGGTAATTGGCTTCAAAATGCCTGCTTGAAGTTTCAAGCGACGGATCTCGGCCGGCGAATGGCCCAGGATGTAGTCGACGTCGGGCATGTTTGCTTTCCTTGGCCAGGCTATCGAGAGCGGCGGCGACCGCATCCAGCATCCGCGGACGGAGTGGTGCTTAACGCCTTCTGCAGCGGAGCTCCGCGATGCAGAGATTTCGCCAAGAAACTGGCAAATCGCATCGCGCTGGTCCGGTGCTTACGTCAGCAGAGAATGACCTGGCCGCGTTACAGGAGAATTTCAGTTTCGGGAAATCACGTTACATCCGTAACGATAAGGCAGCCAAGCCCATGAGGTCAGCGCAAAGATCTTCAACATTCAACGCCATTTCATTTCAGCAAAAATGCACCGAGCCTTTCGCTCGGCGCCAACTGCAAGGCGCGGCATCGCGATGGCATTGTCACACCGCTTCTGGCTTGCGGTCCCGCTGGCGGTTCTGTAGCCAAGGGGATGAAGAAAATCAGCTATCGCGGCTACCGCTTTCCGCCAGAGATCATCCAGCAGGCGATCTGGCTCTATCTCCGGTTCACCCTAAGCCTACGTGACGTCGAAGACTTGTTGGCGGAACGGGGCATCATGGTCTCCTACGAGACTGTTCGGCGCTGGGTGAATCATTTTGGGCCCATGATCGCGGCGGATCTGCGCAAACGTAGACTTCGTGATTAGCGGCAGGCGAGGCGGATACGGGGGAACAAGGAAAAGGGCCCCGCCACTCCACACACTGCGCCAGGCGGAGAGCCGCTCGGCGCTCCAGACGTCGTCAGGGCCGTGGTGCTTCGACGGCTTCGTCACGGTGGGCAACAGTACGTTCGCGCGAGCACGTCTACGTCAATGACGGTGGGCAGGCTGTCATAGGCAACGTGAAACAGCCGGAAATGCGAGGTTAGAACCAGCTCATTCGGCTCTCAATAGAGCTTTTTCGCCAATTTGGCGCGCAACTCCCCTACGCGGCCGCTGCTAGACCAACAGGGCGGCTCCTGGCCTGGGTGACCGGCACAAGTCTGACCGTCATTGCCTGGCACGAGCGATTCTGCGAGCGGACAATCCAAAACCGGATTGATTTCAGCCTCGACACGATGCGGCGGGAGTTCCGCCTAGGAAAGTAACGGCCGCCGAATTGCTGGAGAAGCATGACATTGCGACGTGCGAGCTGATGCCGGAAAGCTTCAAGATCGAAAAGGGATAAGAAGCCGGATCAAGCGCTGGGAGCATGAGGCCGTAATCGACGCCATGCAGGACCGGCTGGACCGCGCGCCGAAGAGCATGCGCGTCCGCCGCGCGACCGTCGAACACCCGTTCGGCACCCTCAAGGCCTGGATGGGCGCCACCCACTTCAAGACCAGAACCCTCGAAAAGGTCCGAACAGAGATGAGCCTCCACGTTCTGGCCTACAATCTGAAGCGTGTGATCGCCATCCTGGGTGCCCAGCCCCTGATGGAGGCCATGCGGGCCTGAGGCCGCGCCTCAAAAGCTCAGGCTTCTCAGCACGTCCGTCGAAATCCGACAATCGAAAACCGCCAGTCGGCCAACCATCCGCCGATCACGAATCTGCGTTTTTACACAGCCTCGGTGGATAGCGGACCTCTGGCTACTTGTCACACCGACAAAGCGGTGCGCAGTTTGCGCCTAACCTCACTTCTGCGTAACGGCGGTTCAAGCTATTCTAAAGAACCTGGGGTGGAGATTTTGCAGCATGGCGAAGCTCGTCTTCGGAATGTCGCAGTCCCTCGCGTCGATACCGACGACTGGAAGGAAAAGGTCTACGCCCGTGGTGCCGACTTCACCCTAAAGGCCTTTCGCGGACTGACCAGCGAGTGAATCTTGCATTCGGAAGCCGGTCGTGGCGCGCTATCGCGGCA
>PEFW01000090.1 GCA_002890675.1 Candidatus Methylaffinis lahnbergensis
CACGTTGCAGCGCTTCACCCCTGACACCCATTATGGGGCGACCTAAAGCCGACCCCGGAGAGAACCGTGACCCCGGCCAAGGCATCAGTTTCCAGAATGCTTGACTTTGAAATGCCGATTAGAGAACAGCCAAGGTCAGCCTGCGAAAAGCTCGCCACGTGCATCGGATAGCTGCCGGAAAGCGAGCCTGGCGGCACTCACGCTCAGTGCCAGCAGCGGACGTCACGCGAAGGCTTGGCTAATGTCGGCGATAAGATCGTCAGGATGCTCGATTTCGATCGACATGCGAACCAATGACGGAGTAATTCCGATTTCACGACGGGCTTGTTCCGTGAGCCCGGAATGCACTGTCGTCGTGGGATGGCAAATCAAGGATTCCGTTCTACCCAGACTGACCGCCAATTTGGGTACCTGAAGGCAATTGAGGAAAGCGAACGCGTCCGCTTGAACTCCTTTGACGTCGAAGGAGAATGTCGAGCCGGCCGAACTGGACTGCCTCTCCATCAACTTCTGAGTGGGGTGGTCGGCGGGAAGTAAAGGCGGTGCGAAGACTGCTGCTCTGGTGTTTCCGCAACCGCGAGACGGGATCGATCACCGTTGCTCAGACACCAAACCTCGTGCTGACAAGGCGAGGAAACGGAGCCATGAAAACGTTAACTCTAGCCGCGCTCGCAATGAGCCTTTGCGCAGCGAGTCCGGCCTATGCTGAAAAGCTCACAGACCCCCAGACCGAGCTACTCGTCAATCTCGCTGTCATCACCGCCAGCGTCGATCGTTGCCACTTCGAGATCGACAGTCGGATCATTGGTCTCGATCTCCTGAAAGAGCTCATGCTGCTCGAAGACGCGCCGCCAGGCGCCCGCTATCATTACAACATGGCGTCTGCGCTCACGACGGCCGCAACCGCTGTTCAAGGGGCTTATGACGAGGATCCGGGAGAATGGTGCGAGAGCACGTGGCGCAATTACGGCCCCGACGGCGGGACAAAAAAGGGATGGATCACGCGAAGGGGCGCGCCATGATCCACAAATTCACCCTCGGTCATGATACCCACGAACGTAACAACGGCCGAAAAAGTCCTCGACAAATAAACTTTTAGCCACGAGGCTGTTCGTGAGCCAATTGAGAGCAAGGTAGGCGATGGGCATGAAGCTGACGCTTTCGCCAAAGTTCAGCTTCGGTCTCGCGGCTGTTTTGCTCTCGTTTGCTATCAATGCGGCAACTCAGGAGGCGCGGGACCCGAACTGAGGGCGAAGGCCACTACGCGCCAAAGCGAGAAGGCGGTGCCGTAGGCCCCTCGGTGGCGAAGGGGCTTCTGCCTCAACTGTTGAACGAGAACATCCGGGCGGTCGCGGCCGCGTGCCGCGCGGCGGCGACGCTTACTTTTCCTTGCGCGGATCGCACCGTGGCCAGCGCCCGGACGAGGCGCGCGCCACATTGATGAAGGTCGAGATCTACGTCCGGCTCGCTGTTCGACAGCGCATTAGTCACGGCGGCGATTTCGGATGCCGTGCCGCCGGCGTCCAGGGCCAGCATGAAGGCGAGCGCGCCTTGATGATTCGGGCCCGCCGATCGGGTGAGGCGATAGAGATTGACAAAACGCTTCAATGCGCGGGCCGAACTGCCCGCGAGCGGTGCCAAATCGGCGAGAAGTTGGGTCTCGGCGGTGGACACCGGCTGGTCGAGCGCCAGGAGCGCCGATGGCTCCGCGTTGCGAACCTGCGGCTCTGGGGCGCCCTGACCGCCGAGAATCGCGCGGACCAGAGTCGCATAATTGGCGCGCGTCGCGATCTCGCCGATCTGAAACGGCACCTGGATCCATGTGTCGAGGCTCGGCGCGGTCTCGCCTGCCGCGCCGGCGAGCCGTGCCGGATCGGCCGCGATCAACATTACAAACCCTTGGTTGAACAAGGACCGCGCAGAAACAAGTATTTCACGCCCACGGGAGGCGGGCACGGCATCGAGATGGTCGAGTGCGACAACGATGCGCCCTGGCGCCCCGCCGCCGCTCTTCCCGGAGCTCGTTTCGCGGCGCCTTGCGATCATTGCACCAACGGCCGCCGCGAAGGCTTGCGCTTGCTGTGTCGCGGTATCAATGGCGAAGGGCGAGGCCTCGCCAAGTGTGGAGCTTACCGGAAGCGCGTCGACCGCCCGCCTTTCCGCCTCGGCGGTGAGGCGGGAAAGCGTGCTTACTTCGGTGGCAAGGGCCTCCACACGGCGCGCCTGATGGGCAAAAAGGCTGTCCGTTTCACGCCGGGCGTCCGCAAGATCGGCTTGCAGCAGGGCCTCGCCGCGAAACACAAGCTGAAGCAAGCGTGAGGCCCGCCAGAGGTTGACACCGAGCACGATCGCCGCGCCAAGGAAAATTATTCCACGCAGGCTTGCCAGCAAATCCAGATGTTCTTGGAGCCAGTTCGCGATTGAAACGGAGGATTCATTGGCCCGCATCCAGTCAAGCCAGACTGTGTTCTCGTCGATAGCGAAACCAAGACCGGCGCCCAAAAAGAGCAAAAGGATCGCCGTCACGATCAACTTCGTTTGCCCCTTGAACGCAAAAAAAGCCCGCAGCACGAAACCGGCACGTCGAGCCGCCCCTGGCGTGCCAGCGATCGTTTGCACCATGTCCTTGTAGGCCGGAAGCGGATCGCCGGCCATGCCGAGCTTGGAGAGAAGGCGCGTGATCCGGGTCTTGTTGGCGCCCGTATAGGTATCGACCCCCGATCCGGGTGTTTGATAGAGGATGCTCTCGGTAAGACGCGCGCGTCGGGCACTGGCGTCGTCGAGGGCGCGCTTTTCGGCCTCGAATTTGCGGCGGGACGTGTCAAGCCGCTCCAAGGCTTCGCTCGCGGCGGCCCGCGGATCGCGCGCGGCACGCGCGGCTTCGGCCGCGAGAGCCGGAAACGTCCCGGCAAGGCCCGCATGAAGCGCGCCGGCAAGAGCCGTGGCCGGATGGCCCTCGATATGGGCGGCATCGACCCGAAGAGTGACGATTTCGCCGATAGAGGGCGACGCCGGGGCGGCCGCCCGCAAATCCTCGATCGACCGGATAAGCTTCGTCAAGGCGAAGCTCTTGCCCGAACCGGACGGTCCAAAGAGGCCGATCGCGAGCGGAGTTTCGATGCGTGCATGCGCGGCGAGCCCGGCAAGAAGGCCGAGCGGCGCGTCGAGTCCCAGCGCATCGACTCCGTCGGGAAGGTCGGCGGCAAAGATCGTCGGAGTCGAAACCGCTTCGGATTCGACGATCCGGCTTGCCGGAGGACGGGACGGGACAGGCGGGGCGTTCGGCTCCGCGAGACGGGAGCCGGGAACAATTAAACCGAGAGCGCCTAATCCGGTATCAGCCACAATCCAATCCCTTTCGCGAACGCCGGGCCTTGACTCGAAAAAGCAATTCTTTCCCCGCGAGCTTCAGGTTGCAAGTTGGCAGCCGACTATGGCGCCGTCGAGGCCGCAATCTTTTTTTGCGCTTAGGACGCCGTGTTGCGATGAGCGGCCTGGACCGCCCTTGGCTACGCGGCTAAACCCTTCGCACCTTAGGGTTTCCGGCGGAAAGACTAAATCTCCATAGCGCGGCAATTCATTTATCACATGCAAGGTCTCGGCAAGACCTACCCAAGCGGAAAAAGGTCCTGGAAAACATCAACCTCTCCTTCTATCCCGACGCCAAGATCGGCGTCCTCGGCGTCAACGGGGCGGGCAGACCGACGCTTTTGCGGATCATGGCCGGGATCGACTAGGAGTTTTCGGGCGAGGGTTTTGTCGCCGAAGGCGCCGATGGAATTTTGAGCTGGCTGTATGTGGTTTATTTCGCGCTTTTTCGCGGATGACACCGGCCTTGGTGTTGTCCAGCACCAGAAGGTGCGGCGACTGTCAGCCGAAGGCGTGAGGTCAAAAAAGCCACCAAGTCAGCCGTCGGCGCAGGGAGGGTTCATCGACCTTCAGGCCGCGCCGTTCCCGTTCGCCCCGCATCCGCTCCGCGGCGGTACCGGCGTGCGCCCATGTCCCAAAGTGACTCATATACGACCTTCGGGCCGAAACGGCGGAGGAGTAGGGTGGTGCATTGAAAAGAGCGGAAGGCTGCGTCGTGGCTCTTACGCTTTTCAACAAGCGTGATCATGCCGGTGCCGAACGTTACTGGTCTGATCGATATATCCCGCACAGCGCCCATATTGAGCCCGGCCGTGAGGGCCCGTTCAACCTCGTCCGCTCGCTGCCTGCCACGCTGCGCTATGAGAATCAGCTTATTCTCGCCGAGGGCGATTACGTCATCGCGCACGGTCGTTTCTCCGGCATTGGACGGGAGGTGGCCTGGATCGCCGCCGATATCGTCCGTTTCGAAGAGGGCAAGCTCGCCGAGCACTGGGATGTGCCCCAGGAGGAAGCGACGAAGGCCCAATCGAAGAGCGGGCTTCCGATGCTCGGCAACCGCTTTCCGGATTGATCCTCCATTCTTCAACTCAACGGGGCCAGATCATGAAGCTCTCCGGCAATACCATTTTCATCACCGGCGGCGACCGTTGAGAACCGTTTGGCGCATGTTCGACCGCGACCGGCGGGAACTTTCCCATCGATCCCCGCCGCGCCCGATTAATCGCCAAGTCATGTCCGTCGGAGAAGCCCATGTCGAATAGAGCCGAGCCCATCAGGATCGCCGTCCTCGACGATTACCAGAACGTCGCCCTTTCCTTGGCGGACTGGTCGGGGCTTGATAAGCGCGCAGCTGTCACCGTGTTCAACGACCACATGGCCGATCCCGACGCTGTCGTCGCCCGCCTTCAGTCCTTCGACATCGTCTGCGTGATGCGCGAGCGCACGCCGATGTCGCGCGCGATCATCGAGCGGCTGCCCAGGCTCCGTCTGATCGCTTCGACGGCCCTGCGGAATGCCTCGATCGACCTTGAGGCCGCCGCAGAGCGCGGCGTCGAGGTCATGCATACCGGCTATAGCTCGAGCCCGACGATCGAACTGACCTGGGCGCTCATCCTGGCGAGCGCGCGCTACCTTGTCGCCGAAAACGCCTCGCTAAGCGCCGGTGGCTGGCAGCGCTTTGTCGGCGACGACCTCGCCGGGCGCACGCTTGGCGTGCTGGGTCTCGGCAATGTCGGCGGGGCGGTGACGCGGATCGGCAAGGCCTTCGGCATGGAGGTGATTGCCTGGAGCCAGAACCTGACCGCCGATCGCGCCGCCGAGGCAGGCGCCGTGCTGGTCACGAAGGAGGAACTGTTCCGGCAGGCAGATATCGTCACCATCCATCTGGTGCTGAGCGGCCGGACACGGGGGCTCGTCGGCGCCGAGGAACTTGCGCTCATGAAGCCCACGGCGCGCCTGGTAAACACGTCGCGCGGGCCGATCGTGGTCGAGGCCGATCTGCTTGCGGCTCTGCGAAACGGCAAAATCGCCGGCGCCGGGATCGACGTCTTTGACCAGGAGCCGCTGCCGCCCGATCATCCGTTTCGCAGCCAGGCGAACCTGCTGGCGACACCGCATATCGGCTACGTCTCGCGTGGCCTCTATGCGCGCTTCTATCAAGACACGGTCGACAATATCCGGCAGTGGCTCGACGCCCGGGATGGACGCTGATGCCGGCTGTAATAGCTTCGCCACGGAGCGCATAATGGTCGAGCGGCGCGACGTGGAATTCGAGGTCGAGGGCGGCGACCGCCTCCGCGGGTGGCTCTTCGTGCCGGAAAATAGGTCTGCCCGGCATCCGGCCATCTCGATGGCGCATGGCTATGCAGGTGTGAAGGAACATGGGCTCGAACGTTTCGCCCGGGCCTTCGCCGAGGCCGGGTTTGTCGTGCTCGTACACGATCATCGAAACTTCGGTTCAAGCGATGGCGCCATCCGTCACGATATCGACCCCTGGGGCCAGATCGCCGACTGGCGACGGGCCGTCTCCCTCCTCGAATCCCTGCCCGAGGTCGATGCGGACCGGATCGGCGTCTGGGGCACGAGCTATGCCGGTGGCCACGTGCTCGTCCTCGCCGCGACCGACCGCCGGATCCGGGCCGTCGTCGCGCAGGTGCCGACGATCAGCGGCTATCAGCAGGGGCTGCGTCGCGTGCCGCCCGATGCTGTCACCGCGCTGGAACACCTCTTCGATGACGATGAGCGGGCGCAGTTTCGCGGCGAGCCGCCCCGCCGCCAGCAGGTGGTCGGCGATGATCCGTCAGTGCGGGCATCCTATCGATCGAGGGACGCCATTTCCTTCTATCTCCAGCCGCTGCCGCCGGGTGCCTGGATGAACGAGGTAACGGTACGCTCAGGCCGTCTTGCCCGGATGTACGAGCCGGGAGCTTGGATCGCCCGCGTTTCCCCCACGCCGCTGCTGATGATCGCCGCCCTGGCCGACCACATCCCCCTGACCGATCTCGAGCTGCGCGCCTACGAGCAGGCACTCGAGCCTAAGAAGCTCGTCACGATCGACGGCGGACATTTCGATCCTTACCTGGGGCAGTTCGCTGCCGCGACCACCGTGGCAATGTCCTGGTTCCGTCAACATCTGGGCCAAGATCAATGACCGAGGCATCTCAAGGCACCCAGCCCCTGCAATGGAAGCTTTTCATCCGCCGGCGCGCCAGCGCGACCCAGGGCACGCCGCCGGGCAAGGACGAGCTGAAATGGGTGGCGAACACGACCACGCTGATTCATGGCGAACAGGATGCCCTGCTGGTCGATACTTTCCTCTCAGAGGCACAGACGGGGGAACTGGCTGATTGGATTGCCGCGTCCGGCAGGCGCCTATCCACGATCTATATCACCCATGCCCATCCCGATCATTTCTTTGGGCTCAAGCTGCTGCGCGACCGCTTTCCGGAGGCGCGGGCGATCGCGCCCGCGCAGGTGGTGGACGCCATGCAGGCCACGCTCGCGCCCGAAGCCGTCGAGAATTGGCGCAGGCGATTCCCAGGCCAAATCCCCTCAGATCTCGTCTCCGCTGAACGGCTGGATGGCGGGACGTTCGACCTTGAAGGTCACGAGATTGTCCCGATCGATATCGGCCACACCGATACCGACCACACCACCTGCCTCCACGTGCCCTCGATCGGCCTCGTGATTGCGGGCGACGCCATCTACAACGGCACGCATCCGTACCTCGGCGAATCAAACCGTCCGGGGCTGCGCGACTGGCTCGCCGCCATCGATAAGATCGAGGCCCTTAATCCGCGTGCCGTCGTGGTCGGCCACGGCCCAATGGAGCCGGACAACGCCCCGCGGCACATCCAGGAGACGCGCCGCTACATCCGGGATTTCATTCCCTGGATGATGAAACCCGCACCGCTCAGGAACTCTACGATCGGATGCTCGCCCTCTACCCGGACCGGATCAATCCGGGGTCGCTCTGGGGCAGCGCCAATGCCGCGAAAGCCTTCGCCATGCCAAGGCGTGACGAGGCGGCGCCACGGAAATCCATCCCAGCAAGAGTGAACTCATGACAGACGCGAAATCCCTCCTGCTGGAGGTCTTGCGGCAATCCCGGACGGCGAAAAGGTCGCCCCACTCTTCGCGGAAGATGGCGGTGTGGAGCTGCCGTTCCTTCACTCGGTCGGGATCGAGTCTCGCTACGAAGGCCGCGCGGCCATAGCGGGCTTTTATGACGTCGTGAAACAGCTCTATCCGGACTTCGCGTTCAAGCCCGAGGCACGTCCTGATCGAGACATCTGATCAGGTGTTTGCCGAATACACCACGCATACGACGGCCGCGCTGTACGGCCGCCGCCTTGGGTTCAAGCTGCGGCGAAGAAGCGTGCGGCCTCTTCGGCGAACTCTTCAGAAAACTGGAAGTGCGAGCCGTGCCCGGAATCCGGGTAGAGGATCAACCGGGCATCCGGTAGATGCTGCTGAAGGATGTAGGAATTGATGGTCGGCACCATGATGTCGTCCTTGCCGTTGACGACGAGCGTGCGCTGCTTGATCTTCTTCAAATCGCCGTAGCGGTCCGTCGCGGGGATCGCACCCCATTTAGCAAGAGCGACGAGCTGGGCCTTGGCGACCTGGGGCTTCGCTTCTGGCTCGCGGTCCAGCTTTCGCGCGGCGATCCGCTCGAGCCAGGCCTTGCCCGCCGCGTAACTCGTCGGGCTCTTCGAGAAGAACAGGTCCAGCGCGCGTTCCTGCGGGGTGCTGTTCGGACGATTGACGATTTCCTGCACCTCGCGCGTAAATTCCTGCATGCCTTCGCCGCCCGACGGGCCGGTGCCTTCGAGGAGGATGCGCCGCACCAGTTCGGGCGCGTCAAGTGCCACCTGCTGCGCGACCATGCCGCCGAGCGAGAAACCGAACAGATCGATCTCCTTCAGGCCGAGCGCCTTGACGAAGGCGATGATGTCGGCCGCGATAGCGGGGATCGAGTCCGGCATCTCGCCACCCGAGCGACCGACACCCCGATAATCGACCAAGATCACCGGGCGGTCTTGCGCCAAGCGGTTGGTGTGGATCGGATCGAAATTGTTCATCGTTCCGGTGAAATGCTGAAAGCACGCCACCGGCGGGGCGCCTTCCTTGCCGAAATGCCGGTAGGCGAGGCTCACACCGCCGATATCCTGGAACTGGGTCGGCGCGGCTTCGTTGAGATTGACGTTCGACATGGCTCTTCTCCAGCGAAGTGGATAGCGCGTCCAAGTCACGCTCAGATCTGCTCAAAGGTCAGCCACTCTGGGTGAGCGACAACATCTGCGCGTTGAAAGCGTCGACGAAGCCGTGCTCGTTAGGGCCGACATTCGCACGACGGATTTTCGCGGCAGTAAGTGAGGCGATGAAGAGGTGACCCTCGTCGCCTGAACTGCAATCTACGCCGCCGCGCGCCTCATCCATTGAGAAACAGCCTCGCATGTTCCAGGAAGGTCTCGGCATGCTGCGACTGTGCACCGTGGCTCGCATCCGGGTAAATGATGAGCTGAGCATTGGGGAGATGCTGAGCGAGAAAGAACGCATTGATCGGCATGACGACGACGTCCTTGCTCCCATGCACAATCAGCGTCGGATGGTGGATTTGGCCCAACATCGCAAAACGGTCCGTCTGGGGGATCACGCCCCACTCGCGGATAGCAGCCAACTCGGCGAGGGCGGCCTGCTTCGACACCGGGGCGTCGCGGTTCTCGGCACGAAGCTTCAGTCGCTCAAGATAGGCGCGCCCCGCAGCCTTACTCAGCTCGCTTTGCGTAAAGAACGCGTTCATGAGCAAGCCGGCTTCGTCGTCCAGTTCGTCGACCGAGAGCTCCTCGAAGACCATTCCTTCCCCGCCGCGCGGTCCCGTTCCCAGAAGAATGATTCGCCGGACCATTTCTGGATGATCGGCGGCGAGTTGCTGCGCGATCATGCCACCGAGCGAAAAGCCCATGACGTCAAACCGTGTCAGGTCGAGCGTGCGGCAGAATTCGACACAGGCCTTGGTCAGCGGCGCGACGGTCGATGGCGTCTCGCTGGAGGAGCCGCCGATGCCGGGATAATCGACGAGGATCACGTCGCGTTCTGCCGCGAAGCCGTTCGTCACCTTGGGATCCCAGTTGTCCAGGTTCGCGGCGAAATAGTTCAGTAGCAGCAAGGGAGTGCCACCACGCCGGCCGAAGCGCCGGTAGGCGAATCGGATGCCGCCGGCTTCCGCGAATTGAGTAGGGGTGATTTCGTGCGTATCTTGGGGCATCTGCTACTCCTCGAGTATGGTTCAGAACTCCTGGACGCGACATGCAAACAGCGATCGGGAAGCGTGCCTCGCAGCCAGGCTGGCGCCAAGACGAGTACGTCATTACCCCGATGGTGTCCGACCGTGCCTGACTCAGTCCCCGGGCTAAAAAGTGAGTACCGCCATCAGCGACCCCGCCCAAGGTCATTGATGCCTCTATTCCCGCCATGCCCGGCGAGAGGATCGAACGAGAAAGTCAGCGCCCAGCGCTCGCCTATATCGTGGCAAGTGGATGGGAGGCGTTACGTATGGCCTGAGGCGTTTGTCCAAAGGTGCGCAGGAAGCTTCGGCGCCCGCTCGTACATTGCACGGGTTGCCTGGAAAAACGCCCATAAGCCAATAGGCCCGACAATCGGGCGGCTCACAACGGAAGCCTCCAAGACGACATCCGATGCATACGCGCGAGAGAATTCCTCAAGCGTGGGCCGGCGAACGGTCTCGGTCCATGCCTCGCCCGGATAAAGCGGCTGTTCGGGTTGGATGGCCTCGGACATGGGAGTACAGTTTCCTACAGTGATGGGAGCACGCCTTCGCTCAGCTACGCTATCCAGAGGGATGCGCCCCGTCTTTGCAGATTCGCTCAAAAATGGGCGCCGCAGTCTGAGTGGATTTGCAAATCGCCGGCCTGGGCTCAGGGCTTCGCAACGCGAAGGGCTGGCTTACCGTTCGGCCAGTTCCCGGCGCCAACGTCCCGGGCTGATCCCAACGAATTGGCGGAAGGTGCGGTTTAATGACGCCTGATCCGAAAAACCCGCCTCCAGCGCGATGTCGCTGAGGGGGGATTGCGTCGCCAGCATGAGCTCCTTCGCTCGCTCGATCCGCCGCAGGACGAGCCAGCGATGAGCGGAGACGCCTAAGCTCGCCTTGAATGATCGCGCGAAATGGCTGACGGACATGCCGCATTCCCGCGCGACCCGGGACAGAAGAATACCACCATCGAGGTGTTCGCACAGAAGCTCGGTCGCCCGGCGTTACTCTTCCGGGCTCAATCAATAAGATATCCGATGGCCGCACACAATCGCGAAGTAGGTGTGCTTGATGGCTAACGCCGAATGCCTCAACGCCTCTTGGATCCGCTCGCTGGCCGACGCCCGCGAGCGGCTCGAGCTCTGGCGACAGGAATACAACGAAGATCGACCTCACAGCGCCCTCGGCGGCTTGACGCCCAGGGCCTTTGCAAATCAAGCTGAAGATGTCCGAAGAGTTACGTAGCCCCTGGACCACAATCAGGGTGAGGACCAGTTTCACGACGTGCTTCGACAAGGGTCGGTTCGTCGCGGCGGGGGATAGCCTGGAGACGCAGTGTCAAGGAAATCAGGAGGTCTGAGCCATGGAAATCGTAATAAAGTCCAATGCGGACGCCGCCGCGACGCTCACTGCTCAGTTGATCGCGGCGCCCTTTTCTGAGGAAATCGCGAAGAGCTTGGCGAGCCCAACGAAGCGCGAGATCACGCCGCCGCTTTGGTCGCCGAAGCGCGTGGCGACGAAGCCGGGATGCAGGCAATTGGCGGTGACCCCCG
>PEFW01000091.1 GCA_002890675.1 Candidatus Methylaffinis lahnbergensis
GCATGATGGCCGCGCGTGAGCTTCTGGCGCTTCGATAGGAGCTTGTCGAGATGCCCGCGCCACCGGGCCGGGTTCGCCTCATTGCGGGCAATGTGCCCCTTGGCGCGCGCCGCGTCCAAGACGGTTTCTATCCGGCCCCGAAGCCTTGAGGCGGTTTCGGGCGTCGTCTGCCAGATCGGTTGCAGCACGCCCAATACGGCTTCCGTGTCCACTTCATCAACCGGCAGAGCACGCAAGGGGCTTTGTCACATTAGCGGGTTTTACTAGCTTCTACTGTCTTCCCGGAGAGAGCCCGGCTACGCGATTCCAATGCCTTAGCCTCGCCTCGCCACGATCGATAACGGCCACTACTTGCTCAATGTGACAATGCCCGCTTCCGGCCGCCGCCACGGCGATGCCGCCCGGGACCCTGCCATGACGCCGCGCGCGGGACCGCTGCGCGTTCTCATCGTCGACGACGAGCCGGCGATCGTTCGCTTTCTGCACGCGAGCTTGGAGAGCCAGGGCTATATCGTCTCCACCGCCGGCGACGCGCGCACCGCCCTCGACGTGGTCCGCAATGGTACCGCAGATCTTATCGTCCTCGACCTCGGTCTGCCCGACACGGATGGCCTCGATGTCGTCAAGCAAATCCGTGATCGCGGAGGGATCTTACCGATTATAATCCTGTCGAGCCGTGACAACGAAAGCGCCAAGGTCACGGCACTCGATCTCGGCGCCGACGATTATGTCACGAAGGCTTTCGGTATTGATGAGCTCCTCGCGCGTATCCGCATGGCGGAGCGGCATCGGCTGCAGCAGGAAGGCGAAAAGGCTTTGTTCCATGCCGGCGATCGTAGCGTCGATCTCGTGCGCCGAATCGTCACCGCGCGGGGCAATGTAGTCAAACTTTCGCCGCGCGAATTTGACGTTTTGCGTCTCATGGTGGCGCATGCCGGCAAGGTCCTGACCCACCATTTCATGCTGCGGGAAATTTGGGGCGACGACTCGGATGTGCAATATCTGCGCGTCTACATTCGAGGTTTGCGCCAAAAGATCGAGGCGGATCCCGAGCGGCCTATCCATATTCTCACCGAAACCGGCGTTGGCTATCGTCTCCGCGAGCCGGACCAATGAATATTGTAGAACGGTCAGCTCCTCAATTGCCGGAAAACGCGCGTTCAGCTAAAAATCCTTGCGAAGGTACAGCCTGGATCTCGCCGACCTTATCGAACCGGGCCGGGTGGTTTACGCCGGCCGTGCGAGCAACAGGGAGCAATTACTCCATGATCTCGCTTCGCGCGTGGCCACCCTGTTGAACCTCGACGCGCAGACGATCTGCAACGCTTTGCAGGCCCGCGAGGAGTTGGGGTCCACCGGACTGGGCGATGGTTTCGCGCTCCCGCATGCTCGTATCGAAGGGCTCGACCGCCTTTTCGGCATGTTCACGCGGCTGAACCGGCCGGTCCATTTCGACGCGATCGACGGCAAGCCGGTCGATCTTGTGTTTCTCCTACTCATCCCGCCAGCCGCTGGCAGCGAGCATCTCGCCGCGCTCGCTTCTATCTCGAGGCACCTGCGCGACAACGCATTCGCCGCTAGGTTGCGCTGAGCATCAAGCGTTGCCGCTTTGTGCAGCCTACTTTGCGATCACCAGCATTCATGATCTTCGAGCGGCTGTCTTACAATCCGACTCCACCCCCGTCTGACCTTCCCCCGATTCACTGGACGCCTGATTAAGCGGCTTACCCACCAGACGAACCGTGCTGGCCTGCGGGCCTTTCTCCCCATCTCCTCTGCGAAGCGGACCTCGGACCCGACCGTCAGATGCTCGAAGGCATCGTCGAGAACACTGTTGCGGTGGAAGTACACTTCGGCCGTCGGCCGTTTCGATAAATCCATACCCCTCGCCGGCCACAAATTTCGCTACATGGCCATGGTTTTTCCGCTTCATTTCGGCTTGACCTGGCCGCGCATTTCGCGAGCGGCATCCTTGATCTGGCGCTGTGCCGCCGCGAATGCATCCTTGATCGCGACCATCACGTGCTCGTGTTCGGGCGCATCGCCATGAGCCTTGCTGACGAGGATATCCTTGTGATTTGGCATCGCGACGCAAATATCGATCTTGAACAGATCGCCGTGCCGGCGCTTCATCGTCGGTGCGATGACCGTCACGCGACAGCTGGTGATCCGGTCATGGAATTTTTCCAGCCGCTTGGCCTGTTTTTCAACTTCTGACCGAATTGCTTCCGAGGGTTCGGAATTCTGGAAGGTAATATCGAGCGGCACTTGCATATTATGTCCCTTTAGGACTCTGACTCGGTTAATCTTGGTTCACGTTCCATTGGTCTCTCAACGCCGTTTTCGAGTCATCGGATGTGGAGCGTTTCGGCCCTGCCGGCTTTGATGACATTAACCTGGGACATGGCGTATCACTCCTTGGTGGAGAGGTGAAGGCGTCGAACACCCCCACGATCCGCCCGCCATTCCCCCGCGCCGTCACCAACTTCCGCGCTCGAGAACGAGCCGCAAGACGCCATGTGCCGAGGGATGCTGCGGCCCAAAATTGATCGTGAAATTGCGGACTGGATTGTCGCTCATGTCAAATCAGTCTCGAGGCGTTCGTCATTGCGGCTTGTCCTTAGCCTTCTCGTCGCCAGGTAATAAATAATCTATCGCGCCCTCCCAGGGCGACAAGAAATCGAACGAGCGGAATTCTTGGGTGAGCTGAATCGGCTCATAGACGATACGCGTCTGCTCGTCGTCGTAGCGCACCTCGACATAGCCCGTCATCGGGAAATCCTTGCGCAAGGGATGGCCGTCGAACAGGCGCCGCAAGTCTGAATGGCCTGCAAAAAGCACGCCGAAAAGATCGTAAGCCTCGCGCTCGTACCAATCGGCGGCGGGATAGAGGCTCGTGAGCGAGGGGACCGGCGCCGCCTCGAACCGGTTATACATCGGCGAGGTCACCTATCGGGGTGAGGTGCATCGCGGCGAACATGAGCCGATCCTCGGCCGCGAATTCCGGGTAGCTCAAGCGGTCGCGATATATTCTCGCGTCACTTTTTGTTCATATTCGTACTCGGCGAGTCGGTGCTTGACCAAGTCGCCGATCGACACCAGGCCGACGAGCCTCTCATGGCGGATGACCGGGAGATGGCGAAACCGTCCATTGGTCATTTTTTCCATCGCCACATGAACGCGCTCGTCCTCACTCGTCGTGATCACCTCGGCGGTCATGTGCATTGACACAGCGTCGTTGAACACAGCGGTGCCGCGCTTGGCGACCGCACGAACAATATCGCGTTCGGATAAAATGCCAATAACGATGCCTTGAACATCGGCGACCACCACGACCGCGCCAATGTTCTTCGCGACCAAAACCTCGGCGACTTCAGCCAATGTCCGATGCGGCTGGGTCGTGACGACGTCTCCGCCCTTGGCGGCGAGAATGCGCGCGATTGTCATTTTTGCCTCCCTGAAATGGTCTTGCGATCAACTTTCGATCGGCTTTGCTTTACCGCGGGCTGTTCAGGCTGTCGGGCGCGTTCTCCTGATCGGGACGCCGGATGCAACCGCGTCAGCACCGAAGACCCTCGCCATATTTGGCGTTGCCGACGCCAGGAGCGATCAAATTTCCAAGCGCCCGCCCGTTGCCGCGTCGTACTCGTAATTTTCTCCGCCGGCGACACGGTGCCAATAATTGACACCTTCTTGCACCGGCTCGATCTCTTCCGCCGCATGCTCCCAAGGCGCGACGTCATAGCGCATGAAGCAATCCGCGACGAAGTCTTGCCACGCCGCGCATTCGCTTCGGGGTGCCACACGCCTATTGTAATCCCGCATTTCCGCGGCGACGATTTTGAGGGTGATGGTCGCCATTTAATTGGCCTTTCCATAACCTTTTATTATAGCGCCTTTCTTTAGAATATGTCAAGCCTACTT
The DNA here is from genome assembly GCA_002890675.1 of Candidatus Methylaffinis lahnbergensis. GTDB lineage: Bacteria > Pseudomonadota > Alphaproteobacteria > Rhizobiales > Beijerinckiaceae > Methylocapsa > Methylocapsa lahnbergensis. Next base: position 3,925 of record PEFW01000091.1, read on the forward strand.
GAAAAAATACCAAGGATGGCGTATGGGTGCTGCATGATCACACCTCAGCAAATCCGCGGCGCCAGAGCGTTGGTCGGCTTGACGCAAGCAGCGCTCGCGAAGCGCGCGGGCCTTTCGACGACCGGATTGAACAATATCGAGCGGGGAGTGGCTGACCCGAAGGCCTCAACCTTGCGGGCGATTCAGTCAGCCCTGGAGGCGGCAGGCGTCGAATTCACGGATGGCAGTGGGATCAAGCTTAGGCGCATATGTACAACACCCAGTACAATCTCGTCACGAACCCGATAAACCGCTATTCGCGCGGCGACCGCAGCGGGATGAAAATGGACGAGGACGGCAACCTCACAATCTATTGTTTTCTCACAAACATTTGATCTTGTGCGGCAGTGATTCACTTCGGGGATGGAACCCAATGAATCGCGATTTATGCTCGAGCGGAAATCTCGCCTGCAACTGCAGCGGCTGATTGCCGATGGAAACACACCCCAAAAGATCGTCAAACGCGCAAGGATCGTCCTCATGACAGCGGATGGTCATGGCGTGATGGCGATCATGCGGGAGGTCGGCGTCGCTAAGACCACGGTTTGGCGCTGGCAGGAGTATTTCGCCGAAGCCGGTGTCGAAGGCCCCCGTGGAAGGTCGCTCCAAACCGCCTGGCCGGAAACCAATCAGCGCAGCGATCAAACTCAAGGTCGTCGAGAAGACCGTTAAAGAGCGTCCCGTCAACGCCACGCACTGGAGCGTGCGCAGCATGGCCAAAGAGATGGGCATCAGCCATACGAGCGTGCGGCGCATCTGGGCCGAACACGATCTCAAGCCGCATCTCGTCAAAAGTTTCAAGGTTTCCACCGATCCCAACTTCGCAACTTAGGTCGAGGACGGCCTTGTCACGCCGCTTCGGGCTTGCGGTCCCGCTGACGGTTCGGTAGCCAAGGGGATGAAGAAAATCAGCTATCGCGGCTACCGCTTTCCGCCAGCTCTATCTCCGGTTCACACTGAGCCTACGTGACATCGAAGACTTGTTGGCAGAACGAGGCATCATGGTCTCTTACGAAACCGTTCGCCGCTGGGTGAATCATTTTGGGCCCATGATCGCGGCGGATCTGCGCAAACGTAGACCCAAGCCCCACACGACCTGGCATTTGGATGAGGTCTATCTGAAAATCGCCGGCCGCATGGTCTATCTTTGGCGCGCCGTGGATGCCGAGGGCGAAGTGCTTGATGTGCTGGTCCAGAGCAGGAGGAACAAGCGTGCCGCGCTCAAACTCATGCGCAAGCTGCTGAAGAAGTATGGATTTGTCCCAGACAAGCTGGTCACGGACGATCTGAGGTCTTATGCTGCCGCTGCCAGTGATCTTGGAATCACAAGACGACATGAGCGTGGTCGATGGCGCAACAATCGAGCCGAGAATTCGCATCAACCGACCCGACGACGAGAATACAAGATGCAGGGTTTCAAGTGTCCGGGGTCTGCCCAAAAATTTCTCTCAACCCACGCAGCCGCTTACAACACTTTCAACGTCCAACGCCATCTCACCTCCGCAAAAACGCACCGAGCCTTCAGGGCCACGGCGATGCAGACGTGGCGCGACGTCGTCGCTGCGGCGTGAGCCTAACATGCCAGCAGATTTGTTGCGTGCTCTATTTGGTAATGTGATGGTGTGGACGGCGCCCGCACCGGCATCTCGCTCGATTGAGAGCTGTGCCAAGATGGTTGTCGTCGAGCAACCCTCTGAAGGAGCGCCGTCCATGGGAAAGTCTATCACCGATTTGTCTTCTGTCACGACCGTTGGCCTCGATCTGGCCAAGCATGTTTTTCAGGTTCATGCGATCGGCGCCTTTGGCCGCGTGATCGTCGCCAAGGCGCTTCGGCGCAAGGACGTATTGTTCTTCTTCGCCCAGTTACCGAAGTGTCTTGTCGGTATGGAAGCCTGCGGTTCGGCCCATCATTGGGCGCGTGAGCTGATCAAGCTCGGCCATGACCCGCGGATGATGCCGCCGGCCTATGTCAAACCTTATGTGCGCAGGCAGAAGAATGACGCGGCCGACGCTGCCGGGATCTGCGAAGCGGTGACAAGGCCTTCGATGCGCTTTGTCGGCGTGCGCACGCTGGAGAACCAGGCGGCGCTCATGCATCACAAGGCGCGCGAAATGCTGGTGGCGCAACGCACGCAACTGATCAACGCGCTTCGCGGGCATCTGGCCGAGATTGGGGTCATCGCGGCGCAGGGGCCCAAAAACGCCCGCGAATTGGCGGGGGTCGTCATGGCGGAAGGCGACGAGACGATTCCGGCCTGCGTGCGCGCGGCACTCGCCCCGCTGGTGCGGCAACTGCATGTTCTGGACCAGGAGATCGCGTGCAGCGATCGAACTATCGCCGCGATGGCTCGAGGCGACGAAAGGGCGCGTCGACTGATGACCATTCCCGGCTTGGGCCCGGTGACAGCCTCGGCGATGGCCGCCAGCGTTCAGGACGTCTCCGCTTTCTCGGGCCCGCGCGAGTTCGCCGCTTTTCTTGGCCTGACGCCGAAACAAAACTCGTCCGGCGGCAAGGAGCGGCTGGGCCGCATCTCGAAGATGGGCAACCGATATTTGCGGACATTGCTTGTCGTGGGCGCGCATGCGGTCCTCTATCATCGCAAGCCGCACGACGACGCGCTGCGATCCTTTGCGAAGAAGCTCATGCAGAGCAAGCCCTTCAAGCTTGTCGCCGTCGCGCTCGCCAATAAAATGGCGCGCATCGCCTTCGCGATCATGCGCGGCAGGACAAGCTATTGCGCAGTTTCGGCCTGACGACTGCCGACATCGTCAGCAGCCAAGGGCTGCACAAGAATCGAGGGTGACAAAGAGGTGATGCGAAGAGCGCGGTTTGATCCCAAAGCCCGTGGCATTGTCTGCGCCGTCAAGCGCGCTAATGTGATTGGGGCAATGGATCAGCGGACAACATCAGGGCCAGCCGGGCGTCAAGACCCGCATCGACAGGCCGAAGACATGACCGCACCCACGATCAAACGCACCGCCGCAAAATAACCCTTGATCAACGGGCGCCATCCAGACATGACAGTGCCGATAAAGTCGCTGCCTGATGGCAAAAGCGCCGCGGGGCAGGGGGTCCCCATCTCCAGCAGGAAGTCGATGCCCCGGATTTTTTCGTCGATATCGACCGCAGCCGCGCCGCGCAGTTTGGACTGAACGCGACTCAGATCGTCACGAATCTCAATGTTAGCTTGAGCTCATCCGAACAGGTATCACCCAATTTCTGGACCGATCCGAGCAACGGCATTCCTTATTATATCGCGGTTCAGACACCGGAGTACCTCGTGAACTCGATGAACGCGCTGGTCAATACACCGGTCCGCACCGCAGTGGCCTTCACCAGGGAGGGTTCAGTGATGCATCATAAGTTGGCGCTTGGCGCCTGGGTTTTCGTGGGGGATGGTCAAAAGGCCCTGTTTCTGATCAACGAGGGAGACGAGAAATTTCCCAATCTGCGCCGCCTGGCGGTCGAGGAGCACAAGGACCCACCGTCACGCGAACAGGGCAGCGACGCTCCAGGGCGCTCCTATTCCAGCGTCGGCGAGATTCACAGCGCCGTTGTAGAGACGGACTGGCACGAAATCGAAAAGGAACGTTTCGCTGCTTCGATCGCGGACCGGATCAATAAGGTTGCCCTGTCCGGCGTTCAACCAACTTGTGATCGCGGCGCCGCCGAAAATTCTCGGCGATCTCCGGCGCGAGTTTACAAAGGAAACCGAAACCAAGTTCATCGCCGAGGTGCCCAAGGATCTCGCCCATCATACTATCCCGGAGATCGAACGTTTGTTGACGGTTGAGTGATGCCGACGGCGGCCGCGGCCGCACGCCGATGTTTCGCGGTGAACCACCGCAGAATGGCGGGAAGAGCATAGTGTGAGCTGCCGTTGAGGGCTGCCTTATGCATGTTCCAGGCTTGCCCTTTGCCCAGTGTGTCTCCTCGAACTGGTGTTGGACATAGAAGCTTGGAAGACGTTCGCGCGATGCAGCTTGCCGATAGGAAGAGCGACGCCTAACGGCATGTTTTCGAAACTGTCGTCAGCGACTGCCTCGAGGAAGGCCTCGTTGACGGCTTAGACTTCACCGTCGATGTGAGCCTGAGGCCGACGCCAATCGCCAGCTCGCCATCCCCAGCTCGCATCGAAATGCTGTTCGCGCATCGCAAGCGACGGCCCGCTTCGTCGCGGCGACTGAGGCCTAGGGCAAGGTCGGCATGAAAAAGTGCGGCGCACAAATCCGATCACTGCCCTGGACGGCACCTTGTCCTGCGCCTATCTCGACGCTGTGATCGACCGTCGATGCTTGGCAAGATCCGCGATGCTTGGCGTATGCCGTGCACTGGCGCCCCCATCTTCCTGAGCGAGGATCAACAATGAACCGTCCCCTCTCCCGCTTCGCCACGCGCGCCGCCTATGGCGCGAGCCAGCTCCCGCGCATCGCCTGGTATCTGGGTCACGGCCTCGCCATGACCCGGATCGCGCAGCGGGCGCGCGAGGACGGAAGCGCGCGGCCCCGCCCCCATACCGACGCGCGAACTCCGGACCGCAAACGATTCTTCGCGGACATGGGCGCTCTTTGGCGGCAAGACCTCGCCAATGTCGAAGCGGGCGTCTATCCTCTCCCCGCGGATCATGACGGCTCATTGAAAATGCTGCTCGACCGCTCGCGGCTCTTCTTCGAGGATCTTCCCGCCGTCCACCGCCGCCGGGAAAGCGGCGACCACGCTGAAGTACTGTCCGAGGAGACGCGCGGGAACCGGCCCCGCTACTATCTCCAGAATTTCCATTTCCAATCGGGCGGCTGGATGACCGACGAGTCAGCCCAGCGGTACGATACGCAGGTCGAAGTGCTCTTCAACGGCGCCGCGAACGCCACGCGGCGTCAGGCGCTGCCGCCGCTCCATGACGTCTTCGCCGGGCGCGACCAACGCCGGTTGAGTCTTCTCGACGTTGGCTGCGGGACAGGCCGCTTTCTCGATTTCGTCAAACAGACCTGGCCCCGGTTGCCCGCGCTCGGCCTCGATCTTTCCGAGGCCTATGTGAAGGAGGCCAAGCGTCATTTACAGCGTTGGTCGCGAACCGACCTTATGGTGGGCAACGCGGAATCGATTCCGCTGCCGGACGAGAGCCAGGACGCGGTAACGAGCATCTTCATGTTCCATGAACTGCCGCCCGAGGTGCGCCGTATCGTTCTCAGTGAATTCGCGCGCGTGCTGAAACCCGGCGGACGCCTTGTCCTCGTGGACTCGCTTCAGCACGGCGACGAGCCGGACTATGACGGCCTGCTCGAACTCTTCCCGCAGAGTTTTCACGAGCCCTATTACCTAAGTTACATCAAGGAGGACTTCGCCGCGCTTTGCCAAGACCTCGGGTTGACCTATATCCGCAACGCGAGGGCTTTTGTTTCGAAGGTTATAGTCTTTGACAAGCCGGCGAGACCCGCGGCGACCGCGACGAGAGCAGCCTAGACTTGACCGTCGAAAGGTCGTTGTCATCGAAGGTGGTGCGGACAACGGTCGCGAAGGGCCGATCGTCACGGACATAAGTCCATATCCGGCCGGTGATGGTCTTCAGTTTCGCCAGGACCTTGACGATCGTGTCGTCGGCATGGATGCGCCCGGCGCCAAAGACATGAGCGCGGCTCAACTGAACGATCGGATCAAGCGTCGCGACGCTTGCGCCAACCCAATCCGCGAGCGTCGAAACTTCGATTTCCACGCCTTCGCGCGCATAGGCCGCGCTCTGCCGGTTCAGTGGCTGGTGCAAAAGGAACTTCGAGGCCAGGATCATGGCGACCAGGCTCGGTCCCGCATGCCCGCGCCGATCGGATGCGAGGGCGCCGGCGGCTCGGTGTTGCTTTCGTACTCCCGGCAGGAAAACTTCTCGCGCACGTGCTCGACAACCTTCCAGCGCCGCGGCTCGCATTCGAGCGAGGAAGTTACGACCTCGCTGCCACGCAGCCGCAAAATGCCGCCGCTACATGGCCTACTTTTGCACCGCCGTGTACACGCGCAACTTCCGCAACCGACGCATGCGGCGCAAGAGCCTCGGCGACGATCCGCTGTCTTTGATAGAGACTCCATGACCTCCGACCTAGCGCGTCAACTTTGGGAATCTCGCCCCCGCCCTCTAAACCCACTCCTGTTGACGTCCGCATCGCAATTGATGTCCCCCAGATATCAGGTGGACACGTAAGCAAACTTCCCCAGGTCGCGGTACGCGGTTGTCACGATACGCTTGCGCCCGGGGCGTGGTGCGTTTGCGCCAAAATACCGAGATTTTCTCATAATAAGACGTATCGTGACACGCAGCACCGTGGCGAGCACCAGCATCAGCCCGCGCCCGTGGCCCAGCTATGAATAGCCCGCAGCAGATCGGCCCAGGCCACTCGCGACGTCCAGCACCGACACCGCCCGGCCTTCCGGCCGGTCTCGCCACTAATGGAACTGCCAAGACATGCTCCGAGTTAACCATGTCCCGCCTCATTTGAGGAGGCGGCTGACGACCTTTCCAACGCAAGCTTCGTTTCGGAAAAAGAACCATGGACAAGGACCGAGTCGCCGGATCGGCGAAGAAGATCAAGGGCTCAATCAAGGAGGTGGTCGGCAAGGCGGCGGGCGATGCCAAGCTCGAAGCCGAAGGAAAAGCCGACAAGGTTGAGGGCAAGGTTCAGAACGCCGTCGGCGGCCTCAAAGACACGCTGAAATCAACAGCTTCGACGAGGTTGAGGGCAACCAGCCAGCGAAAAACGTTGCTTGCCAGCGCCGCAATGGTCGGCGTGGACCTTTTCTGCGGCCCGGCAGGAGCGCAGGGGGTATCTCAGAGTGCAAGCCCCACTTCGCAAACAAGACTTGCCAAGCCGAGCCGTTCGCGAAGGCGCAGCGACGGTAGTCATGTCACCGAGACGGCTTTGATCCCCGATGTTGTGCCGCCTGCCGCACCCGAGCGCCGGCCGCGGCAGCGTTATGAAGACTGGGGCGACCATGTTCCAATGTTTCTGTTACATTCGGTCAGCTCAAGCC
>PEFW01000092.1 GCA_002890675.1 Candidatus Methylaffinis lahnbergensis
GTCATCCGGGCGCAGCATCTTGTGAAGCTGCCGGGCGAATTGCTCGTTCACCCGGAAATAGGCTGCAGCGTTGCATTCCGAAAGATCGGCGAGATCGAGACGATAATGACAAATCGGCCACAGCGCCTGGTTGGCGAAGCCATGGTAATATTGCTCGATATCGCGCCGCGAAAGGTCGGACACCGCATAGGTGAGCGATCCAAAAGTCCCCCACTGGCAGGCGGGAGGGCTCCTCTCGCTGGTTTTGCCCGACCAGCCAAACCAAAGCCCGCCGCGTGCCTTGAGCGCTGCCTTAAGCGCAACGGCAAGTCCTCCCGCAGCTGGCGCCGCCGAAGATGCCGCCAAAGGGACGCGATTCGACACGACCACCAGTCTACCGCTCGACCCGCCGGGGACGATCGCGGCCGGCTCAAGATGATTCATGACGTGGACACCTTTTTCTGACCAAGCTAAAGCCTTAAACGCATAAACGTCCGATTAGTTCCGCCATGGCCTCGGCGGATAGTGCGAAGCGCCTTGTCTTAAACCAAACTCAATTTAAAATCGCAACGCTTTGCCTGGATACTGCCTCCCCTTGGCAAGTAAGGGTTGCCGATCCATGGCTTGGCGGACTCAACGAAATGAAAAGGAGCGGGCCCGCCTCATGCGCAATCTACCGGAAGCTGAACGTGTCAACAACTTTGCAACAGCCGGCATTAGAATTAAAGCTTGGATTCCTCGCCTTTGGTTTGGTGGGTTGATCCATGCGGCGGTTGGTTTGAGGGGCGGTTCTGGCGGTTATTTAACGCAGCGTTCTGGCTTGTATTGGAAGGCGCGCCGAGGGTTTTCTGGCGGGCTGGGTGGACCCCGCCGGCCTGACCGTTGGGGTACTTGGTCCGGCGGCATCAGGCCGATGCCAGCATGAGGGTGATCCTGATTATATCAAGCGAAGAAGCTGCGGCGGAACGCCTTTGCGTCCTCGATGCAGCCGAACCACTTTGGAAACTGGGGTTGATATTTTAGGGTTTTGAAATGGCTTTCCGAGAACGGGTCGTCGTTCCAAGTGTAGGGCCTGCGAGGTGGAGGACGATTGACATGGCGGGTTGTGTTTCGTATCCGCCGGTCAGACGAAAATTCGTTCGGTTTCTCGTTTCCTCATTTAAAAATCGCGAGCCTATAGGGATGCAGATATTTGGCAACCGCCGACAAAATCCACTTGTGGCCGCGCGGAGCCCCACGGCATGATTGATCGCAATGACCTGCGATGGTATCGCGACGCGATTATCTATCAGCTGCATGTGAAATCCTTCTTCGACGCCAACAACGACGGCATCGGCGATTTCGGCGGCCTGACCGAGAAGCTCGATTACCTCAAGGATCTCGGCGCGACCGCAATCTGGGTGATGCCGTTCTATCCTTCGCCGCTGCGCGACGACGGTTATGACATTTCGTCCTATCGCGGAATAAACCCCGCCTATGGAAGCCTACGGGATTTCAAACGTTTCGTGCGCGAGGCGCATGAGCGGGGCCTGCGGGTCATCACCGAACTCGTGATCAATCATACCTCGGATCAGCATCCCTGGTTTCAGCGTGCCCGCGCGGCCAAGCCAGGCTCGGCGGCGCGCGATTTCTATGTTTGGGCGAAAACGGATCGCGCCTACGCGGACGCCCCGATCATTTTTCTCGACACGGAAAAGTCGAACTGGACCTGGGACGATCAGGCAAAAGCATTTTATTGGCATCGCTTCTACGCGCATCAGCCCGACTTGAACTTCGACAATCCCCGCGTCCTCGAAGCCGTGCTCGATGCGATGGCCTATTGGCTCGACATGGGCGTCGACGGATTGAGGCTCGACGCCGTTCCCTATCTGGTCGAGCGGGACGGCACCAATTGCGAAAACCTCCCGGAGACCCACGCGGTCCTCAAGAAGATCAGGGCCGCGGTCGATGCCCGCTATTCGGACCGGATGCTTCTCGCTGAGGCGAATCTTTGGCCCGAAGAGACCGCCCAATATTTCGGCCAGGGCGATGAATGCCATATGGCTTTTCATTTCCCCCTCATGCCGCGCATCTACATGGCGCTGGCCCAAGAGAACCGGCATCCGATCACCGATATCATGCGGCAGACGCCGGAGATCCCGGACGGCGCCCAATGGGCGATCTTTCTCCGTAACCACGACGAGATGACGCTTGCTATGGTGACCGGCAAGGAGCGCGACTATCTATGGTCCTTTTACGCCGCCGACCCGCGGGCGCGGATCAACCTCGGCATTCGCCGCCGTCTCGCCCCTTTGCTCGAAAACGACCGGCGCAAGATCGAGCTTCTGAATTCGCTGCTATTGTCCATGCCCGGCACGCCGGTCCTTTACTATGGCGACGAGATCGGCATGGGCGACAATATCTATCTCGGCGACCGGGACGGCGTGCGCACGCCCATGCAATGGTCGCTCGATCGCAATGGCGGCTTCAGCCGTGCCGACCCGGCCAAGCTCTTCCTGCCCGCGATCCAGGACCCAGTTTACGGTTTCAGCGCCGTCAATGTCGAAGCTCAGCTCGCGAGCCCGTCGAGCCTCTTGACCTGGACGCGGCGGATGGTAGCAGTGCGGCGTTCGCATCTGTCCTTCGGGCGAGGCACGCTGCGGTTCCTTCATCCGTCGAACCGCAAGGTCCTGCCCTATCTCCGTGAATTCGAGGGCGAGCGGATTCTCTGCGTCGCCAACGTATCGCGGGCGGCGCAAGCGGTCGAACTCGATCTCGCTGAATTCAAGGGTACGGTGCCAATCGAGCTTACCGCGGGCAGTGTTTTTCCGGCGATCGATTCGCGGTCCTATCTCTTGACCTTGCCGGCCTACGGTTTTTTCTGGTTCAGGCTCGAGGCGACGGAGGCGAGCAAGGCACGCCACGATCAGCAACCGGCGCCGGGACTGTTAACGCTGGTCGCCACGGGCAAGCTCGAAACAATTCTCGCCGGGCGTGAACGCATCGCATTCGAACGTACGGTGGCGCCGCGCTTCCTGGCCTCGCGACACTGGTTTGGCGACGCGGGGACGCCGATCGGCGGCATTTCGGTCAAGGACTTCGCCGTGTTTCGCAATGGAGCAGAGTGCCGTTTCGTTCTCCCAGTCCTCGACCGCGAACTGCCTGGCGGCCAGGTTGAGACTTATTTCACGCCACTTGCGGCCGAACCGGAACGGGAGGACGGGCCGTCCCTCGTGCACGCCGCCGCGCGCTTGCGCCGTGGTGGTTCGACCGGCCTGCTGTACGAAGCAGAGGCGTGCGAAGGGTTCGCCCCGGCGATCTTGGCGGCGCTCCGGCGCGGCGAAAGATTGGACACGGACCAAGGCGGAACAATTTCTTTCTTGCCGTCGCCTCAACTCGCCACCGAACCCATGATCGAGACGTCCGATATCCGTCGTATTGGCTCGGGACGGCGCAACTCCTCACTCGTCCTTGCCAACCAGATGATGCTGAAAATCCGTCACCGGCTGCAAACCGGAGAGAATCCCGAGGTCGAGGTCCTGCCGTTTTTGACCGAAGTGGCGCACTTCTCCAATTCCCCTCGCTTGCTCGGCGTTGTCGAACACGTCGATCGCGCGGGAAACCGCGCTGTGCTCGCGATCCTGCAAACTTTTGTTCGCAATCAGGGCGACGCCTGGACCTGGACGCTCGACGCATTAAAGCGAAGCCTCGAGACTGCCGCCCTAACGCCGGGGCAAGACGACCGCGCCGGGCATGAGGAATCCGCAATTTATATGCCGCACATGCGGCGGCTTGGCTCGCGCACGGCGGAAATGCATAAGGCACTGGCGACGCCAACCGCCGATCCGGCGTTCCAAGCCGAACCGCTGACGTTCGACGATGTTTGCGAGGCAGCGGACACGGCAAGAAATATGGCCATGCATGCCTTCAAACGCCTTCTATCGGTCGCCACGAACGCAAGCGGGGACAAGCGCGCCCAGGCCGAACGCCTTCTGGCCCGGCAGGAAGAGTGCTTTGCTCTGATCGACAAGCTTGTCCAGAAGCCACATGGCGCGATCAAGATCCGCATTCACGGCGATTATCGTCTTGGCCGCCTCCTGGTCGTGAAGGACGATGTCATGATTGTCGATTTCGAAGAACGGCCTTCCCTATCGGCTGACCGAAAGCGTGCCAAAACGTCACCGCTGCGCGATGTCGCGGTGATGCTTTGCTCATTTGCGCATGTCGTTGCGGCCGCGAAAACCGATCTCGCCCGGTTCGTTCCCGACCCGGCACTCGCCGTGTCAAGGCTTCGCGAGGAACTTATCGAATTTTCTCAAATCTTCATCCGGGCTTATAATGAAGCGGCGCGCGACAGCCCGATCTGGATCGAGGATGAAGGCACGCGCAAGCGCCTCCTCGTCCTCTTCCTGTTGGTCGAGATACTTCAAGACATCGCAAGCGAGGCGGAAAAACGCCCGGAGTGGATCGACACGTCGATCGACAGCATCAACACAATCCTCGATCGCATGGTCAATGTGTAATGCATGGCCGCGATTAAGGCGCCACGCTGTTGGTCGCTATCAACCCCCCAACCCAAAGGCTAGGAATCCAAGCTTAAATTCAAACACTGGCTGTCTCAAAGTCGTTGACGTGTTCAGGGCCACTTGAGTCCGTCTGCCGGCCTCTGGGCTTAGTCGAATAAATTAACCGCCCGATGGACATTCGGCCTGAAGCGATCCCGGGATAGAAATAGAATATGAATATTGCCGCAACTTGCCTCGTTCCGGATTTCCAGGCGTGTGCCCTCCTGCTCGATGTCGATGGCACCATTCTGGATCTCGCGCCGACGCCGCAGGAAGTGCGGGTTCCGTCCTCCCTTCGGCACGCCATGAATAGGCTCAGCGAACGCACCGGCGGGGCGCTGGCGCTTGTCAGCGGGCGTCCACTGAGCGATCTGGATCGGCTCTTCGCGCCGTTGCAACTCCCCGCTGTCGGGGGCCATGGCGCCGAGTTTCGACCCATTTCCGGGAGCAGCCTCGATATCCGGCGCACGGTACCGCTCGATGCGACGCTCAAGCGCAAATTCGCCGCGATCGCCGAAAGCGGAACCGGTATCCTCATCGAGGACAAGGGCTACTCAGTCGCCTTGCACTATCGTCTGGCGCCGGAATTGGGCGACGTAGTGAACGAAGCCGCCGCCCGAGTTTGCCTGGAAAATCCGTCAGTATCGATCGAACTTCTTCGCGGCAAGTCCGTTTTGGAAATCAAGCAAGCCGGATTCAGCAAGGCCACAGGGGTGCGTGAACTAATGCGCTACCCGCCGTTTCGCGACCGTCACCCGATATTCCTCGGCGACGACGTCACGGATGAGTCGGTTTTCGAAATCATCGGAGATTTCCATGGGCTTGCATATTCCGTGGGCCGCATGGTTTCCGGCATCGATGGATATTTCGAGAATCCGGAAGCCGTGCGCGGCTGGCTCGTGCGAATTTCAGGTGATGACGAGACTGCCGCGCCATGAATGGTTATGGGCTTGACCTCGCCGTCGGCGGCAACGGCCGTATCGCCGCACGATAAATGAAATTAGGACACAGCTCCAATAGGAGCTAGTCAAGGGTGTCCACCATTTCGAGGGAGGGTCAAACCTTTGGATATAGGATTTAGCGAACGTCTGTTTCCGTTGGCCGCCATGTCCGTCGATCTCGGCGCCGGAGCATGCGTGGCGGGGCCGTCTCTTCAGTCTTTCAGCGACGACAAAGGACGCGCTATCGTTTCCAGCGGTTTCCGCTCGGCTGCCACGCCCCAGATCATCTCAATAATGGAGGCCAGAATCATAAGCGCCGAACCCAACAGATAGCCGCCGAAAACGCTGGCGCGCGAGCCAGTTGCAATCAGCCCGCCAAATAGAAACGGCGCTCCCACACCGCCGATCGCAGTGCCGGCCGCGTAGAAAAAGGCGATGGCGAGCGCGCGAATTTCTACCGGAAAGATCTCGGACGCCGTCAAATAGGCAGCTCCCGCCGCCGCGGACGCAAAAAAGAAAATTACTGTCCAGACGATTGTCTGCTGAGTCGCGTCGAGAAGATGAAGCGCGAACAGCCAGCCGCTTCCGGCAAGCAGCAAACCAGAAACCGCATAGGTAAAGGCGATCATTGGCTTACGGCCAATGGAATCAAACAGAGGACCAAGCAACAATGGGCCAAGCACATTGCCAAGCGCGAAGGGAAGAATGTACCAGCCGACTTTGTACGATGGGACACCATAGAAATTTGTGAGAACGAGCGCATAGGTGAAAAAAATTGCGTTATAAAAGAAGGCCTGCGCCAACATGAGAGCAAGCGCCAAAAGGGTCCGGACTCTGAAAGTGATGAAAAGCGTTTGAAAGACTTCCCGCAGCGGCGTGTGCGAACGCGGGTGCAACCGTATTGGCGTAAGCGTCGATCCGTCCTGAAAACGCGCTCCATGTAGTCGAAATCCGGCTTCGATTTCATCGACCAGCTTTTCCGCTTCCTGCTCCCTTCCATGAATGACGAGCCAGCGTGGGCTTTCTGGGATCCACGTCCGCAGAAAAAGAATACTGAGGCCGAGCGCGGAACCGATGAAAAAAGCGAGCCGCCAGCCGAGGTCGGGATCGAAGTAGGTCGGGTCCAGAACGAATATCGATGCGGCTGCTCCGAGCGCGCCGCCGATCCAGAACGAGCCGTTGATGGCAAGATCGGTCCGTCCGCGATAGCGCGCCGGGATCATTTCCTGAATCGTCGAATTGACCGCACTGTATTCGCCGCCTATTCCGGCGCCGGTCAGCATGCGGAACAGACAAAAACTTTCCAGATTCCAGGCAAAAGCCGTAGCGGTCGTGGAAACTAGATAGAGACCTAACGTAATAAAGAAAAGCAGCCTGCGGCCTAGCCGGTCCGTCATCCATCCGAAGCCCAGCGCGCCAATGACCGCGCCCGCGAGATAAAAGCTCGACGCCAAGCCGATGTCGGACGCAGTGAAGCGCAGGCGGGGGCTCGCCTCAAGGGCGCCCGCTATAGATCCCGCAAGTGTGACTTCAAGACCATCGAGCACCCAGGTAATTCCGAGCGCCGCCACCACCAGCGTATGAAATCTTCCCCAGGGCAGACGATCGAGACGGGCCGGGACACGGGTTTCGAGAATCTCGCCGGCCGCATCGTGCATCTATCGTCCCTCACGTGTCGCCCAACTGAATACCGGGAAAATAATACCCCGGAGACCGGACTCTCTGGCAGGGGTCAAATACTTGCCGAATCACGAAGGCTGCGTAGGTCATAAACCAGCGACGCCCGCTTCGCGCTTTTCAACATCAAGCGGGACACCGCCTCCCCGCCGCCGCCGAATCTCCCAATGCACACCGGTGACGAATGTGCGCAATCTGAAACTGCCTTATTGGCGCGGTTGGCTCAAAGCAGAATGGCACTGTCTCGTGCTGGCGACGTCTTTTTGCGAATGGACAGACAGCCGGCCAAAGTTGACGCGTTGGTTTGCGCTCGACGACGCCCTGCCACTTCGCCAAGACGGACTCGCACCGCCAAAGCGAATTGTTCGCGCTGCTTTTGCAAGTCGAGCAAGGAACTGGTTTGCCGGCGGCATGACGCTCAAAACAGGCCGAACCGATCTTCCCCCGGTTCGGGAGCCTTGGCGCCGGAGCGCTGTTCTGCGGGCTTTGCCGCGCGGGCAAGGTTATACGCGGAGTTGATCAAGGCAATATGGGAAAAAGCTTGCGGAAAATTGCCGACGAGGCGTTTTCCCGCAGAGTCATATTCCTCGGATAAAAGACCGAGATCATTGCGGAGCGCGAGCAGCCGCTCAAACAGAGCGCGCGCGTCGTCGAGCCTTCCCAAAAGCACGAGATTATCGACGAGCCAGAAGCTGCAGGCGAGAAATGCGCCTTCGCCCACAGGCAAGCCATCCTCGCCCACTTGTGTATCGTAGCGGCGCACGAACCCGTCCACCATCAAGCGGCGCTCGATGGCATCGACCGTTCCGGCCAGGCGTTTGTCATCGGGCGGCAAGAAACCGACGAGGGCCATCATGAGAAGGCTCGCGTCGAGGTCCTTTCCGCCATAGCTCTGGGTGAAAGCGCCTTGCTCCGGATCGAATCCGTTGGCGCAAACATCATCGTGAATGTGCTGGCGCAGGCGCCGCCAGTGATCCAGCGGCCCGACAAAGCCGAATTCCTCGATGCTTTTGACGGCGCGATCAAACGCAACCCAGGCCATGATTTTCGAGTAGGTGAAATGCCGCCGTGGCCCGCGCACCTCCCAAATGCCTTCGTCGGGCAATGCCCAGATCGTTTCAAGATGCTTCAAGAGCGCGATTTGAAGCATCCAATCGGCGGCATCGGTAACTAGCCGCCGCTTGCGGCTTTGATACAACGCATCGAGAACCTCGCCATAAATATCGAGCTGCAACTGACCGGCCGCCGCATTGCCGACGCGCACCGGTTTCGAGCCGGCGTAGCCGGAAAGCCAGGGAAGGGTGCTTTCCGGAATATAGCGTTCGCCGCCTAGACCATAGAGAATTTGCACCCGCGCGGGCTCACCGCCGAGAGCCCGGATCAGCCACGCGCGCCATCGCATCGCCTCATGGGAATAGCCCGCGTTCATCAACGCGAGCAAAGTGAAGGTCGCGTCGCGCAGCCAGCAGAAACGGTAGTCCCAATTGCGGGAGCCGCCCAATTGCTCCGGCAGCGAGGTGGTCGGCGCCGCGATGATGCCGCCGCTTGGCTGAAAAATGAGAGCGCGCAGCGTGAGCAAGGAACGGATCACGGCCTCCGACCATTGCCCCGCGCCTTCGAATGGCTGCGACCAGGCGCCCCAGCTCCGTTCGGTTTGTTCGAGCGCTTGATAAGGATCGATCGCATGAGGCACATCCTCGTAGGAGACGCCATGGCTCAGCGTAAAATCGACTGTTTCCCCGGCGGCAACAGTGAACTCGGCGAAATGGGTCCGGCCTCTCGGTCGAAGTCCTATCGGGCTGCGCAGGACCAAGCGGTTGGGTCCCGCGACCGCCCGCAGACTTCCATCGTCGTACCGGCGCACCCACGGCACGACCGCGCCATAACCGAAACGGATGATGAGCTCGGTGCGCAGTTTGACGCTGCCGCTTATCCCGCGCATCAGCCGGACAAGATGCGAGCCTTGGACTTTCGTGGGCATGAAATCGGCGACAATGGCAACGCCGCCGGCCGTCTCGATCGTGGTTTCGAGAATCAACGTATGGCCGCGATAGGCGCGCGTCATTTTAGCGCCCGGATCGGCGGGTGCGATCGACCATCGGCCGTTGTCCGTGGTGCCGAGAAGATTGGCGAAACAAGCAGGAGAATCAAAGCGTGGCCAGCAAAGCCAGTCCACCGACAAGTCACGCCCGACGAGGGCGGCCGTCTGGCAATCGCCGATAATGGCATAGTCCTCGATGTTCAGAGCCATGGTTTGGCCTCGGACGGCCTGCGCGCTCATCGTGAGGGATCAGGCACTCATTGTGACAGGTAATTTTGCGGCACGTGCCATTATTGATACCACATCTTATTGCGCAGCTTTGCGGCGGAAGAGGTCGATTATACGTATCGAAGCCTGTTGATGCGTCGTCCCAAACTCAAGCCGCTCCTCGCCGAACCGATCTCCACAGGTCAAATTCCCTGTTATACCCCGTTCATATGTGGACGGCCCCGATTGGCAAGCGGTTTTTCTCGACGTTGTGAACGGTTGGCGGCTAGCGGTCATGTTGGAATGGACGGCCCCCTTCCCCTGGTTGCCGAAGGGTCGCAAGATCAGCGGTGATCGCAACGATGGAGGCGGACTGGATTTGGCCAAGAACGTCTTTCAAGTTCACGGCATCGACGATTCGGGACAAGCAGTTCTCAAACGAAAGCTCAGGCGCTCGGAGGTGCTCCCGTTGTTTGCCGGACTTGCGACGCAACTATGAGCCAGCTCGCCAAGGCACAGACGGCGAATGAAATTCGCCGTCTCGGAAATTGCTCTCATGATGTCCAACGTTTCCTCGATGGGCTTCGCACACGCTGCCACTCGGGAGGAAATTGCGAGGCGAGAATATCAGGCTCTGCCACTATTGGGTACATTAAACGCTCGTCACCTCACGCTCCATACATTCATGGCAGAGAATCCAACATTCTTTGTTGAGGTACTGTGTGAAGCCTTTCTGCTTGCCAATCGAGACAAGGAGCAGGCGCCCCAGCCGAGTCCTGAGGCCCGCGCTCGGGCGCAGGTCGCTTACCGACTCCTAGCAGTAATGCATACAATCCCTGGCGCCGCCGAAGACGGAATGCTTGACGAAATAAAGCTTATGAGGTGGATTGAACAAGTCCGAAAGTTGGCAGGCGAGCGAGATCGCATAGGCGTTGCGGATTCAAAAATCGGCGCGGTACTCGCCCACGCCCTGGTCGATCCGGAGGATAAGGCTTGGCCACAAAGGGCTGTTCGCCGTGTCATCGAGAATCTTGACGCTAAAGATGTTGAGCGCGGTCCGATGATTGAGCGCTACAACATGCGATGGGGCTATTCAAAGGCTCTCTTTGAAGGCGGTGCCCAGGAAAGTGTGTTAGCAGATCAGTATCGGGGATGGGCAGCATGCTCCCAACCCCGCTGGCCAAAGATGGCGCGCGTCCTCAATGCGATTGCAAGTCACTGGGAGGGGATGCCCACCGCGAGGATCTACGGGCTGAACAGGATAAACTTGAATAGGGCGGCCTCCAATGCTCCTCGCCCCAAATTCCCTGACGACGGACAATCTGACTCGCGTACTGATACGGTTTCCGGCTGATTGACTCGACGTTGAAGGGGATTCACACGGCCTTGCGAAGCAGATAAGATTAGGCGCCATGAGTCGGGAGATTGGGACACATGGCGACGGTCTGGGATCATTTGAGTGTCGAGGAGTTGGAAGAGCGGTTTGTCGGATGTGAGGATGCCACCGCATCGCGGCACTTCCAG
>PEFW01000093.1 GCA_002890675.1 Candidatus Methylaffinis lahnbergensis
CGAAAAGCCGGCGAGAGAACCATCGACGCGACATGGAACCGCCTCGGAACCTCGCTCGACCACTTCTCGCCGCAAGAATGCGCAAACTATTTCAGGAATGCAGGATATGCGTCATGATAAAGTAATCCGCTCTAAACCCGCGATAAATCTGAGATGAGATTTTAGATGAGGCGGGCGCTTCGGGCTGAGGTGTAAAGTAATTGGCACGGCGTGAAGTGACGCCAAGCGACGACAGTTAGCCTCAGGGCAGGTCGTTCAGCCGTAACGTGACGACACATACGCCGCGGTCCTCCGGGGCCAAACTTACCGCAAAGCCAAGCTCTCTGCACATGGCAAGCATGGTGCTGTTCTCGTGGAGTACCTGTCCCTCGATCTCCTGGAGGCCGAGCCACCGAGCATATTGGATCATGGTCTGCATCAGCTGCCAACCGAGCCCCCGCCCTTTGATGTCTGAGCGAACGAGTATGGCGTACTCGCCTTTTTCATAGTTCGGATCGGCATGGAGCCAGACCACACCAAGCATCTCGCCATTGAACTCGCTGATTGCGACCAGCGCAATAGCCCGGGCGTAGTCGAGCTGTGTCAGGCGGGCGATGAACGTGTGGCTGAATTCGCGGACCGGAGCGAAGAACCGCAATCGCAAGTCTTCTGTCGTGACCTGCTTGAAAAAGCTGCGAAACATCACCTCGTCATCCGTCCGAACCGGACGCACCAACAATTTTGCGCCATCGCCGAGTTCGAGCCTTCTCTCCCATTCCGTGGGATAGGGCCGTACTGCGAATCGCGGATGCCCGCGGCCGCTGAATTTTGGCCCGATCGGTGCAATGGCGACCCGAGCGTCCAGCGCAAGAATGCCGCTGTCGTCGGCGAGTAGCGGATTGATGTCGAGCTCGCGAACCTGTGGCAGGTCGGCTGCAAGCTGCGCGAGCTTGACCAGCACCAACGCAACATCCGGCTCGTTGACGGCCGGCACATTGCGGTACGCCTTGAGCGTGCGCGAAATCCGGGTGCGCCTGACGATATCCGTGGCGAGCTTCATGTCGAGCGGCGGCAGCGCAAGAGCCTTGTCGTCGATCACCTCCACGGCCGTTCCGCCGCAGCCGAAGACGATGACTGGCCCGAAGGTGGGGTCATCAGCGATCCCGGCGATAAGCTCGCGCGCCTGCGGACGCACAATCATGGGCTGCACAATCACGCCGGCAATGCGCGCGCCGGGCCGTGCGGCCCCCGCCCGAGCGAGAATCTCAACGGCGGCTGTACGGACCGCCTGGCTGGTCGTCAGATTCAACCGCACGCCGCCGATATCCGACTTGTGCTGAATATCGCGCGAGAGGATCTTGACCACCACGGTCTGGCCGGCATCGAGAAACTGTGAAGCACTCGTTGCTGCATCATCGGCATCATTGGCGAGGACAGAGGTCACGACCGGGATGGCATAGGCCGCAAACAATGCGCGAATTTCAATCGGATCGAGCCAGCTGCGTTGATCTGAAATCGCGCCGTCGATCACCGTGCGCGCGGCGTCGACATCGGGGGTGAAATGCTCTGGCAGACTTGGCGGGGTTTCCATCAATGCATCGCGCGCTTCGCTCCAGCGCGCCACATGCATGAAACCTCGGACCGCATCGGATTCCGTTGCGTAATGAGGAATGCCGGCCGCCTCGAAGGCCCGAGAGGCGGCGTCATCGGCACCAATCCACGTGGCGAGGACCGGTTTTGGTTTCACTGTACTTGCGCGCCGCGCGCGCGTTAGCTCGGCGACCCTTGTTGCGGTATCGGCGGCGGACGCGAGCGCGGTCGGGACGTTCATCACCAGAATGGCGTCGTTCTGCGGGTCGGCGAGAAGGGCGTCGAGGGCCACAACATAGCGTTCGCCGTCCGCGTCGCCGATGATGTCGACGGGGTTTCCTTTGGACCACGTAGGCGGCAACACCGCATCCAATCGCGCTTGGGTCTTGGGGGAAAGCTCCGCAACCGCGCCGCCGAGATCGACTAGGCGATCGACCGCAAGCACGCCGACGCCACCGCCATTGGTCAATATGGCGAGCCGTCTGCCGGAATACGGCTGTAGCCGGCCGAGCGTCTCGGCCGCGTCGAACAGCTCCTCGAGGTCGCGGACGCGGAGCAGGCCGGCACGACGGAAGGCCGCATCGTAGACGGCATCTGAGCCGGCAAGCGCTCCGGTATGGCTGGCGGCCGCCTTGGCCGCTTGGGCATGGCGGCCCGATTTGATCACGACAACGGGCCTGGTGCGCGCGGCTGCGCGCGCCGCGGACATGAATTTTCGCGCGTCTTTTATGGACTCGACGTAGAGGAGGATCGCGCGCGTAGCTCGGTCCATTGCGAAGAAATCGAGCAGATCGCCGAAATCGACGTCGACTTGATCGCCGATCGACACCAGTGCTGAGAACCCGATTGAATGCTGCGTCCCCCATTCGGCCAATCCAGCGACGATGGCGCCAGATTGGGAGATCAGGGCGAGGTCGCCGGCGGGCGGCATGTGGGCCGCAAAGCTAGCGTTGAACCCGGCGGAGGGGACCGTCACGCCGAGGCAGTTGGGGCCGACAAGCCTCAGGCCGTGCGTCCGCGCGGCTTGCTTCGCGGCGTCGGCGAACGAGTCGGTACCGTGACTCAGCCCCGCGGTGATAATGATCGCCGCCGCGGCACCCTTCGCACCCGCCGCCGCGACGATCTCGGGCACCGCCGCCGGGGGCGCTGCGATCACGACGATATCGGGCACCTCGGCAATCGCCTCGACGGAATTGACCGTCGACAGGCCATCGATGCATTCGTAATTTGGATTGACGATATGAAGTGAACCACCGAAGCCGCCGACGCGCAGATTGCGGGCTATCGAGCGGCCGAGTGACCGCTCACGCGGACTCGCGCCGACAATCGCGATCGAGCGAGGGCAGAACAATTTTTCAAGTCGATAAGTTGACATTTGGCACTGAAACCCACGTTAGTGTTTCTCGCTTGCGCCGATAGGCTCAGAGGCGTGGCAAATGGAAAGCTGACTGCCTCGACTGAAAAGGACGATTTCTACTTCGACGAGATGAGGGGTTTCGTTCATTGATCCAAGGTGGACCGCGGTTCCTTCTGGGATCAATGACAGTGCCTACGTGTCGCATTAAACGCAGCTTGGACCTTCGGCCAAAGGAATTGCTCCGATGACATTGCCACACGTGCTCAAGCGCATTAGGCTCAATCTCGCTCGATCGAAGGAGTTTCCAGAAGGCTCTGCCCGCTGCGGCTACGAGTTCGTGGCTCCGCTCGACGCCGCTGGCCACATCGATTCGGCACTCTGGCAGGAGTACCGCGAGCATTGCCGCGTCCACCGATTTTGGGACGGCGAACAGGACGAGATTGGCCGCCTTGTTCACAAGCCCGGTGGATCGGAGCATGCACGTTGGGTGTTTCACTACGAAGGCACCGGAGACAACGACGAAGCGGGCTATAGGTTCGGCGCACATGCGCTCAAGCTTGGCGAATACGTCTCGATCCAGGACCATCATGATGAGATACACACCTTCAAGGTCGCGTCGGTGGAGCCTGCAACGAACTAGGGTGAGAACTCATTAATCCTTCTTCGCTGACAATACGATAGTGATTCGTTGGCGGGAAGGATTTGCAATTGTGAGCAGGAATTTGTTTTGGCTGAGCGACGCGCAATGGAAGCGGATCGAGGCGTTCTTGCCCACGGATGTCCGCGGGGTTGCGCGGGTGGACGACCGGCGCGTCATCAGCGGCATCGTGCAGGTATTGAAAAGCGGCTGTCGCTGGTGCGATTGCCCGGCGGCCTATGGTCCGCCGACGACGATCTATAACCGCTTCGTGCGCTGGGCGCGGCGTGGGGTCTGGGAAAATTTGTTCCGGGAACTTGCCGGAAACGGGAGATCGGCAAACACCCAGATGATCGACTCCACCCATGTCAAAGCGCACCGTTCGGCAGCGGGTGGAAAAGGGGGGAGCAGAAGCAGGCGATTGGCCGCTCAAGAGGCGGGCGCAACACGAAGGTCCATGCACTCGCAGATGCTAAAGGCCGTCTTCTTGCCATCCTTTTGACCGGAGGCGAGGCACATGACCTCCCCGTTGCTGGACGCCTCGTCTGCAAAGTGAAGCCGTCCAAACACATGCTCGGCGATAAGGCCTACGATAGCGCCGAGCTGCGCGAGGAGTTGCACGAGCGTGGAACCAAGCCGGTGATTCCCAACCGAAGCCGCAGAAAACATCCATTCAGCTTTAACAAGCGGCTCTACAAAGCGCGATGGCTCATCGAGAACGCCTTCAACAGGTTGAAGGACTTCAGGCGCATCGCAACGCGCTATGACAGATTGGCGCCTAACTGTTTGGCCTCTGTCTGCCTCGCCGCTGCTCTCGTATGGTGGGTTTAATGAGTCTCTAGTACCCATGTGACGGGCGGGCGCCGCACTGGGGAGAAAGCGATGCAGGACAACCGACGGGACAGACCCGATGTGATCACCCTGCCACCTTTGATCTTGGCCGCGACGATCGCGCTGGGAGTGGTGTTGAATTTTTTCTGGCCCGCGAGCTTATTGCCGAGCGCGCTTGCTGCGCCGGTCGGTATTCTCATCACCCTCGGTGCCATCGCCCTCGGAATTTCGGCGACCCGCGAGATGTTCGCGGCGAATACGCCCCTAGACGTCCGCAAACCCTCGACCGAGATTGTTACCTTGGGGGTCTTTCGAAAGAGCCGAAATCCCTTGGGCCAATTTCGCGATGCTCCTCCAACGTCGCCCTAAGGTCATCAAGCCGGGCGAGACCGACCTGGTTCAGCGCCCCAGAATCGCGTGCAATGGAGAGCAATCGCCAACCCAAGTCGATGACATAGGTCTTCGGCCGTTCCTCTTTCCAGTAAGCGTCGATGACCTTCTCTACGAGTTCGGGATAGGCAAGGGGCGGAAGCACAACCCGCTAAAGCCAGAGTGGGTTGTGCTTATGGAGGTTCTGCGAGACTTGCAGGCCCAGCCTTACGCAAAACCGGTTGGACGGACGATCTTCCAGAAAATAAGCTACGTAGTAACCGAAATGGGTGTGCCGACAGGTTTCCAGTTCAGCAAAGGCAGCTATGGGTCAGTTTCGACGTTTCGCCCGCGTTCCAGACGGGTCCGGTGTACCTCAAGAACCGGACGTGCTGGCTACAATCAGACACTTCAGAGTCGCGCCAAACTCGGTCCAACAGCAACAGCAAGTGGCATCTTATCGCGCGTACCAAGCGTCTTATTTTAGCTACTACCGCGCCGAACACCAAGCTGGGCTTCGCTCGATGCGTTTCGCGCAAGCCGCCAGGGAAGCGGATTGCATCTGTGATGGAAGGAACGACTCCAGGCGCTTCACCAAACGGACGAAGGACGTGTCGTAGGGGTCTCGACTCCGGTCTCCACCAATCGTTAAAGGTATCGCCAGGCTTTGAGCGGCGGCAACGGCTCCTTCGACGATAGGGTCGTACCAAGTTGCCCGCGCCGGGCCGTCTGCGCTGGTTTTTTCCAAAACCGCGGCGGCGGCCTCGAGATGCATCAAGATATGCTTGATTTGTGCGTGAGCGGAAGCATATTTCCGATTCATCAAGGCGGACGTTAAACCCGGATCCGCCTCGACCGCGACATTTGTCATGAAGCCGAGAAGATCGATGTCGATTTTCTCGCGAAGATCACCACTCGAGGCAAGAATATCGGCAGCGGTTTCGAGGCTGCCTCGTAGCAGTTCGAGACGTTTGTGCAGGTCCCGACGTCTCGTGTTAAACGGAGACCAGCCGAATTGCCCGATAGCCTGAGCAAGATGGTGGGTGACTTCGTTGATCACCGTATCGATGATGTCGTCGGGCCAATCGCCGCCGGGCATCGCGTCGTTCAGGATCACTCGAAAACGATCGGACGTAAGCTCAACCTCCGCGAAGCCCTCGCGTGGCAGATAATCTTCACACCGACGGCGCTTCTGGTCTGGCACGGAGGCCTCCGCATACATGCTGATGTAGCGCGACATGCTCATGAGCCGGTCACTTGACTGAACAGTCGGGCTATGACGCCCAATCAAATGGCTGATATCAGACTGGCGCTCGTTCGAGCGCGCTGACTCCAAAAAGCTCTATGGGTTTCAGTTCGATTATCTTGCCCTCGTTCGGTCCGAGACAACGTTGGTCAGTCCGGCAATTGAATTGCGCCGAACGGGTGCAATTGCGGCAGCTATCTGGTTGCCTACGGCCTCACTCGCCGCCCGCACAGGATCATCACTCAGATGGGCGTAGCGTTGAGTTGTAGAGCTATTTGTGTGTCCCAGTAGAGCCCCGATGATCGGCAGGCTTGCCCCGCCCGACACAGCGATGCTGGCGAAGCTGTGTCGGAGATCGTGAAGCCGGACGTCGTGAAGACCCGCTATTGATCGGACGCGCCTCCAGACCTTGGGTGTTCCCTCATAGTGGCCATCACCGCGATACGCGGGAAAAACGTGATCGTTAACCTCAGGACGTCTCTGGTCATTCAGAACCTGCAAGGCTCCAGCATTGAGGGGGATGGCTTTCTGTCCCGTCTTGGAGTCGGCAAGCCTCAAATAACCGACTTCGAAGTCAACTTCCGGCCAAGTCAGGGCTTCGATTTCGCCTTTGCGCGCACCGGTGAATATGAGGAGCTTAAGGATTGCCAGAGCTGAGGTATTCTCGCCCCCTGCTTCGGCCTCTCTCAGAGCCGCGCCAAGAGCCGCAAGCTCTTGCTGGCTCAGGTACCTGTTACCCTTCTTGTCGGCAAAGCGTTTCACGCCAAGAACCGGGCTTGTGTCGATCATTCCGCAATCGATGGCATAGGCGAAGATGCCGCCCAGAAGCCCAACGGTACGGGTAGCGGTGCCCTCGCCGCCCCGGACGATCGCCCGACCTCGTTTGCCCGTTTTGATGTCTGTCGCTGTCTTTCCTTGGGCTACTTCCTGCAAGAATCTCTTGATGTCGGCCTTTGTGACATCCTGCACCTTCTTTCGCCCAATCAGTGGCTTGATATGCCGTTCGATCCGGCCCCTGTCTGTCGCCAAAGTGCTAGGCTTCTTTGTTGCGCAGCCATGCACAAGGTACTGGTCGCAGAGTTCGGAGACGGTGAGCTGTTTCTTGAGGTCTTGTTTCTCTTGAGCCGGGTCTTCCCCATTTGCAGCTCGCCCCAGAATTTTCTTGGCCTCGGCTCGTCAAGGGCGATCCGTGCACTCCAATGGTCAACCGCCTTGAATCGCCGGTCCGGCCTCCAGCGGTCCGGTATTGACAGACATAGGTCTTTCGTCCACCCTTGGACACCTTGAGGCCGAAGCCCTTCAATTCGCTGTCCCAGATGAAGTAATCGGCGGGTCCCGGTTTCGCCCCATCGACGATTGTTTTTGTGATCCTCAGACTTGCCATGACGGCCTTATTTCGGTGCTCTTACTGGCGGGTGAAAAGTAAGCACATAGTAAGCACCGCAGAGGGAAATGCAAGGAATGACCGTGCAAATCCATCCATTTTAATTTTTAAAAAACAATATGTTAGTGAAAGCACAGGAACAATTGTAAATTTGGGGAAATGCCTATCCTTAGCCCTCCGAAGGCAGAGGCCAGGGGTTCGAATCCCTTCGGGTGCGCCAGATCGCGATCTCGGATCGTTTAGAGAAATCCACTGGGCGCAGCGGGATCGTGGGGATAATTTTTTGGGCATGTGGGAGAACGAGGGGTTTATTCGAAACGGCGCACCCGCTGCCGCTGTTTGACGAAACCTATCTTTCGTCCGATGACGCGGCCATGACGACACCTCCGCCCCCCATCTTCGACCGCCGCCTGGTCAGATGGAGACTTGCCCGCGCGGCCGCCGCCGGACCCGAGGAATTTCTCGTAGTCCATGCCAGCGAAGAGTTCTGCGAGCGGCTTTCCTCAATCAAGCGGACATTTTCCGCTGTCCTAGATGCCGGCACGCCTTCGCCTTGGCTTGCCGCGCGGCTCGCGGACCGGCTTCGGCCAGGCCTTCTGGTCCGCATGGCGCCGCTGGCGGAAACGGCCGGTGAGGGCTCGCTCCTTCGCCTTTTGGGCGATGAGGAAAACTTGCCCCTGGCGCCTGAATGCTTCGATTTGGCCGTCTCGGCGCTTTCCTTGCAAAATCTCAACGATCTTCCCGGAGCGCTCGTTCAGCTTCGCCGCGTTTTGAAACCCGATGGGCTCTTTCTCGGTTGCCTCCTTGGTGGCCAGAGCCTGCACGAGTTGCGTACCGCCCTGGCCGTGGCCGAGACGGAGATTTCCGGTGGGATCAGCCCGCGCGTCGCGCCTTTCGCGGATGTGCGCGACATGGGCGGGCTTCTCCAAAGAGCCGGGTTTGCCTTGCCGGTGGCGGATACCGAGCCCATCGCCGTGCGTTACGCGGACATGTTTGGCCTGTTGCGAGATCTGCGCGCGATGGGTGCGACCAATGCGTTGTCCGCGCGGCTGCGCAAGCCCTCGACGAGGGAGCTTTTCTTGCGCGCCGCAAGCATCTATGCAGAGCGATTCGCCGATCCCGGCGGACGCGTGCGCGCGACTTTCGAGATGATCTTTGTCTCCGGCTGGGCGCCGCACGCGAGCCAGCGAAAGCCGTTGCCGCCGGGTTCGGCCAAAATGCGGCTCGCCGACGCGCTTGGGATCAAACCGGCGCCTGGGAGCTAGGCTCGACCTCGCCGTTATTGCACGAGTTCCCAGGTGACCTGGACTTCGGTTCGCAGCGTCTCGACGCCAGGCTCGACTGGAATGGTGGCGGCGGCGCGCGGGGCGCCTTTCGGCAACATCCCGCCGAACCCGGCGGCAACCGGTTCGGGCAGTTGTGTCGCGATTTCCAGAATCCGACCAAGCCTAATGCCGAGGCCATTTACGTAGCTATTGGCCTTGCGCAAGGCGTCTCGAACGGCGTCGCCGCGCAAAGCATCGTATTTCTCCTCCTTTTGCGAATAATCGAATTCGATGCCGTCAAAACTGTTGGCGCCCTTGTCCATCAATTGCCCCGCCAGGGTACCGGCCTTTTCGATTTCCCGGACCCGCACGCTCAACGAATTATGGGCGATGTAACCGCGCAAGGTCCGCTTGGTGCGGCCATTGGCGTCGGTGACTTCGTCGTAATCCGGCGCTAGCGTGACCGATAATGTCTTGGTATCTTTTGTCTCGATGCCTTGCGCCTTGATCTCGCCGATGATTGCCTGGGCGGCGCGGGCGTTGTCGCGCGCGGCGGCGGCGGCGGTTGGCCGTTCGGTGTCAACG
This sequence comes from Candidatus Methylaffinis lahnbergensis, assembly GCA_002890675.1. Taxonomy (GTDB): domain Bacteria; phylum Pseudomonadota; class Alphaproteobacteria; order Rhizobiales; family Beijerinckiaceae; genus Methylocapsa; species Methylocapsa lahnbergensis. The sequence goes on from PEFW01000093.1 coordinate 9,244, forward strand.
CCGAGTGAGATCGTCGCGATATTGGGAACGGCATTGGTGCTTGCGACGCCATTCGTCGTGATGGACGGCACCGAGTCTTTTAGGGATAGGACTTGTTGGGCATGCGCAATATTCAGTTGCGTCCCAATGGCGAGCGGAAGCGCGGCGATGAAAGCGAGACGGGCCAGGGGAAGACGTAAGCGAAAAGTTGACATGAGAAGTCTTTCAGCGGGGGGAAGGCCGGGCGCCGGGCGGGAGCCAAACGCTAAAGTGTCCTCCGTTGGTAGCGCTATTTCGACGAATCTCCGCCGTTTGTGAAGTTGGGGGGCCGATATTTCGGGTGATCCATGGCCAGCATTGATCGCCATCCTTCGACAACTCTCCGCGCAACAAGGCATTTGCTGCGCTTCGCTCAGCAACCATTACAGCGGTGGGGCTGGCTTGTCCGCCTTGCTCCTAGCACTCCCCATAAGGCGCGAGATGGATGCGATCCAGGGTGCGGTCGTAGCTCCCAAGTCGCGATAGGCGAGCAGCGTGCGGCGCGGCGGCAGGTCTTTTGGAATCGCCCGCCACGGGCATCCCGGGCGCAAAATATCCACGATCCCGTTCATCTCTTCGCGCACGTCGACGTAGCGCTTGTTGCCACCGCGCTTGGCCGGCAAGAACATCGGTTCGACATGCGCCCATTCATCGTCGGTCACATCGCTCGGGCATCGCAATTTGCGGCGGTCGCAACGGCCGCGGTTTTTCGTCGTCGCCATCGTTGAGCCTCCGCGCATAAAACCACCCCTCTTGAATCACAAACGATTCAAAGGAAGCGATATGTTTTCAAACAGACACTCACGCCCGGTGGCGGATTCCAGATTGCGCGCCCAAAGCCGGACCCGCGCATGGGTAATCGCCACGGCGAGAGCATCGGCCGCATCCGCGGCTTGCGCGCCGCTTCCGGGGAGAAGGGTTTTTACCATCATCGCAATCTGCGCTTTTTCTGCATGGCCGGTGCCGGTCACGGTTTTCTTGATGAGATTGGCGGCATATCCCGCGACGGGAAGGCCCGCGAGCGCCGGAACGACGAGCGCTATTCCCCGCGCCTGCCCAAGTTTTAAGGCCGATTGCGGGTCGCGATTGACAAAGGTTTCCTCGACCGCCGCCTCCATGGGCGCATATTCGGAAATGACGCCGGCCAGACCCTCGTGCAGCTCGCGGAGGCGTGTTGCGAGCGGCATTTGCGCGTTGGAATGAACGATGCCGCTCGCCACATAGGCGAGCTTCGAGCCCAAAACTTCGACGATACCCCAACCCATGTTCCGCAGGCCAGGATCGACGCCTATAATGCGAATCGCCGCTTGCTCCATGGCCAAGCCTATCCCGTCTCCCGGCAGGATTGAATTCCTCGAGACAGGCTCACTCCAAAAGCATACGCTTCAAAAGCTCGATCTCCTCCGACAATGTTGCGTCCGTGGTCACGAGACCGGTGATCTTTCGCACGGCATGGAGGACGGTCGTGTGGTCCCGGCCGCCGAACCGCCGGCCAATTTCGGGCAGCGAGCGCGGCGTCAAGAGCTTGGACAGATACATGGAGATCTGGCGCGGGCGCACCACGCTCGCGGTTCGCCGCGCGGACAGAA
>PEFW01000094.1 GCA_002890675.1 Candidatus Methylaffinis lahnbergensis
AAATTGAGTGCAGATGCTAGCCTCAAATTTTTGCACCGATTTCCGGTGTGAGCGCCCCGAAGGTAAGATATGCTTTCATCAGGTCAGGCGATCTTGAAACTCGAGAGGCCGGGATCGCTGTATGACAACGATAACAAGACGGTGCGGCGCTGATATCAAAAGAGCGGCGCGAAGCCCTAGATCCATAGGGTCGAGGCTTTCACTTGGCGTTCGCGCGCGTGCCCGGCCAGGTCCGGCAATCGCCATGAAGGAGGAGAATTTTCGTGGGCAAAATCTATTCCGGCGCATGCTTTTGCGGTGCGGTCGAATTGGAGGTGTCCGGGCAGCCGGAGGCGATGGGGTATTGCCATTGTCAGTCTTGCCGGTCGTGGGCCGCGTCGCCGGTCAATGCCTTCACGCTCTGGAAGCCGGAAAACGTGAAGGTGACAAAGGGGGCCGATCAGATCGGCACTTACCAAAAGACCGAGACGCACCATCGCCAATTCTGCCGGACCTGCGGCGGACACGTGATGTCGAGACTTCCGGCCTTCGGAATGATCGACGTTTTCTCGGCGACCATCAAAGACTTCCCGTTTCGGCCGCAGCTTCATGTCCACTACGCCGAGACGGTGCTTCCCATGCGTGACGGGCTTCCGAAAATGAGGGACTTTCCTGCCGAATTGGGTGGGTCCGGCGAAATCATCGGCGAATAGTTAAGACTCTGTTGCGTTGAAAGGCAGCCGGTACAAAATACTCTGCCCTAAGGCGTCTACCAGGCGGCGAGACGAAACATCCTGCAATCGATGGCCCGCGCGAGCCTCCCGCTGATCAAGGGGCCAAGCCACATCATCGAGGAAGGCGAGTTAAAGAACCTGTGGAGGAGGTGGCGGCCAGGCTATTTCAGTCAAGCCGGCCTCTCCATTTGCTTGAGCGCGGTTCGCCTTATACCAAGTCTTAAAGGCCGCGACTCCTGTCGCCGTGCCCGGCCTTTAGCCGGGCATCCAATAACCGTAGGCAGATCTTTGGATGGCCGGGTCAAGCCCGTAAATTGGGAGGGTCGATAGGTTACTCTTTTCGAGGCTTGGTATAAGAAAATGATCGTTTCAATTTGAAACGGTGATGGTTTAGGCTTGGGATTTAACCTATTTCCGTAACCCAAATCGCTAGCCCTTTGGCTTGACAAACGTCTAATGTCTCGCAAAATCCTTGGCACGGGGCGCGCCGCCGTTTCCGCGCCGCGAGGACCCCGAAACCACCCAGAGGCGCCGATGCCGGGTCTTCCTCGATTGATCGCCTTCGACGCCGACGATCTCACGGTGATCGCGGCAAATCTTCAGGATGCCTTGGTGCGTGTCGGCGACATGGCCTTTGTGCCCCAATCGAAACAATTCGCGTTGGTCGCGGCGAGGTTCGATTGGGTGCAGGCCGCGGCGAAAAAAAGGGGACGCCCTTGCTGCGAGCGGGCCCGGACGGGCCTGCATTTCGGGCGCGTGCTCAAGGTCTCGTGCCGGGGCTTTCATTGTCGAGACGCGGCGCTCGTTCTCAATCTCCTCGATATTGGCTTCAAGGAAACCGACTCGCCTGGAGGTTATGTGGAGTTCGTGTTCTCCGCCGGCCGGGCGCTGCGGCTTGAGGTCGAGTGCCTCGAAGCCGAAATCCGCGATCTTGGGTTTCGCTGGCGAGCGAGGTCGGCGCCACGTCATCCCTTTGACGGCGGCCCGGACAATGCCTGATAGACCTCGTCCCGGATCTGTGTCAAAATTGCATCAATCCAAGGCATTGCTTGAACGAAAGGGCGCTCCCGCTTGCTACTAGCCTCAACTCATGCGATAAAGTGTGCGATCTTTCTCGACATTATGGACACCCAATATGATCCTCCGGAAGTTTAGCGCGGCGGGTGTGTGCCTGGGCATGATGGTGTTGCCGCTTGCATCGCAGGCGCGGCCGGTGGGGACCGTTGAGGGAATGCCATTTTTTGGTCGCCCCTATCCCTACGGATATGTCTATCATCGGCCAAGAATGGAGTGTTACGCCATTCAACAGGTCGACACCCTATTCGGTCCGCGGATCGAGGTAACCTGGATCTGCGGGGCTCCGGTTACGGCGAAATATTGAAGCGCAGGGTCCCGGCGGCGCTTAAACTGTGTTCGTCCAACCGGATCCGTTCTACCCCGGCGCCGGCCCTTGGAGCCGGATAACGCGGGAATACCAGGGCAATGTTGTGCGGCCCATGGCGTTGCTGTTGAATAGGTTGCCTGGAATTCATTTGGGACTTCGATCGGTACCTGGCCCCGCAGAGCTTCGCGGCACGGTGTCCGGCCGTGGCGAAAGCCCATATAATTGTCCCGTTCGGGGTTCAAACCTTCGCCTTTTGGCGGCAAATCGGCCCCACTTGAACTCCTCGCCTTATAAGCGCTGGTTGCTCAGTGGGATGCACTTCATAACGTCCGGTTGCCTTCGCTTGTTCCCGCAACGCCTCTATGGCGACCTTCGCCTGTCTTAGGCGAGCCAACCGATGCTGACGCTGCTGCCGGTCCTGGCGTTCTGTTTTGTATTTCTGCGCTGCCGCAAGTCCCGGATCGAATGGCGCAACGGGCTGCTCGTGGCCGCCGCGATCGATGGCGCGTACCTCGTCCTTGGCGCCGAACTGCTCAGCGCAATGAATTTGGTGACGCCAGGCGGCGTTTCCGTTTTCTGGCTGGTGGTGTGCGCCGTGACGTTCGCGATCTGGCGCTCGGGCGCGGTCCAAGGTCCAATTGTGCGTCCTTGTGCGGAAACTTCGGACGAACCGCTCGACGTGGAAAACAAGTATCTGCTATCGGGCGCGGCCATTCTGGCGGTCTTGATTGGCGTCACCGCGCTTCTCGCGCCGCCGAACGTGTGGGACGCCATGGAATATCACCTCCCCCGCGTGGTGATGTGGATGAGCGACCGTAACGTGAGGTTCTTCCCGACTCCGGATTACGCCCAGCTTGTCTTTGGCACCTGGGCGGAAGACGCCATCTTGCACCTGGATTTGCTTTGGGGCTCCGATCGGCTGGTAAATCTCGTTGAGTTTTTCAGCTTCCTTGGAACCATCACGGGCGTTTCGCTCATCGCCAAATTGCTCGGAGTGAACCGACGCGGGCAGGCGCTCGCCGCCCTGGTGTGCGCAACGATACCGGAGGCCGTGCTGGAAGCTTCGGGGCCGATGAACACGCTGGTGGTTTCCTTCTGGATCGTCGCGACGGTAGCTTTCCTGCTTCTTTTTAACGAAGAGCCTGACTGGCTGAACACGGTTTGCGTCGGAATTTCGGCGGGCCTCGCGATTTTGACCAAAGGCACTGCGTACGTGTTCCTGCCGCTCTTGGTGCTGGCCTGCTGGTTCATCGGTTCGCGCGCCGCGCGAATTCGCTTCCTGAAGCGCTGCCCCATTTTTTTGCTGCTGATTTGCGCGCTGAACGGTCCGCAGTACGCACGCGCGTACGACCTCACCGGATCGCCGATGGGCATGCCATTTGCCGGCGGCGGGCCGCGATTGCACTGGATGGTGGACCACGTGGGCCTGCGCGAGACACTAGCAAACGTGATCCGCGGGCTCTCAGTTCACACGGTGGCGCCGAGTGCGATTCTCAACGCGCACATCGAGCGCGGCGTGCGCACATTAATAGGCTGGATTGGCGAGGTTCCGGACGATCCCGGCGCGGTCTGGCCGGGAACGAAGTTCGAGCTCCATCATTTTTCCGTGCACGAAATATACGCCGGCAATCCGCTGCATCTACTTCTGTTCGCGGTGGCCATGTGTCTGCTGGTTTGGAAGCGGCGGCAGATTCCGGCGCCCCGCGCAACCCTCTGGTACGCCGCGGGGATTGTCGCCTCGTTTGTCTTTTTTTGTGCGCTGCTGCGCTGGCAAATTTGGGAAAGCCGCCATCACCTACCGCTTTTTGCGCTTGGCTCGGTGGTCATCGGGATCGCATTAACATATTGTGTGCGCCCCCGCATCTCGGCTGCCGTCATCGGCGTGCTGCTGGCATATGCGCTGTGCTTCGCCGTCGTCAACAGGACCCGCGCGCTGGTTCCGTGGATCACGCACCCTCCATGGAGCGGCGTTGCTGACATTTACCAATCCCGCGATGTTCAGTATTTTGCCGACCAGCACGAGCAGACCGCCGCCGCGAATATCGCCGCCGCCGCATACGTGAACCAGCTTCCGTGCCGCGATATCGCCATTGATTCGTACATGCCCATTCCAGATTCAAGGCTGTACCACAGCCCAAACTCGTTTTACGTCTACCCTCTTCTCGCCATGATCCACGCGGACGGCCAAAACCGGCGTGTGTGGTACGAGGGCGTGCAGAACCTCAGCGTAAAGTATGCGAGCACGCAGCCACACCCGGCGGCGTGTGCGGTGATTTGCCTCGATTGCGCGCTCACCGCGGCGAAATGGGATGCCTATCGCCGGGTAGGTGGACGTGCCGCGGTGTTCGATGACATCGTGGTCTTCAGCAGCAGCGGCCCGCTCGTTAACGACGGCGTGCCGAAAGCAAAGCCGTAAGGCCCGCGACGAAATGGCCGAAAGCCCATCCCCAGCCGGATTTCGCACCGGAGCTTCCGCCTCCAGCGACCCGGAGCGTCCGGGCTTCGGCTCCATTCAGCTTGCTGTCGTCATCCCCACGTTAAACGAGCGCGAGAACGTTGGTCCTATGTTCGCGGGTCTCGACAAGGCGCTCGCCGGAATTGCGTGGGAAGCGATCTTCGTGGACGACGACTCTCCCGACGGAACCGCCGTTGCGGTCCGCGAACTGGGGCAGCGGGATCCTCGGGCACGCATTCTGCAGCGCGTGGGGCGGCGCGGGCTGTCTTCGGCGTGCATTGAAGGAATCCTCTCGACCGCGGCGCCGTTCGTTGCGGTGAGCGATGGCGACATGCAGCATGACGAAACGGTGCTGCCGCGCATGCTGGCGCTCGCGCAAACGGGCCGCTTCGATATCGTCATCGGCAGCCGCAATATCGAGGGCGGCAGCATGGGAGACTTCGCGGCCAATCGCGTATGGCTCAGCAATATGGGCTCGCGAATCAGCAACTTTGTTTGCAAGTGCCGGGTTTCTGATCCGATGAGCGGTTATTTTCTGGTCACGCAGGAATTTTTCCAGAGCGTGGCGCGCCGGCTGACCGGTACGGGGTTCAAGATTCTGGTCGACCTTTTGGCTTCAGCGGAACGGCCGGTGCGCGTGGCGGAAGTTCCTTATCATTTCCGCGCGCGCCGCATGGGCGTGAGCAAGCTGGAGGTGAACGTCGAGCTCGAATATCTGTTCCTGCTGGTGGATAAATTCGCAGGCGGCGTGATCCCCACTCGCTTCGTGGTTTTCGTGCTTGTCGGCTCGCTGGGCTTCGTTCTCCATATGGCGGTTTTGGCGGCGCTGCATTTCGAATCGCGCGCCTCGTTCGCGGCCGCGCAAACAATTGCCACGTTTACAGCCATGACCTTCAATTTCCTGCTTAACAACGCGGTGACCTTCCGGGACCGCCAGTTGCGCGGCTGGCGCATGCTGCACGGACTGTTGGTTTTCTACGCAGCCTGCTCGTTGGGTGCACTCGTCAACGTGAGCTTTGCCGACTTCCTGCTCAAAGCGGGCCTAGCGTGGTACCTGGCGGGCATCTGCGGGTTAGCTATTACGTCGGTCTGGAACTATGCCGTGAATACCGTCCTGACGTGGCGCCGCGATCGCCCGGTATAGCGCGAAAATTCAATAGCCGCGAGGAACCCTCGCAGGAAGACCGGGGGCTCGAAGCCGCGGTTCGCTTGTTCCTGGATGGGTGCCGGAAGGCCTGACGGCCCGCGCGCGGTCTCCGGCATGGATCGCCCTTGTTGCGCCATGGTACAACGCGCGTCGCAAATCAGTCGAAGAATTCTTTCGCCGCGCGCGCATAGGCGCGCCGCGTGTTCGGGTTGCGAATGTTGGCGGTGAAGAATTCAAGGAAGCGATAGGAGGCGCGCGCGCCGGCGGCGGCGACAAGGGCAGGGGTGCGGTCGGTGAAGGCGACGAGCTGGTTCATGAGGCCAGCTCCTTTTGGAACCGTTTGAAAGCTAGAATAGACCCATCCACTATCTTGCCGCAGGATGTGCTCGCGCACAGGTTGATGGTTTTTTCTCTGGCCCTAATATCCTCACGAGGATCGAAGGAAATCGAAACTGCCTCACGTGGTTGCAGCCATTTCGGCAAGCCTCCGGAGACAATTGGCTTGTTAATAGCCACGCGTCTTGTTCCGCCCTCCCCGGTTCGACAGAAACCAACTTTGCTTATCGTGACCGGAAAAGAGCTGAGATTGACGACTTCAATGCAATAGCTCTTGGCCCCGACAGCCTGTGTGGGTCGTATGCTTAACCGTACGCGCCGCTGTCCTATAGTGATCGCAAGGTTCACGATCCCAAGAACAGCGCCGACGATTGCGACCGTGGGGGTGATGTAATCTTTCCATGGGATGGCTTCGAGACCGCTCATGCGCCGGGTTCCGCTGGTATTGGGGCGCGGTCGGTGAAGGGGACGAGCTGGTTCATTCGCTCCTGTCCCCATAGGCGAATGCTACGGGCACCTGAAACTGGATACGTGTAACGGAAGACTCTCCCTCCTTACCTGTCAGTTTTCCGTCAAGCCCCCCAAAACTCAAGACAGAAATCTTGCCGCCGCCTTCTTTTGTGGTTTCAGCGCTCACAGTCACCGCGACATCAAACTTCACAGGACAGGCCCGAAGTCCCTCGGTCGTTACATAGTCGCTTGCGAATTTCTCCGAACGGTGAGTGGGCTCTGGGTTGATGTGCTTCTTCGCTTCCCCATTCTGAGCTTCTTTCACCCCATCGACGATCGCCAGAAGAGTGCTCTTGACGAAGTCTCTCAATTCCACTGAACGTCTCCTTAAAAGCATATGATAAAGGATATTATCATATATAGGAGTGTGTGCGCGATTGCCGTCCCGCCTTGTGCTATTCATGAAGGCTGGCCCTTGCGAGGAAGGCGAGGCTTTAGGAGTTGGCGCCGCTATCCAGGGCATGTCTTACGTCCCTGCATGGGCACGCCCAACACACGTCCCGCGCCGCGTAACTTCTTATGGAGCGAGGCAAGCGGCACGTCGCGGCGCTGCGCAAGCTTCCCATTGCTGTTGGCGGCCGTGCATGGTAGCTGCCGCCATGCTCGAAGGCCTGCCCCCGAACCGCGCCGCGCATGTGATGCGTCTCGCTTGCGAAGAGGGGACGGCGCGCAGAATCGCCGCCATTATTGTCGAGACGTTCGATCCGGCCACGACCGCCGCCGCGGCCTTCGAGGAAGCGCCGGACACAAGCGGCTCGAACAATGGTCCCTGGATCGTCGAGGCCTATTTTGGCGATCCCCCCGATGAAGCAAATGTTCGTGCCCTTGTTGGCATTGTCGCGGGCGCCGCCGCCGCCCGCGCGGCAAGCTTCGACCGCGTCGATGAGCGCGACTGGGTTGGCGCTTCCCTCGAAGGGCTGACGCCGGTACGGGCGGGACGATTTCTCATCCATGGCGCGCATGGACGCGACGCGGTCAAGGCCAATGACATTGCAATCGAGATCGAGGCCGCGCTTGCTTTTGGCACCGGCCACCATGGTTCGACGCGCGGCTGCCTCCACATGCTGGATCTCGTCGCCTGCAAGCGGCGTCCGCGCGCCAGCCTCGATCTCGGCACCGGCTCCGGCGTCCTTGCCATCGCGGCGGCCAAATTGTTCAAGCGCAAAATTCACGCCGGAGATATCGACAGTGTTTGCGTGAAAGCGGCCGGCGCCAATGCAAAACGCAACCACGTCGCAGGTTTCGTGCGTCCAGTCCTGGCAAAAGGCGCCGCGCATCCTCTGTTGCGGGCAGGAGGACCCTACGAACTGGTGCTCGCGAATATTCTCGCGCGTCCGCTGCGCGATCTCGCACCGCAAATTGCACGATTAACGGCACCCCGTGCGGACATTATACTCTCCGGTCTCATTGGACGCGATGTTGCTGGCGTCACCGCCGCCTATGGGGTGCAAGGCATCGCCCTGGCGCGGCGGATCGACATCGACGGCTGGACGACGTTGCTCATGCAAAGCTCCGGCCGGCGGCGGCAAAAACCTTAAAGCGTTTTTGTTCGCGCCGCCGCAAGGCGCAGACGCGCAAACGTGAGGCTTCGCAATCCGGCCACATCGAACCCCAACACGACGACAGCGTAGACGACGACGCCGGTGGCAATCTGTTCGACGAGCGTCGCAAGTCCTGGCTCTTGGGCGCGCATTGGCAGAACGATCGCACCCATCAAGGCATTAGCGAAAACCGTGACGGCGAGATCACGTGGACGCGGCCATTGCCGCCATGCCCGGCTTGCGAAACCGGTCAGCACGATGAGCGCGACGAGCATCGCGCCGGCCTGGGCGATGGCGAGGTTAGACGCGCCGCCACCCCGGGGCAAAACCAGGAGCAACAGAGGATCGGCAGCGCAAGCCGCCAAGGCCGCGACAATCAAAGGCGCGGTTTTTTTCTCGATCTGGAAAACTGGATTGATGGCGTATTGAATCATGGCCATGGAGAAGAGGCCGGTCATCATCAAAGGCAAGAGCAAGTCGAAATGGCCCCGGTATGCCTCTGGCACGGCCAAGTGCTCAATCGAGGGAATGATAAGCCAAAGCCCCGTGCATGCCGGCAAAACCATTGCGATAACGATTGTCATGTTGCGGGCGATCTGCCGCCTCCCCTGCGCCGGACCGTGCAATTCGTGGGTGGCGACCGCGATCTGAAACAACACAATATCGAGGGCCGAGCCGATCGCCTGGATCGCCTTGGTTCCAAAATCATAGGCCAAGGAAAATTGTCCGGTTTCGGAAAATCCATCGAGAATCGCGAGGATCGAGCGATTGGCAAGTGGAATTGCAAGGTAAAGCAGATTGGCGCCGACGATAGGCAGGCTGTAGGCCATCAGCGAGCGGGCAATGGAAAGTCGCGCAAGCCGAGGTTTCGAGGTTGGATCGTGTAGGGCCGCGCGAGCGGTGACGACCGATCCGCCGAGACTGACGATTGTGCCAATAAGGGTCATCTTGGCCGAGCCAAACAGGAAGGCTCCGCCGCCCATGAGAGCGAACGCCACTATGTTCTTGACGAGAACGAGCCTGGTAAAAAGGCGGTCGTCGAAGCGGGCGCGAACCAGCGCCGTATGAAAATCGAAAAGCCCATTGGCGGCGGCGGCGCCAAGCGCCAGGGCGATCAAACCATAGGATAATGTAAACCTGATGCCGGTGAAGAGAAGAAGGCTCGCGCCGGCCGCAAGCCCGGCGGCAATAATTGCAAAGCCGAAATCGAGCGTTGCCCGCAGCGCTGGCTCCTCGTCACGTATCCGTTCGGAATAAAAGCGCGTGGCTCCAAGCCGGATCCAATCAAAAAAGCCAGTCTGCACGAAGATCGCGGTTGCGTAGGCGAGGGCAAACCGGCCATATTCCTCGGGGCCAAGAAATTTCGCGACGAGAAGACCGATCGCGAAATTGAACAGGATATTGCAGAAAGAGACGAGGAAAACCGTCATCGAAAGAGCGCGCCAGGCCGTTGCGCGGGCACACGGGTGCTGGCGCGGACCAGGGTATTATTGGGGCGCAAAAGCCATGCGGCTGCGGCGATGGGCATCGAAATAAGATTATTTATTGCCGCCATGAATTTTTCCTGAACCGAATCTGAAATTTTATCCTCGCAACCTATAAGGTCTCACGTTAATTTTATGAAATCCGCCGAAGTGTCCGTACTTCCGCGAGGCTTTGGCGCTTTTCCCTTATCCCAGAATAAGCTAAAAGGTCGGATGACGCATGATGTCACACTTCCCGCCGCCGCGCTTGCAGGTCTTCTATCATTCTTGAGCCCCTGTGTGCTGCCGCTAGTTCCACCCTATCTGACGTTTATTGCCGGAACGACCATCGAAGAGGTTGCCACCCGCCGCGAAGCCCGCGCGCGGCGCGGCATTCTCTTCTCGGCCGTGCTTTTCATCTTCGGTTTTTCCACGGTTTTCGTTGGCCTCGGCGCGACGGCTTCGGCTTTCGGTCAGCTGCTGCATGAATATTTCTTAACGCTTTCGCGCCTCGCCGGGGTCGCGATCATCGTGATGGGCTTGCATTTTTTGGGCGTTTTCCGGTTCGCCCTGCTCTATCGCGAGGCCCGGCTCGACGTGCAAAAGCCGGCCGGAATTTGGGGCGCCTACATCATGGGCTTGGCCTTCGGCTTCGGCTGGACGCCTTGCATTGGCCCCATTCTCGCGGCGATTCTGGCGGTCGCCGCGTCGGAGGAGACAATTGGCAAGGGCATCGCGCTGCTGGCCTCCTATTCGGCCGGACTCGGCCTGCCGTTTTTGCTGGCCGCGTTGGCGATTGAACCATTTGTCCGCGTTATGAAGCGGTTTCGGCCTTATTTTGGCGCGATCGAGCGCGTTATTGGCGTTCTTCTCGTGGCGACGGGAGTAGCGTTCCTGACCGGATCGATCCCGGATTTATCGGCCTGGTTGTTGCAGAGCTTTCCCGGCCTCGCCAATTTGGGATAGAAGCTCCCCGGAACGATTATCCGCCGAGCTCATCATAACTGATGCGGCCGTCTAGCAGTTTGCTGAAAAACTCTGGCTTTGGCTGATCTTGGATGATTCACTTTGGTCACGAATCATTGGGGGCTCCATGCGGGGACACTTTCGGGATCAAGGTGGGTTGTTTTCCTACATCTCGCCGGAGACGCGGGTGCCTGCCCGGCATCCTTTGCGGGAAATCAGGCAGCTTGTGC
>PEFW01000095.1 GCA_002890675.1 Candidatus Methylaffinis lahnbergensis
GATGTCTCTCGAACAAGACCGCGCTCGCCATGATCTTCAAGCTGGCCGAGGCCGCCGAGAAAAACTGGCGTCGCCTCGATGGCCACAACCAGTTGCCGAAAATAATTCTCGGTGTAAGATTCACCGATGGAATTGAGGTCGTCAAGCCGAAAGCTCAAGCCGCTGCCGCCTGACCCCTTCCGTCACCAAGATTCAGTGATAGCTCGGCGGCCGTTCCGACGACAAACTCAATAGACCGAAAGCGGACATTGCTTTGAATAGTGGGTTAATGCTTCCAACGCGCCCACCAAGCGCCTGTTAAACCGATTGAAGTTCTGAACCGGCGCTTTCGACTGATAGCGGATCGGAAAACGGCGGCGTCCGTCGATGCTTAGTCATCTCGCGCGCGAGTCTGTGTTGCTCCTCGCCGAATGTCGCCTCAATCGTTCTGCCGCTCGCTGCGTCAATCGCAAGAAATGGGAGTTTCATCGCGTCGGCGCCAGTCTTGACATAGCGGCTGACCTCACGACTCACAGGTATCGCGACCGCGTAAATATCGAACACTCGCGCCGCGACGATCACGGACCCTGCCACAACCGATGCAAAGGCCAGATGATGCGCCTTGTGCGGAGTCCAGAAATTGAAGGCCGAACACGGCTCCGCCCAGCCCACATATCCCGCCAGAAAGTCGGTCGAAGCTATATCGTCCTTCAAGATCGCAGCGCGCAATTCGACCGCTAGAGGGTCGTCTAGATAGCTTTCGCCGAGCCATAGGAAGGCGAGTTCATATGCGATCTTCATCATGGCCTGTCGCAGAAACGCGAATCTCACGCCGATATTCACTTGCACCAATAGCGGCTCGACGGTCTTGACCGTGAATTTGCTCGCCTCAATCGCAAGTTCCTCCGGTGAAAGCGGCGGCAAGCCGTGCCGCTTCCGCTCACGCTGAATGACCTTCGGGAATTGCTTCTTGTCGCGGTCGTCTAGCGTGATTTGGCGCGCCTTCTTGCCGTCCGGCGTCACCACATCGGTGGCGTGATAGAGTTAGCGATGATCGAGCTTCCCAGTCGCCTTGTTCAACGACGTGCGGATGCGGTTCGCCTCCGGGCCAATGAGCTTTTGGTCGCCAAGGAGCATCTCAAATATCGAGGGCGGCTCGCCGCTATTCCCAGCAAGCCCGAGTTCGGCGCGGCGCGTGCGCACGGGTAGGAAGTTATTGAGGGCGGAATCGACGCGGCTCCCGAGTATGGAATTGCAGCCCGCGCAAACTCGGTCGGTCGTGATCGTACCGCCGATGGCAAGCGAGTAGATGTGTTCCAGACTCGGCGGACGTTCCGCAGAGCAAAAGATACAGCGCATCGAAATACTGTATATCAGGGCAGGCGATATTTGAATTTATCTATTTCATAGGTTAGACAGGGTGACTCTTATCCGTCATCGCGATAACCTTCCGACGCTTGAGCGCATGTTCACGCGCCTGCGCACGCGCATGGGCCTCTTTGTCGTGGGCGCTGGCGCGTCGGCTGGATCGTCGCCGCTCGGTCGGGATTTCTGGCGCGAGTCACCATTGGACTATCTCCGCGACCTGCGATCCTTCCCGGCCATCGTGGCGCCACGGGGGCCGCTGACGCAGCGAATGATTGACTACTCTGGAATTGAGATCGGAGACATTTTCCCCGGTCGCGAGCTTCGCCCCGGCACCGAAGAATATCCCTTCCGCGAGATTTTGAAGCGCTTGCCGGATGGATTTGCGCGGGAGCAATTAAAGCACGTCCTTGCCCGCGCAAGGTATCTCGCGCGAACCGAAGGGACCGTTACGGACAGCTATAGGGTCTTCCGCGCGTTCTACCCCTCAGTCATCGCCGACTACAATCACGACGGCATGGCCCAAGAGTTATGCGGCGCGAAGCACGCGATTGTTGAAATGCACGGGACGATTCATCCGGTCTATGGGTCGCCCGAGTTCGGCGCGTGGATTTCGGGCCTACGCGAATTCGACATCGCGTTGCCGCCTGACAATTTGGTCATGGGTCTCCCGGAGTCGTGGACCGACGCGCGCCTCTATCGGCGCTTGTCATGGGTAACGAGCAAGACACGTCGTAATTATCGGCTATAGCTTCGCCCAGATGGGAAGCGGTTACGACGACGCGGTGACGCTCGCCTGCTTCGTCCAGAGGTTCAAGCACTACCTCGGCGCAATCCTCGTTGTCAGCCCCGATCCGACGCAGCTTTGCGAGATGCTTTCCGATGCGCTCGAAATCAAGACCGTCTATCCGATCAAACGCTATTGGAACTTGCTCGCGCATGCGTATTTAGAGACACAGCGGGACCCGGACAAATTCCGATCTTTGGACCACGCACATGGGCTTCTATACGACCGTCACGGCAGCGGTCAGGCATTCCCGATCCTGCCGCGCCGGGTCTAGTTCCTAACGTGGCGGCTAAACCTCAACAAAGAATGGGATCGAGACTTCATCGAACTTCGGTGCGCCTGTGACTTCGGTAATGCCCTCCGCGTCAATCTCCTTGCCGAAGTGCTGGACCCATAACGCTGCGAAGAACGAGTGCGCAAAATCGACCAGATTGAGGGCGGCTTCGCGTAGCTCAGTCATTAGCAGCTTTTGCAAAGCCGCGAGGTCCGCCACGCCTGCCTCCGCTGCAATGCCCTTGGTCGAAATCACATCGCAAAACAGAAACATGGAATTGAAGCCATGGTGCGAGAAGTAGACTTTCCACATGCCGTCAAAATCCGCGTCGGCAATCGCAGCCTGAAACGCCGCCTCGGTTTCGTCCACTTTCGGGTAATGGAAGCCGTAGTTGTTTCGGACGGCGGCTAGAAGTGCCGACTTGCCCATGAGCTTCTTCAGATAGGCAAGGGCATCGCTGCCCCTTTTGTCGAGCTTGTCCTTGTAGTCGTTGCCGATCTTGCTCTTTACGAATAGCCGCTCGACGACAAGCAGGGACTCGAACACGGCGCTAACGGCGAGCCGGACAAGCATCTGCGTTTGCACGCCGGTCGTGTATTGCTCGACTTCGTTCTTGGAATCGAGCGTGGTCGCGAAGATCAGAAGCTTTTCAAACATCAGCACCTGATTTGCCATATGCCCTAGCTGCAACAGGCATACGCGCTCCTCCTTCGGCAGCTTGAGCAAGGAGTCCTTCGGGATCGGGATGCGATAGACCTGAATCATGTCACGTCCCATCGCTAGTTGTGGCGCGCATTTCGGCAAGCGCTGAGTTCCTTCAGCACCGTTCGAACAAGCTCCCTGATTTGCCGCAGTGGATGCCTCGGCGGTACCCGTGCCTCTGGCGAGAGGTAGGAAAACAATCCACCTTGGTCCCGAAATCGCCCGCGCATGGCGCCTCCACCGCCAAAGTGAATCATCAAAGAGAAGCCAAAGCCAGGTTTTTCAGCAAACTGCTAGAAAGCAGAAATAACCAGGAAAACCATGGCCAGAGAAAAATCAGGAAAACAAGCGGGCGCGGCCAAATCAGCCAAGAACGGCAACGGCGCTAACCTCGGCTTTGAGGCGCAGCTCTTCCTTGCCGCCGACAAGCTCCCCGGCAACCTGGAGCCATCCGACTACAAGCACGTTGCTCTCGGGCTGATCTTCCTGAAGTACATTTCCGACTGTCCAGTGAGCAAGGAGCGAATCAAATGGACAAGACCACTGGCGAATACCACTTCACGCGGCTCGAGATGGTTCTCTTCGGCGTCGGTAAAGTCGAGGTACTCGGACGCGAATTGTCGCGCCGCGGAGCCAAGCGTACGCTGATCGTGACGGGCAAGACGCTCGGCCAATCGAAACTGCTGGACAAGGTCAAAAGTGCGGCGGGCACTGCGCTGGCGGGAGTATTCACCGGCGCGGCGCAGCATGTGCCGTCGCAAACGGTGACGGAGCTGGTGGCGGAGGCGCGGCGCGTCGGCGCCGATGCGATGGTGAGTTTCGGCGGCGGCAGTCCGATCGACACGGTGAAGAACGCGGCGTGGCAGTTGATGGGCGGCCGCGCCGGCTCGCGCACGATAGATTTCGCCGGCGCGGCTACAACGTCTGGCAGCGGCGGCGAGATTCTGCATATCGCGATACCGACCACATTGTCGGCGGGCGAGTTCACGCCAGGGGGCGGCGTCACCGACGAATCCACCAAAGTGAAAGGTGTAGTTGCCGACCCGCGCCTGCAAGCCCGGGCGGTCATCCTCGATCCCGCGCTGACAGTCGAGACGCCGGCATGGCTGTGGGCCTCGACCGGGATGCGCGCGCTCGATCACGCGGTCGAGGGTTCGTACTCGACGCGCCATCAGCTGGTCACCGACACGCTCGCGAGCAAGGCGATCGCGCTGCTGAACACGCACTTGCTGCCGTCGCTGCAAACGCATGGCGACGACGAACTCGAGCATCGCGTGCAATGCCAGATCGCGGCGTGGCTCTCGATTTTCGGCATGTCGAACAGGCGCGGCGGAATCTCGCACGCGTTGGGGCATCAGATCGGGCCGATGTGGAACGTCCCGCACGGCATCACGTCATGCATCACGCTGCCGCACGTGATGCGCTTCATGGCTGGCGTCGCCGCCGATCGCTTCGCACCGATCGCGCAAGGTTTCGAAGTGCGCTTCGACCCGCGAAGTCCACGCTCATCGGCGATGGAATGCACCGATCGCACGGCCAGATTCATCGGCAAGTTCGAGGTGCCGACCCGGCTTCGTGACGTAGGCGTGCCGCGCGAGGAGATCTCGCGAATAGCAGGCACGGTGCTGGAGGAAGTGAAGCGCGCGAATACGGTGGGCGTCGAGGTAACGCTCGAGCAGTTAGTTGGTATCCTCGACGCGGCGTATTGAGGTGACCGGAAGACCGGAGTATGTCAATCGCGCGTCCTACGATCTGGTCGGGCAGGCGTTCGGTGGCATGATGGCGCAAACCGGATTCCCCGATCCCGCGCCGCCCTCGCTCGCCGCGCCGTTTACCGGCGACTACCTAACGGTGTTGTATGCGCTATGGGCGACGCTCGCTGCGGTGATATCGGCACGCGAGACCGGCAAGGGACAATCTGTCGATCTCGCCCAGTACGAGGCGATTCATCATGTGCTCGGCGGCACTATGGTCGAGTATTTTCAGCGTGGCGTGGTGCGCGAACGCCACGGAAATCGCACTATGGCGATTCAACCGCTCGATTCGTTTGAGGCGAGCGACGGATGGGTGGTGGTCGGGGCCGTGACCGCAGGTACCTTCATGCGTCTGTGCCGCGTGATCGGCGTCGATGCAAGCGATCCGAAGTGGCAGAACGCCATGAACGATCTGGAGAGCGTTGAGGGTATCGAATTCGACGCGATCCTGCGCGGATGGATCAGTGAGCGAACCGTCGCCGAGGTGGTAAAAGCACTCAACACCGCGTAAGTGGCGTGCTCCGCCGTGATGAGCAGCGAGGACATGGCGGCCGATCCGCAGTACCAGGCGCGGGAGATGCATATCGAATGGGAAGACGGGCAGGCGGAGCCGCACCGGCGTGTCGTGGACCTCCAGAAGAGCGCCGGATTGGTCCACGATTGCGATGGCGCCCTGAACGCCGATATCGATCCCGGGATGTAATGTTATGGCGCCGCCCGCATACGCGCGCGCACCCAAAGCGAACAAAGCGAACAAAACGAACAAAGTTCGTCGTTGCGCCGAAATGTTCGCGCGTACAAAGCGAACAAACGTTTATAGAAACGTGTTCGTTTGTTCGCCATTTTTGTTCGCCTGCGTCTAGACAGTAAGCTAGACGTTCCACACGTATGGCTCCCACGCAGCTACTTTCTTCGCGGCTACTAAGGTTTCATGGGCACGCCGAAACGCGAGTTGGCGCGCTCGAGGTTCGTCCGAGCCGGAAATTCCTTGCCGGTACGCATAATCTCGCCACCGCTCTTGGGTGACGCACTTCACGCCCGCAGGGATATGGTTCGACGCTGGCGGAATGTCGCCGCATTCGCCGATTGCTTCCTGCAACGCCGCGAGAGCTATTTTGGCGCCCTTTGTTAGCCTTGCGGCCTTATCTTTCCGCGAAGCCTCCAAACCATCGACTGGCACGATGACGCATGAGGTAATTTTGTCGCCGTCGTCGTCGATCCCAATCTCGACCACCTCAAGCCGGCTGGCGAACTCGTCATCTTGCGGTCCGTCTTTCATAAACTCGACTGTCGCGATGATGTTGTCCGCCGCATCGCGTTTGACGGATTTGCGCATCAACGGCGCCCATGAGTGAGCTATGGCCGCGCGGGCGTGTCCCTTCGTGGCCGCAATGGTGGACGAGTACGACGACACAATCGAATGCCGCACGCAACGCATCGCAGCCTTTCACATACGCGGTCATATCTTCATCGGAGCTTTCGGACCCGGCCAAAGACCGGTTCAGCGTGTCGAGTGCGATCGCGGCCGGTTTGATATCGCCAAGCGCGGCACGGACAGACGCGATTAACGCGGGATGATCCGCAACGAGGTTCATCGCGTCCGCGATCAGGTAGAACGGCACGGTATCCGCACCATCGGCAAACTTGCGTTGCCGGAACGCCTCAACGCGATTTCTAAGCCCGGCTTGCCCCTCGAAAGCGCAATAGACGACTGCTCCTGGCCGGACGGAGCGTCCACGATATTCCCAGCCGAGCGCGACATGCATAAGCAAGTCGAAAACGAGGAACGATTTCCCGCATTTGGGCGGGCCCCAAAAGACACAAAGGCCAACGCGCGGGACTATGCCCTTGACGAGATAGGCCGGCGTTGTGTCGAACGCGATCTTATCGAACGGGATCAGCTCGAAGCGCCGCCCTTGCGCCGCCGCATCGAGCCCGTTGCCTTCCTCCTTCGCCTTTCCGCGGGCAGCCCGAACAATTCGCTGTCTTGGCTTACCATCCGGGCCGGCAATAGGAGGCTCAAGCTCAATGGACATGCCGCCTCCGAAGCTCGTCATTGAGATCATTGCCGGCCATAGGCCACGCCGTTAGCACCTCTTTTCCCGCCGCGAGCCACTGCTCGGCGCACGATTGAATTGCTTCCATGCTTTGCTGCTTTTCGTCGTAGTCGCCGAAGATGGTAAGTCCGTCGATACCGGGCAGCAGGGGGAAGCGAGCAACTCCACGTGTGCTTAGGACAGACCAGATGGGCCGATAGCCTATAAGCCGGCCGCTTAAACACGTCTCAAGACCCTCGCCGATGCAAATGCCTTGCGTCACGTCCTCGTCGGGATCGAGCTTGATGGCGCCGCCGGACGTTGAGCCGAGAGACAGGCGGAAAGTTTTGCCGTTGCGCTTGACGGCCATTCCGCCTGGCATAAGCGCCGTGCGGTGAATGCCTTGCGGCTCGTTCGTGACGATGTTGCGCACCAGGCAAATCATCGCCGGGAATCGTTCAGAACCGAACGGACAAGCCGGATGGAAGCGGATCGCTTCGTTCGCGGCCTCGTCCGGCAATTCAAGTCGCCGTGATCCAAGATACACCTCGATAAGTGTTCCGCGCGGATCGCGGCTCTCGCTCCAAATAGCCATCGCAAGCGCGCGGGTGTCAGACGGCGATTCAGGCGCCTTTGCCGGGGCGCCGGTGTCCCGATAGCGGTCAGGCCCGCCATGGCTGCCTTTGGCCGGGTTCTGTGACCGCTCTGGGCTAAATTCCGGCAAACCGAGCTTTGCGCGAACGTAGTCGAGGCATGCAATCGGATCATCGCCCGCAAAACTATTGACGAGGAACCCGTTGGGCGCCGTGACGGAAGGCGTGACGCTCAAGGAACGATCGCGCGCGCTATGGCCTGGCCCTGGACAAATCACGCCGCTGCCGGACACGTCGCCGCAAAGCGCCTGTGCCCATGATCTGAGCCGCGTGGTCATGGGCCGCCCCCCGTTTCAGCGAAACTTGTCGCCGTCCGGAGCAAGAGGTCGTTGTTGGCTTGCTCGCGACCGAGCGCTTCCTTCCATGCTTCATGATCAACAAGATCGCTGATGGCCTGCTCAGTCAGCCCGTCGATGAATGCCGGGCTTAAAGCATCAAGCTCCCAACTATCGGTGCACCCAGTTTCACAGACATATTGCTCAAAGCGTCTGTCGGTTTCCTTCGCTGGGTTTGGCGGGAGCCGGAGCTCGCGAACCTGGTCGAGATTGAGCCCGAGGCGGACAACCTCGATGGAGGCCCGCGCATAGAGAGAGAGTTCTTCCCGCAGGCTGCGCGTCATGTCGAGCCCAGAAGGATCGTGATCGCCAAGGTAGAAGACGACCGGCGCCAAACCATCCTCCAGATGGCCTTGAAGGCGCTTGCCAGCCGAATAAAGCTCCGAGTGCGAGGGATACCCACGGGCCGCCATGTGCGGGACACGCCACTTTTCACAGGCAGGCTTCATCACGCCGATGAGCGCGGCTTTCTCGATCCAGACTTCCGGACGGCGAAGTTGATCAAGCCAAAGATTTTCTTGGTAGCTGTGCGCCGCCCCGTAAAGGATGTCCGCCGGGCTTCCCCAAGACGAGAAAGTTTCAAGCTCGCGCGTTCGGTCTTCGATAAAATCCCAATCGACGAGCCCGGCCCGGCGCGCATCGGTCATGGCCCGACCGAGGCGGCCATACTCGCGGTCGTCGTTTGCAAGAAACAATCTGGTTACAAATTGATAATAGAGCTGCCTCAGTGTGAGAACGAAGCCTTGCGCGGCGTACTCTTCGAGGATTTCGTTGGCCTGATCGATCATCGCCATGGTCTTGGCGCGAAAGTTGACCATGGTAAAAAACTCGCAGCTCATGGCGCCCGCTCCCCCTCGAGCGCGCGAACGCCGGTATTGGCCAAGATAAAATCGCGGGAGGGGCTCAGTGCGGCATACGCTTCGACCGTGGGCCAAAGGGGTTTGCCGGCGTCGAGGTCGGTCAATAGGTGAAACAACGGCGACGGTCCGAGCCGGTGCAAATGCTCGACGAGACGCCGGCGCCGGAGCCGCGCGCGAGATTGTTCTTGATTAAAGACGGATTTTGGGGGAGAAACTCGGTTGTCAGAAGCCAGCCGCCTATGACAATCCCCGAGCCCGGCCGCCCTAAACGGCCGGGTTTCGCGTGCGCGTTTCATAACGTCACGCGGCGTTGGGCGAGGCTAGCTGGGCGGCCTGCTTGCGGGCCGGGGGATCAAACTTGGCGCCCTTATTCAGGAGCATTTCGAGGTCTTCGCGCAGGATCAAGCGGCGTCCGCCGATTTTGACCATGCGAAGCTTCCCGGCGGAAGCCAACTTGTAAATTGTTGAGCGGCAGAGGCCCGAAAATAGGCATGCCTCCTTTATTTGAAACGAGTGCTTTTGCGAGAGAGGAATTGCCGGGGTATTGACTGACTGTTCCATTGCTACAGGCATCCTTTGTAAGGTTTGGATGCTCGCTATTAAGTGTCATTTTCCGCGTCGCGCTAGGCGGCGAACTAGTTCACCTGCAATCTTTCTTCATTCCTCCATGCATTTTTGTTTCGGCGGAGGAAATCGTACACCGTGCGCTTCTTGGGAAGGCTTCCCTTCGGTGACCATCGTTCATCGCAAATTACATTGTGCGCCACCCTAGCCACCGAAAGATGCGGGTTTTTCTGGTTTTTCTCCTTAGCGATGGTCAGCGCCAGCTCTTGCCAACCCTCTTGCGCCTTCTTCGCCCGTGCCTTGACGCTCTCATGGCCTCCGCTCTGACGGAAGAAGCGCGGGACCCACTTGCGTTCGACACGGCTAACCGTGTCCGCGACAGTGAACATCAGGTTGAAGCTCATCTTTAAAATTCTCGCGCCCTGTCCACGATCGGGGATCGCCCCGGCAAACTGCCTCAGTTCTGCGATCGATTCTCGAAGACGGTTCCCAGCTTGATCGAGCGCGTTCCTTTTGCTCTCATCCGAAAGCTTGCCGCTTTCGGCTTTGAGTTTTCGAAGAATGTCTTCTCCAAGTATCTCAAACCTCCTTCGCGCGCCCCTGAGCCTCCTGCCAGCGATGCTGATATCGGCTGGCCGCCTTCCCTGTTGCGGGGCAGGCCGTGGCGCGAGTCCAGAATAATCGTGCTCCCCCGCAGCCTTCGAGAGATCGTGCCCCGCTTGAAGATCGAGCCAGAAACACGGGTCCCCCCCAAAATAGCGGCTAAGGCGAATCGCAGTATCCGCCGACACGTCGCGCTTCCCGCGCACGATGTCCGACACGCGATTGCCCGGAACGCCGATGGCCGCGCCCAACGCCCGCGCCGATAGGCCGAGCGGCTTCATGAATTCCGCGGCAAG
>PEFW01000096.1 GCA_002890675.1 Candidatus Methylaffinis lahnbergensis
TTTTCCGCCGGTTCCTTCACCGGCCCGGATCTCTGTCTCATCTTCGCTCCTTGAAAGGCTACGATGAGCCAGAAATCCTCCCTTCTTCAACCCGCCCAATCTGTCTCATAGGCGCTGACGCTGGACAGCAGATATCTTGTTCCCCTTTTGGAACGGCAGAATAGGATTCTGGCCCCCACTCATTCAGAACTTGATCTGCTCGCTGGAAATGTTGCGCTCGGCCCATTTTGTCTAGCAAATGGAATTTCAGAAATCATCCATCTTGCCTATCCAAGGTAGTCATGATCCGCGCGTAAGGCTAGAGCCGCTTCGCGAGCACGTCGCGGAATGCGCGGCAGACGATATCCACAAGGTCTTCGCTCATATTGTAGCCGGAAGGCAAGTTGACGCCGCACGTCGATGCATGAACGCCTTTATCGCCCGGCGCAACAAACCGTTTCACACGCTCGCGCCCTTGGAAGGCCCGCAAGGTGGAGAGCCGGGAGAAAAAGGGCCGTGAATCGATATTGCGCTTTTCAAGTCCGGCCATAAGGTCAAACTTATCCAACCCCAAACCCGCGTCAGGCACGGCCGTGACCATCCAATAGCTGTTGGTCACGCCCTCGGGCTCGGCGTTGAGGACAATGCCTAGCGTATCCCCAAATCTTTCCCGGTACCAGCCGAAAATCGCTCGTTTCTGTGCAATCAGCGCATCAATGCGCTCCATTTGCGCGACGCCGAGGGCGGCCTGCACGGCGCTCATCCGGTATTTGAATGCGATTTCTTCGTTGAGAAAGAACCTGTCGCCAGGTTTCCGTCCATGGTCGCGCAGACGAAGAACACGGTCGAAAAGTTCTGCGTCGTTGGTCGCCAGCATGCCGCCTTCCCCAGTCGTCACCGTTTTGGAACCATGAAAGCTGAAGGTCGACACGGACCCAAAAGCGCCGGCCTTGCGCGCTTTGAGTTGCGAGCCGAGCGCCTCCGCCGCATCCTCGATTAAGAACAATCCATGCCGCGCCGCGATCGCCTCGAGCCGCTCCCAATCGCAAACCGAACCATAAAGATCAACGCCGATGATGGCTTTCGTGGCTGGACCAATCGCGGCTTCGACGGCGTTTGGATCGATGCACCATGTGTCGGGCAGAATATCGACCAGGACAGGTTCGGCTCCGACATAAGTGACCGGAGCCATCGAAGCGATCCAGGTGACGTCTGGACCAATCACCTCATCGCCTGGGCCAATGCCCAAAGCCGCCAAAGCCAAATGAAGAGCGGCCGTGCAATGCGGCAAGCTGACCGCATAGGCGACGCCGACGTATTCAGCCAGCATGCGCTCGAACCGGGCATTATAGACATTGTGGTTTTCGTACCATGCCGTGCGTGAAGCCTCGGCGCAGAGTTCGACCTCCCGGTCCGTGATGGACGGCCCGGCGACCGGGATGCGATCTCGCGCGACAAACATTAAGACCTCGCTTCAGGTGTCGACGGACGCTGAACGCGCGCCGGCGCCCTCTGCGCGGAGCTTTGAAAAATAATCGGCGGAGACCGGCAGCATTTGGTCTTTTTCGCTAATCACTTCCGGCTGGAAAGGCCAGGGAATCGCAAAAGCGGGATCGCTCCAGTTGATTCCAGCGCCGACCTGCGGATGATAGGCGGGCGTAATCTCGTAATAGACCTCGCTCGCATCCACGAGCGTCAGAAATCCGTGCGCGCAGCCGGGCGGTATGAGGAGCATGGTTGCGCTCTCGGCACTTAACTCTACGTGAAAGGTCGAGGCGAACGTCGGCTGCTCGGGCCGCAAATCGGCGATCGCGTCAAAGATTTTTCCGCGCGTGCAGCGAACGAGCTTGGTTTCGGCGTGCGCGCCAACCTGGAAATGCAGGCCGCGCAACGTGCCTCTCTGCGTGTTGAATGAGATGGATCGCTGCACGAAATCAGTTTCCAGACCCATTTCGGCAAACTCCCGCGCGCAAAAACTGCGCAGGAAATGGCCGCGATCATCCGTTTTCCGCAAAGGCTCGATCAGCCAAGCCCCCGAGATCGCCAATGGCGTGAATTTGAAACTGGCGCTGGTCACGGACAAAAGACGTTCTCGAATTGGGTTCGGGTAGGCCGGTGCCATCTCTTGGTTCAAAGCCATAAAATCCGCAAAAAGCTTGCCAACATGGACCAACGGGCGAACTAACACGTCCAATACTCACGGGCAAATTTCCGATGAAAGCGGTCATTCTAGCGGGAGGTTTGGGGACTCGTATTTCGGAGGAAACGCAGCTGCGGCCAAAGCCGATGATCGAGATCGGCGGGCGTCCGATTCTGTGGCATATCATGAAGTTTTATTCGCATCACGGCGTCAGGGATTTCGTGATTTGCCTTGGCTATAAGGGCTATATGATTAAGGAATATTTCGCAAACATGGTGCTCCATTCCTGCGATGTTACTATCGACGCGGCGGCCAATACGATCGAATACCATCAGGCCGAGGTTGAACCCTGGCGCATCACCCTCGCGGATACCGGCGAGCACACCTTGACCGGCGGACGACTGAAACGCGCCAGCCGCTATCTGATCCATGGCGAGACCTTCTGCATGACCTACGGCGACGGGCTGGCCGATCTCGATCTTCCCGCCGTTTTGCGTTTTCATAAGGCCAATGGCCGCGCTGCCACGCTGACGGCAGTCATTCCTCCCGGCCGTTATGGCGCCCTCGACCTGGACGGCGGCGCCGTGCGCAAGTTTCTTGAAAAGCCGCCCGAGTCGGAGGGCTACATAAACGGCGGTTACTTTGTGCTAGAGCCGTCCGTTCTCGACCGGATCGACAAGGATATGACGGCGTTCGAAGGAGAGCCGCTCGAAGGCCTCGCGCGCGATCATCAGCTTGTCGGCTACCGCCATGCCGGCTTCTGGCAGGCGATGGACACGCTGCGCGACAAAAACTACTTGGAAGAGCTATGGCGCTCCGGGCGCGCGCCGTGGAGAGTCTGGGCTTGACGAAAATAGAACCTGCGTTTTGGTCGGGTCGCCGGGTTCTTCTGACCGGCCATACCGGTTTTAAAGGCGCGTGGGCTGCAATGTGGCTTGCCCGCATGGGCGCGCAGGTTACGGGGCTTGCCCTTCCGCCAGAAACCGATCCTAATCTTTATACTATGGCGGAGGTTGCGCGGGACGCTGCCTCGATGATGGTCGACATACGCGATCTTGAAGGCATCGCGGCGGTCGTTGCGAAAGCCAATCCCGAGATTGTCCTCCATATGGCGGCCCAGCCTCTCGTGCGGCGCGCCATCACGCGTCCGGTGGAGACGTTCGAGGTCAATATCCTTGGCACTGTCCATTTGCTTGAGAGTTTGCGAAGTGCACCGAGTCTGTTGGCCGCGGTGGTGGTGACGACGGACAAGGTCTACGAGAATCGGGAGGATAAAACCTGGTTCACCGAGGCGGCTCGGCTCGGCGGCCACGAACCTTATGGCGCCTCCAAGGCGGCAGCCGAAATCGCCACGGGGGCCATGGCAAAAGCCTATTTCGACGGCGACGGCGCCGCCGTCGCAACGGCGCGCGGCGGCAACGTCATCGGCGGCGGAGACTTTTCGGACGACCGCCTGATTCCCGATATTATTCGCGCCGTCGCCCGTGGGTGCCGGCCAGCCTTGCGGAATCCGAGCGCGATCCGGCCCTGGCAGTATGTGCTGGATTGTCTCGCCGGTTATTTCTGTTACGCTCAGGCGCTCGCCGCGAAGACCACGAATGAGCGCAGCCTGAATTTCGGTCCCGCCGCCAATGAAGTCAGCGTCGCGTCGATCGCGAGTTCCATCCTCGAAGCTTTGGCCGCGAAACCAGACTGGGACCTCGATCCGATGCAATCTCCGCATGAGTCGAACACTTTGAACGTCGACTCCACGAAGGCGCGAGAAATTCTCGGCTGGCGTGATCATTTTCCTGGCGGTCAGGGCCTCGCGGCGACGGCCGCATGGTACCTCGCCTGGCGCCGGGGCGAGGACATGCGCGCCGTCAGCCTCGAGGCGATCGATGCGTACATGGACGCGCAAAACACCGCACCGGATTGCGTGTCAATCAGGAAGCGAGACGGATGAGCGGAAAAGCCTGCCGGTCCTGCGGGGCCGCCCTCACCACATCCTTCGTCGATCTTGGAGGCCAGCCGATTTCGAATGCTTTTCGCGCCGTCGAGCAATTGTCCTCGCCCGAACTCTTCTATCCGCTGCGGGCGATGGTCTGCGCTGATTGCAAATTGGTGCAGCTCGAGGACACCCCCCCGCGCGATGCCCATTTTCATGCCGACTACATCTATTTCTCGTCATTCTCGAACAGTTGGCTCGATCATGCCTGTGCCTATGCCACAGCCATGATCGAGCGCTTCCACCTAGATGGCGCAAGCCGGGTCGTCGAGATCGCGAGCAACGACGGCTATCTGCTGCGCAATTTCAACGCGCGCGGCATTCCCTCGCTGGGGGTCGAGCCTTCGGCCAATGTAGCCGCCGCCGCGCGCGCGCAGGGTGTCGAAACCCGCGAGGCGTTTTTCGGCGCCCAAACCGCGCTAGCGATGGTGGGAGACGGATTATCCGCCGACCTGATGCCCGCGAACAACGTCCTCGCCCACGTTCCAGACCTCAATGATTTCGTGGCTGGCTTTCGGATTCTTTTGAAGCCGTCGGGTGTCGCAACCTTTGAATTCCCGCATCTGCTGCCGCTCATCCGAAATGTTTATTTCGACACGATCTATCATGAGCATTACTCCTATTTCTCCCTCTTAGCTCTGCTGCCCTTGCTGCAAAGGCAGGGGCTCGAAGCATTCGATGTCGAGAAACATTCCACACATGGCGGCTCTTTGCGTCTGTTTGTAGCGCCGGCTGGTTCGGACCGTCCCAAGGCCGATGCCATCGCGCATCTGATTGCGGAAGAAAAGGCGGCGGGTCTCGACGATCTCGCGACATATGCGAGTTTCAAGGACAAAACCTATTCGGCCAAACGCGCCATCTTGAGCCTTTTGTGCGATCTCAAGGAGAAGGGTCATGCGATCGCGGCTTATGGCGCCCCCGCCAAAGGCAATACGCTGCTCAACTTCATTGGAGCCAAAACGGATTTCATCGATTATACGGTCGATCGCAACCCGAACAAGCAGGGACTTTTTCTACCCGGAACGGCAATCCCGGTTCTTCCGGTTGAAGCGCTTGTTGAAAGGAGGCCGGATTACGTTCTGATCCTCCCATGGAATTTGGCCAGGGAAATCATGCACGAGCAATCGGCGCTGTGCGCGAGCGGGAGTCGATTCATCATCCCTTTGCCGCGTTCGCACATCGTCTAGGCTGGCCTTTCGTTGGGATGCGTTGGCATCGGCTCAAAGGGGACTGCTTGAATAAGCGGCTGCTCGCTCAGCTTCTTAGAACGGGATGATGTTGGATTGAATCGATGGGGGATTCCTCTCTACATGAAAAATTCGATTCAAGCTGTCGGCCGGATGGAGGTCGGAAACGATGGCGAGGGCCTTGTCACGTCGTGGGTGGGCTTGCCGTTCTATAACGTCGGCCGTAACTATCGATGATGACCAAGATCAGCTATAGCGGCTACCGGTTCCCTTCCGAGATTATCCAGCGGGCGATCTGGCTTTATGTCCGGTTCACCTTCCCGGCTCTGATCCGCAAGAGCGCCGCCGCGCTCGCTCAAGTCGAAGCGAATCGCCTCCAGATAACGGGCGCAAGCGCCATCATCAGGGAAGACGCGTTGAAATTTTGGAAGGCTGGTCGGGAAGGTTGTGTCCATGTCTGACCGTCATCTCCTGCTTCGTCTCGCTGACGCTGGGCCCGGCGCTTTGCGCCGTGCTCTTCAAGGCGCACCACGCGCATGATCTCTCAGGCGTCGGCTTGGCACGACGCCTGCTTCACGGGGCTTTCGATCGCTTCAACCGGGGCTTCGATCGGCCCTCTTTCGGTTACGGGAACCTGACCCGTCGACTCGTGCGCGGCGTTACCATCGTGCTCGTGGTCTACGCGGGGGTGATCGGCGTTGCGGGCGTCGAATTCTCGAGGACCCCGACCGGCTTCTTCCCAGAGCAGGACCAGGGCTACCTCATCAATGGGCTTTGTCACGGCGATTCGGACTTGCGGCCTCGCTGGCGGTTCGGTAGCCAATGAGGATGAAGAAAATCAGCTACAAAGGGTACCGGTTCCCCCCTGAAATCATCCAGCAGGCGATCTGGCTCTATCTCCGGTTCACAATGAGCTTTCGCGATGTCGAAGATTTATTGGCGGAGCGCGGCATCATGGTCTCTTATGAGATCGTCCGGCGATGGGTGAACCATTTCGGGCCAATGATCGCGGCGGACCTACGCAACCGCCGACCCAAGCCCCATACGATCTAGACGAAGTCTATCTGAAAATCGATGGCCGCATGGTCTATCTTTGGCGCGCCGTGGATGCCGAGGGCGAGGTCCTCGATGTGCTGGTCCAGACCAGAAGGAACAAGCGGGCTGCGCTGAAACTCATGCGCAAGTTGCTGAAGAAATTTTGCTTTGTCCCAGACACGCTCGTCACAGATGACTTGAAATCTTATGCTGCCGCAGCCAGTGATCTTGGAATCGCAAGACGCCATGAGCGCGGTCGATGGCGCAACAATCGAGCGGAGAATTCGCATCAGCCAACGCGACGAAGGGAGAGGAAAGATGCAAGGTTTCAAGAGCGCTGGATCCGCGCAAAGATTCCTTTCAGTGCATGCAGCAACCCACAATACTTTCAACGTCCAGCGACATCTTACCTCAGCAAGAACGCACCGAGCTTTCAGGGCATCAGCCATGCAGACGTGGCGTGAAGTTGTCGCCGCCGCGTAAGCCGCTCGTCGGCGATCAGGCCAGCGAAAGGCCCACCGCCGTCGCCGCTGCCAGCAAAACCAAAACTGTGGAGCGCGGTCTCTCTCCAGATGGCCTGGCCCTTGACGAGCGGCGTCAGCTTGAGCTGGCGTCAGCTTGAAAACCGTCCCATTTCCGCTGCTCCCGCCGGCAGAGGTTGTGCCGTAGAGCGCGCCGCTATTGTCGGCAATCAGGCCGGCCAGGGGGCCGACGCCGTCGCTGCAGCTTGGCTGCAAGCAGAAGTTGTAGAGCACGGTCTCTGTCCAAGCGGTTTGGCCCGAATGAAGGTTGAGATTTATCGTTTTTACACCACCCGATACCCTCTTGCGTCTAACTAATGTTACGTCCCTGAAACGGCGGCACATTGGAAGCACGGGCAAGATAGAAATTTGCGTCTTGATATTTCGTGGAAGTTGCCATTGCTATCATCCGTCGACTGCGGCAATCTTTGGGCTCCACAAAGGTCGTCACCTGGTGGAATTCGCCTAAAAAGAGCTTCCAAAATGGACCGGTCGTGCGGCGCGGCAAGAACCAGGGTTACCCTGCCTATACCTCGGGTTGAACTCCTCGAGCTGCCTACGGGCCGCGAGTTGGAAGTTAAATTCAAGACCGATGCGGCAGGCTTGAAGCTCGCGCTCCGCTCGGAGTTGCTCGCGACAGAAACCACGGATGCACCGAGACGAACCCTACGAACCGTCTATTTTGATACGCCCGCAGGCGATCTTCGCAAACAACGAATGGTTCTTCGGGTACGGAAGGTACGCAGCACTCACATTATGGGTCTTAAGGGAGCAACGCCGCTTGCGGACGCACCATTTTCCCGCCGCGAGACGGAGGTTCGCGTGCCGCGCCCCGATCCCGACATTAACTTGTTCGGCGAGGAGATTTCTGCCGAGCTAAACCGTGTCATCGATGGACACCCGCTCGAGCAGAAGTTTGAAACGCAGATTAAACGGCGTCTGCGTTGCCTCAATCTCGAACGGTCCCAACTCGAAGTGGCTTTCGACGAGGGGTTCATTGTTGTCGGCGATCGCCGACAACCGTTGACGGAAGTCGAACTGGAGCTGAAGGCCGGCGAAGAGGCGGCGCTCTATGACTTGGCGGTTCGCCTCGCGGACGCTTTGCCTGTGCGGCTTGAAATAATGAGCAAGGCCGAGCGCGGCTTCATGCTGGCGGCAGATGACCACCCAATGCCTGTCCGGGCAGAAGCCTTGAAGTTTCCCACAGATGCGACACTCGATCAGGCAGTCGAAATTGTTATTAACGACGCTCTCGGGCAATTTGTGGCGAATTGGCCGGCGTTGACGGAAACGCACGACCGGGAATCGATCCACCAAATGCGGGTCGCTCTACGACGCTTGCGCACGGCTCTGGCGTTCGTCAACCGTGTTCTGCCCTTCCCCGAATTCGAAATCTTCCGGGCAGAGGCGAAGCAGGTCGCTTCCGTCCTCGGGCCGGCACGGAATTGGGACGCGTTCAAAGCATTGGTCGAAGTCGGTCCGCTCACACATTATGCGCGGGACAAAGGCTTCGAAGCGCTTTTGACCGTGACCGAAGAGCGTCGTTTGGCCGCTTACGCGATCGCTCAAGAAGTGATCGAGGATCCGTCGACGACGCGATTTGTTCTGAAGCTACGCGCTTTTTTGGCGCGCCGAGCCTGGCGAAGCGCCCTGTCAGGTGCTGAATTGTTGCGGCTGACCGAGCCAGCCAAGGTCTTCGCCGGCGAGACTTTGGAGCGGCTTCACAAGCGCGCTCTCAAACGCGGTCGGCGGCTTTCGCAGCAGCCGCCCGAGGAACGACACGAAGTCCGAGTAGCACTCAAGAATATTCGCTACGCGGCGGAATTCTTCAGCTTTTTTTTCAGCGGTGCCCGCCCTTACGTCCGAGCGGTCGCCCAGCTTCAGGAGCGGCTCGGCGCCTTTAACGACGAAGCGAGCGCGCCACATCTGCTGTGGGATATCGAGGCGGCCGCCGGTCCACAGGCCGCGAAGGCCGCGGGCATCGTTCTCGGATGGTGCGAACGTGGCACGGTGATCGCAGATGACAATCTACGCAAATCATGGAAGTCCTTTAGGCGAACCCACCCCTTCTGGCGCTGAGCGAATAGTCTCGTGCAAGCTGATTCACGTATTGCGTAAGCGGGCTGAGAGTGAAACATTGTCTCAGTCCGATGGGGCGCGCGCTGACGGCGCGCTTTGACCGGCCTCTAGATGTGGAGCCTCAATAGGTTATCCCCGGTGAGACCGAGGCGGCTGATCGGCGGGTTTGATTTTAGGCTGCCGTGCGGGCGATGCCAATTATAATGGTCCAAATCGGCAGCTCCGCGGCTCTTTGATCTGGAGGTCTGATAAGCTCTTGCGTAGGCCCATTCGCGCAGCGCCGTTTGGATAAAGCGTTCGGCTTTGCCGTGGTATTGGGCGTGTAGGGCTTGGTACGGATGTGTTTGATCTTAAGTCTGCGGCAGGCGTGCGCGAAGGCGAAGGATTACGAGGCTAGCGACCTCTACGCCGTCTTCCAGGGCGACGGTCCAAGCGAGAGTCGGACGGGGTCATGTAACTGTTGAAGCCGGGTAATGCCGGTGGAGGGAAGGGCCCCAAGAACGCCACAGGGCAGCCCGATGGGACCCTTCGGCTGGAACTCACGGGTGAGGTGCGCATTAACGAATGCAGAACAGTATTTTTCGGCGGCCGGAAGACTGGGTGATGAGCCACACAAGTCGCACGCCCTGCTCGGGCCGCTGGGCGTGGACGCGACAGAGAAGGCGAACTCCCCCTTTATTCGACAAGAAATATGGGAGCGTGCGATGAGCATCTTAGGGACGATCATGTCTAAAGTATTGGGAAAGGCGCCAGCCTCGCCCGCCGCTGCTGCTCCGGCTGCGCCCTCTGCTCAAGCTAGCGGAACGACGAACGCAGCGCCATCCGCCCCTGCTCCGACTTCATCGTCGGCGCCGCTGGGGCCATCAGTGGATGTCGCCGCAGTGCTCGACGCCTTGAGCGACAAAAAACTGAGAAGCTCGATTGGAGACACTCCGAAGCTCGATTGGAGACACTCCGTCGTCGATCTGATGAATCTCTTATCCGTAGACAGCAGTCTCCTTGCGCGTAAGGAACTCGCAAAGGAGCTTCACTACGATGGCGATACCAATAATTCCACCTCGATGGATATCTGGCTTCACAAACAGATCATGGTGATACTTGCAGCTAACGGCGGCAAGCTGCCTAACGATTTGAGAAGAAAATGGTATTTGAGCCACTACGGCCCCTAA
>PEFW01000097.1 GCA_002890675.1 Candidatus Methylaffinis lahnbergensis
AGCAGCGGCCGGCACGCTATGGCGCAGCAGCCACATGGCAACCTCAACTTCCATCTCCGGCGGCTGCGGCCGGGCGCTGGAGAGGCCCGGCAGCGCGAACTTGTAGAGTGCCACCGCGCCACTCAACACGACGGCGACGGCAATAGAGGCGGCCATTGCCTTGCGGGGCATGATTATTCCTGGCCCTCCGCTTCGGACCGGTAAATAGCTGGAGGGGCCGGATTTAGCAACATTGTGCGATGATCTAGGCGTTCCTCTCGTTCGAAATTCCCGAGTTTTTCAACATGCGCGAGCCCCTGCTCCATCCGATCTTTCGGGTAGGCCCGCCAAGCCGACTCTTGTCAAACCGGGCAAAGGATTTTGCTCAAAAGACCATCGCCACGCCTTGCGAAGGTATGTTTCTCCGACCGGCAATCATACCAAAATGTTTCACGTGAAGCATTTTGGTACGATTGATGGTAATGTCTCAGTTTGAATTTCTGCTTCCGGTCGCTGTGCGTCAAAAGCGGACATGGGCCGAACCCTTGTCTATCAAGCCTATTGTCTTTAGCTACTGGGATTCCAAACCCTTCGCGCGGCCCGATGGCGCTAGCTGTATTGGATCTTCAGGAGATCGAGTGCAAAGAGCTGGAATCGCGATTCTGTGTGCAGATAGCGGACTTCAAAAAACTTGAAGTCGCTGCGTCTCGCCCTTGCGCACTTGGCATCAATGATCCGCATGATTTTTAGCTTATCTTCGATATCGGTCCGAGCGCCAAACACGATCCCGGCCAAATCCTCAAAGCGGTATTTTAGCTTTCGTTTAATTGGATCGCTCATGTCGAAACCGGAGTGCGCCACGATCCGGTACTCTTCTTCGTGAGCCCATTCCGGTGTTTTGTAGAGGGTGCTTTCGCCGAAGGTTTGCCAATAGCCCTTGCGCCAGGCGTCGTGATCAGCGTACACGGCATCCCGGCATTCACTGAAGGCTCCGTTATCGCCGCGATACCAAAAGTTGTTCATATGCATTTCCGATATCGAGCCCAGCGACCGGAAAAAGTCGATAGCGGGATATTGCGCCATGTAACGTACAGCGTTAAATTCATGGCTCACTTCGCTTGAAATGTAAGTGGTCGCCTCCTTTGTGCCGCTTACTCCTGTAACGCGCTCAATAACGAGGGCGGGAACGCCCGTTTCGTTCGGCGTGGTCTTGAACATGAGGCAGACACCGCGATGCCCGTTGGCGTAGGTGCTCCACATGGAATGGTTTTCCGCGGTTTTCGTGAAACACGCCACAGACCAATCGCGATGGACAAGCCTGTCGAGCGCGGCGACATAGGCAACCGGGAAACGGCTCGACAGAAACACCATCGGCATCTGTTTGTCGCGGTCTGGAAGGTTATACTCGTTTATGAGCATTACTTGCGCGACGGTCGCCTCGTTCGCGGCGAACAATGCCTCGGATATCCGCTCGGGCGGGTATTCGGCCGACGTGATTTTCGTTACGCCCTCCATCATTGCAGTTGCGTCGCTCCTTAGCTTTTCGCGCGGCGGCGGCGCGGAGTCCGGCGCCAGGGGTGGCAACAAACCGCGTTCGCGATATTCCTTTAGGACGATCAGCAGTGCGAAGCCGGATAAAGCTCGCAGGTAACTTGTCAGCTCCCTTCGCCGCACCGGGCTCGTTCTGGCGGCCATGAGCGATAGGAATGTTTTTACCGCCGGCTCCTCCAGGAATTCGGCGGAGACTCTTTGGTAGATTTCGCGGATGGGCGCCTCGGGCAGTTCCTGTGGGACCCAAAAGACGATGTTTCTTAGGATATTTGGATCGAACTGGTCCGCAGCAATGAAGCAATAATTGGCAGTTTGCAGGGTGCACAGGATGTAGTGTTTGAGGAAATTGCGCCAGACGATTTCGTCGCCACGCCAAAAGAGGTCCTTAAACCCCTCCATCGGATCGTTGAACTCGTCCGTCGTGCTGAAATAGATTTCTTGATTTTCCAGCTCGTGAAATTCATCGAGCACGGCTTTGATCGGACGATAGCGGTAGAAGTATTCTGTCATGGCTATGGCGCGAGGACGGCGGGGCGCTCCTTCCTGAAATTCAAACTGAGATACTACCCGATCCGCGCATAAAATCACGCGCCGCGGTCCGGAAAACACTGGACTTGGTATGATCCGCTAGTCCAACGGCGAAGCATCATCACTCTCCGGTTCGCCGGGCTCCGGCTCCTCGCTGGTATCTTGATTTTGTCCGTCTTTCGCGGCTGGCACGAGCGGCGGAGCGCGGCCCCAGCCGCGCTTCGGCGCGGGCGACCAGGGGCGGTCCTCATCCGCCGCGCGGGCCGCGCGCATTTGCACAACACCGTCCTTGGCAAAAGCGAGCGTGAGCGCGCCGGTTTGCTTGAGCTTTTCGCGGTCGATCACGATGGCAGCGGCGCAGCCCAGCGGCGCGAAACGCGGGGTGACGATAATATCCGCGCGGGTGCAATCCTCGGCGAAAGCCGGCGTGTCGAGAACAAGCGCCACCGTCCGCCCCGAGGCGAGATAGCCGACGCACCCGAGCTTGTCACAATTTGCTTTGGTCAAGGCCTCGGAGGCCAGGCGCCCGTCGGCGTCATTGCTCGGTCGAAAACGAATTCCGGCCGCGGCCAATCACCGCGAGCCTTCCATCCGCCGCGCGGAACGCCACGGCGTCGCCCGCGGGCGCCACCGCCATGTCGAAAGTAGGCCCAGCCGCCGCGCCGAGGAGGCCGAGCGTGGCAAGCGGAAGCGCCGTCGCGTGCAAAATCGCGGTCCGCCACAAAACCGACGAAAGCACCGCGAGACTGAGAAAAACAATCGCCCAGGGCGCGAAAGCGGGAAGGTGGATCGTCGATCCGGGCCAGCTTCCGATTCCGCGCGCGGCCCACATGACGCCGTCGATGCCAAGGCCGATATACCGCCACACAAAAACATCGAGGCCGAGCGGATAAAGCAAAGTCCCGGCAAGCGCGCCCGGCACCGCGAAAATCTCGATCACGGTTAGGGTCAGCGGATTGCCGATCAGTACATAAGGGCTGAGCTCGTGGAAATTATAGGCCATGAAGGAGGCCGTGGCCGTGGTCGCGCAAAACGTCGCGAACAACAGTCCCAAAGGTCCCCGCCGCAGATGCGGCGTCAAGATTTCGAGCGCCCTGCGCCGGCGCTCGCCTTCGACCGGGCGTGCGCTCAAGCGAAAGGTTTCCTCGCGGCCTGCCTCGGCCGCCGTCATGCGCGCTTCATAGACGGCAACCAGCGCCGCCACCGCCGCAAACGAAAGTTGGAAGCTCGCGCCCATGATCGCTTCCGGCTGGATCAAAATGACAAGCGCCGCGGCGATCGCGAGATTGCGCATGGTCAATGCCTGCCGGTCGAGCAGAACGGAAGTCAGCATGATCAGAGTCATGAACAAGGCGCGCTCGGTGCCTACCCGCGAGCCGGTCGCGATATCGTAAAAGATAGCGCCCGCGATCGCGAAGAGAGCGGCCCATTTCTTGATCGGATAGGAAAGCGCGAGCGTCTGGCTCAAAGCCAAAAGACGGCGGACGCCCACGAAAAAGATCGCCGCGACAAGCGTCATTTGGATGCCGGAGATCGTGATGATATGAAAGATTCCGGCCTCGCGGATGGTCTCCTTGGCCTCATTGGACAAGAGGTCGCGCTTGCCCGTGACCATGGCCGCCGCGATGGCCCCCGCGTCGCCGCCAACGATTGTGTCGATGCGGCGCGCCAGCGAATTGCGGCCGCGATCGATCGCCATCATCGCCGAGGCCGCGAGTCCGGGCGATTCGGGCGCCGCCACAACTTCGATACGCCCCAACACATTGCCGACCGCGCCGAGCCGCGCGAACCAGGCGTCGCGGGCAAAATCATAGCCGCCGGGAAGGCTCGCGCGCGCGGGCGGCAGCAGCCGCGCCTTGAGGCTCACATAGGTGCCGGCCTCGAAAGGCGGCGTCCGGCGCATCGTAAGCCTTACCCGGAACGGCGTCTCATCAGACGCGAGCCCTTCGGCGGAATGAACCCGCAACAGAAAGCGCGCGCCATTCCGGCGAAAGTCCATCTCCTCGATAAAACCTTGGAGCGCTACGATCCTGATCTTGTCGAGGACGGGCGCCGCGACCCGCGCCGTCCGCAATGCTGCCGACAGTTCTCCCGCGAAGAGAGCGCAGAACCCGCAAAGAAAACAAAAGGCGAGACGGTTAGCCCGCGCAAAATAAGCGAGGAGGCCGAAAGCCATTGCCGCGGGCGCGATCAGCCAAAGGGACGGCTCGCGATCGGCGTAAAGATAAAGGACGACCCCGGTGCCTGCCGCGACCGGCAGCCAGAGAAACGGCCGCCGAAGCGCCACTTCCGTCTCGAAGGCCCGCCCGAAAACCCCCCAAAGCGGCGCAAGCTTGATAGCAAAGCCGCCAGCTTTGCCAGACGCCCAGAGGCGAATGCTGTTTGCGACACTCCCGCCATGGACGCATGTTAAAACACTTATCAATTATGGAATTGCAAAACTATTCATTTGTCATTAGGTGTGTTGCGGGCGAAAAGCAGTAGGGGGTCGGTTTTGAAGATAACCTGCTGTCTGTTTTGCACCTGATTTTTGCACGTTCGACGGTCCGCACATGATGAGGTCCTTTAGTGGCGGGCGCTCGCAAACATCAATCAAAGGAGAAATGAAATGAAATACTTTTGGAAAATCTTGATGGATGTCTATAAATTCGCAAGGGGCATTATCACCCTTATAGTTTTAATGTTCATTGGCACTTTTATCTGGTCGATGTATTATGTGAGCAAGACGATTGATGAAACGCGCCACGCGCCTACGGTGGTGGCTACGACGGCCCCAGCTCCGATCGCCGCTCCTGCGCCCGTTGCCGCTGCTGCCGCTGCTGCCGCTGTTCCTGCGGCTGCGCCAGCAGCCCCTCCCATGGCGGTTCTTAGTAAACCTACTCCAGTCCAAGAGAAAAGCCCCGTATCTATTGTAGTGAAACATATCGGGCGTGGCTCTAATCAATTCATGCCAGATTCACATGTCTCATTGGTCGTGATGTTGAAGAACGATGAGAAAAAGGCCATCAAGGCGACCAAAGGAACCATCGTTATCTATGATACCTTCGGCGACGATCTGGTCCATCTCAACATTGAGAACGCCGAAACCATTCTTCCAGGCAAAGCAGTCAAAGAAGCTGGCGAATGGCCCATTATGTTCGAGACCAAAGCCCAGAATGCCATTAGTGGCGCCGGCGCCGACATTAGCAAGTTAACCGTTGCCTTCATCCCCAAGGTGATCCTTTTCGAGGATGGCTCGAAGTTCGAACAGTAACCCATTATTGGCGCTGTTGCGTTGGCGCCTTGCGGTGCGGCGAGACGGAAGAGACGGTTAATAAAGCGCACCTCGCAACGCACACGAGCGAGTCTCTTCCGTCGGGGGTAGTCTCGGCTTTTTCGTGTTACACGGGGCGCCACGCCGGCCAATAACCGCTCTCACACGAATTGCAGCGGTCTCGATCCGCAGGACTACGCCCCATGCCAGACACGGTGATCACCCGCTTCGCGCCGTCGTCCAGAAACTCGATGAACTGCGTCCTCAGCTCGCCCGCAGCGCATTCCTTTCGGCGCGCTTGCAGTTGGAGCGGGCGCGCATCGCCAGCGAAACGCTCGCCGTTATGGGCCTGCCCGCGCTGGTTCTCAATGAGCAAGGCAAGGTCCTCACCGCCAACCCTTTGATCGAAGCGCTCACCGGCTATGTATAGTGGCGGTCACAGGATCGCGTGTCGCTGAAGGACCGAGCCGCCGATAACTTGTTGCGGGACGCGATTGCGGCAATTGAAGTGGCGGGCGCCTCCAGCGTGCGCTCCTTCCCGGTCCGCGACGCCGGCGCCAAGGCGATGATGGTCGCACATTTCGTTCCCATTCGCTTGTCGGCGCGCGACATTTTTGTCCGTTGCGCCGCAGCGTTCGTCTTGACTCCTGTGACCCTGCCGCAAGCGCTCCCCGTCGAATTGGTGCAATCCTTGTTTGATCTCACGCCCGCCGAGGCGCGCGTCGCCCGTAGTCTCGCCTCCGGAAAACCGGTGGAAGACATTGCCACCGATCGCGGCACTTCCGCGAACACAATCCGCACCCACGTCCGCGGCGTTTTGGAAAAAACCGGCTGCAACCGCCAGGTCGACATCGTCGCGCTTCTTACCGCGATTTCCTCGACGCGGCTGATGAGCCCGATCTAACGCGGCCTCATTTCAAATAATCGCAAAAAACCTGCGCGCCTCATCAAAACTGATGAGGCGACGGCCGCAATGGACGACTAGCATCCCCTTCAATCGAAATGGACTCCGGGGATCAAATCGGGCCACTCCGCAGCCAGAAAGACAAGATCGAGCCCGTCCGGAATGCTTTCCCCGGACCGCCAGGGAATGTCGTGAGATATCCTTGCATTGCTTTCGTCGGAGTCGAACGAATGCAAATGATCGCGTCCCATATCGAATGTGCCTTTCTTGTCCGCGATCTCCTTAGCGAGGACAGGACGCTTTCTGAATTGCTGGGAAGCGTGATGGCACGTGCTGGCTTTGGTTTGATTCTCGCCACGGCAGATCGGCGTATTGTTTATGTAAATGACGCGGCTGACACTCTCATGCGCGCTAGCAACGGCCTGTACTGCGAACGCAATTGCATCAGTGCCGCGGATTTTACGACTTCAAGAAAATTACAATCGCTTATAACTGCCGCTTCGCGACAGCCAGATGAATCAGCGCACGGAGGGTCGCTCATTTTTCGCGATGAAGATGGAGTGGCGTCGCTCGTCGTGCATGTCGTGCCTCTTTGCCCCCGTACCGCTGTTGTTCCTCCCGGCAAGGAATACCCTGTCGCTGGCCTTATCATGGTCGATTGCCAGCGAGGGATCGCCGATCGAATAAATGTCTTTGCGGATCTCTTTGGCTTGACTTCGGCGGAAGCGCGCGTCGTCTCCCAACTGGTCTCGGGAAGAGGCCTCACGAAGGCAGCGTCCTACCTGAATATTGCCCGATCCACGGCGCGGTACCATCTCACAAATATTTTGGGAAAGACTGGCACCCACCGCCAGGCGGAGCTTGTCCGAGTTTTTTACGAAGTAACAATCCCTTGGTGTGGACGCCGCCGCGCGGAGGAAAAGAGTCACGCGGCTGTCGCACGTGGTTTGCCTGCCAGAGATTACGGGCAGGGCATAGAGCCTTAAGGGCACGCAAGCGTAGGTTTATCTTCCCCGCCAACTGGACCAAAAAGTTCACGTGAAA
The DNA here is from genome assembly GCA_002890675.1 of Candidatus Methylaffinis lahnbergensis. Classification (GTDB taxonomy): domain Bacteria; phylum Pseudomonadota; class Alphaproteobacteria; order Rhizobiales; family Beijerinckiaceae; genus Methylocapsa; species Methylocapsa lahnbergensis. The sequence goes on from PEFW01000097.1 coordinate 7,260, forward strand.
CATTTTGGTGCGATTGCGCGCGAACGCGGGCTGGTTTCGAGCAGAGTTTTCTTGCGACCCCTGCCACTTTTGTTTCGGCTTTTTCGTGTTACACGGGGCGCCACGCCGGCCAATAACCGCTCTCACACGAATTGCAGCGGTCTCGATCCGGCAGGACTACGCCCCATGCCAGACACGGTGATCACCCGCTTCGCGCCGTCGCCTACGGGTTTTCTGCATATCGGCGGCGCCCGCACGGCGCTGTTCAACTGGCTCTATGCGCACCACGCGGGCGGCAAGATGCTGCTGCGGATCGAGGACACCGACCGCGAGCGCTCGACCGACGCGGCGATTGCCGCCATTCTCGACGGGCTTTCCTGGCTCGGGCTCGCTTGGGACGGCGATGTCATCTATCAGTTCCAGCGCGCGGCGCGTCACCGCGAGGTGGCCGAAAACCTGCTCGCGTCAGGCCATGCCTATTATTGCTACGCAACGCCGCAAGAGCTCGACGAGATGCGTGCGAAAGCGCGAGCAGAAAGACGGCCGCCGCGCTATGACGGGCGCTGGCGCGACCGCCCCGCCTCGGAAGCGCCGTCAAGCGTAAAACCTGTCGTCCGGCTCAAGGCTGCCCGGGAGGGCGAAACGGTTCTCGACGACAAAGTTCAGGGCCGGGTCGCCTGGGCCAACAGGGATCTCGACGACCTCGTTCTTCTGCGCTCCGACGGCACGCCGACCTATATGCTCGCCGTGGTGGTGGACGATCATGACATGGGCGTCACCCATATCATTCGCGGCGACGATCATCTCACCAACGCGGCGCGCCAGATGCAGATTTATCAGGCGCTCGGCTGGAGCGCCCCGGTCATGGCGCATATTCCGCTCATCCATGGCGCCGACGGGGCCAAATTATCGAAGCGCCATGGCGCGCTTGGCGTCGATGCCTATCGCGCCATGGGCTATCTGTCCGAGGCGCTGCGCAATTATCTGGTGCGGCTCGGATGGAGCCAAGGCGACAAGGAATTTTTTTCAACCCGGGAGATGATCGAGGCTTTCGATCTCGCGCATGTTGGACGCGCGCCCGCCCGCTTCGACTTAGCGAAGCTCGAAAGCATGAACGGGCATTATATCCACGCAAGCGGGGATGAGGAACTCGTTGCCGCGCTGGAATCCGCTCTGCCCTATCTGCCTGGAGGCGCCGGCGCGCTAAGCAAATTTGATGATTCCTTGCGGGCCAAACTCCACGCGGCCATGCCGGGTCTCAAGGAGCGCGCGAAGACTCTGATCGAACTCTTGGATGGCGCAAAATTTCTGTTCGCGGAGAGGCCGCTTGTCCTCGACACCAAGGCCGCGAGCATCCTTGACGCGGGAGGACGGGCGCATATCGCGAGAATGATCCCGCGGTTGGCGGCGCTCGCGGATTGGAACGCCGCCAGCATTGAGGCGGCCGTGCGCGGATATAGCTCTGACGCCGCAATCAAGCTCGGCGACGCCGCGCAGCCGCTGCGCGCAGCGCTCACCGGGCGGGCGGCGTCGCCGGGAATTTTCGATGTTTTGGAAGTGCTCGGCCGGGAGGAAAGCCTCGCCCGCCTGCAAGACCAGGCGGGGTGAGAGTGGTCCGATGTCCCGCATCCCCCGCAACCGAGGAACACGATCATTTTTGGCCAAAGGCGCGCCGAGGCGCAGGGTCACATAAATTATTGGCCGCGGCAATGCTCCGTGCTACAAGCGGGCAAAGGCTGGAGTGGGTCATGTCACAAAATCGGGTGTTCGACGATTTCGCGCGTCTCGTGACGGATGCCTCCGAGGTAGCGCAAGGCGTCCGCCGCGAGGCCGAAACGGCAATGAAAAGTCAGCTCGAACGTCTTCTCGCGACGATGGATGTCGTCACCCGCGAGGAATTCGAGGCGGTTAAGCAGATGGCCGCGAAGGCCCGCGACGACAACAAAAAGCTGAGCCAAAGGGTGGCCGCGCTCGAGGCCGCAATCAAGCCTGAGCCCACGGGCTCCGGCGGATAGGACGGAACGATATGGGCCGCCCGTGCCCCTTCGATAGGGCGCGACTAGTGGATCGAATCTAACACTTGGTGCCCTCGTTTGACAGCGGCGATGATTTTGTTTGGATCGGCGGTCCAAGCGAAGGGTTTGGACTGTTGATTGTACTCTTCGAGGAAGCGGTTGATCGCGGCT
>PEFW01000098.1 GCA_002890675.1 Candidatus Methylaffinis lahnbergensis
GACCGGGCGCGGCGCCGATACGCTGCCCGGCGCGAAACGCCGCTTCATGCCGTTGCGCACCGGGCGTGGCGCGGTGGGTGTCGTTGGGATCGATAGCGACAAGCCGGGGCTTCTGCTGACGCCGGAAGAATCCCGCCTCCTCGACGCCTTGTCGGACCAGGCGGCTCTCGCGATCGATCGCGTGAACCTCGCGGCCGAAATCGACCGTGCCCGTCTCGCGGTGGAAACCGACCGCCTGCGCTCGGCATTGCTTACCTCGATTTCGCATGATTTGCGCACACCCCTTGCGTCTATTCTCGGTTCCGCGACAAGTTTGATAAGCCATGGATGCGAGTTCGATAGAACCGTTCAAACGAGCCTCTTGCGCACCATTCAAGAGGAGGCGGAACGGCTTAACCGGTTCATTGGCAATCTCCTCGACATGACGCGGCTGGAGTCAGGCGCCCTTACCCCCCAGAACGGACCGGTCGACCTCTCCGACATCATCGGCGCGACCGTCCAAAGAGCCGCCAAGATCCTGCAAAACCACCAAGTCGAAATTGCTCTTGAACCTAATTTGCCGATGGTCGAGGCCGATATGGTGCTGCTGGAGCAGGTGATTTTCAATCTTCTCGACAATGCGGCAAAATACGCGCCGGAAGGTTCGCGCATCGAAGTCGCGGCAGCGCAGGAGAATGGTTTTGTGGCCGTTCGCGTTCTCGATGAAGGCGACGGAATTCCGGAAGCCGATCTCGAGAGGGTTTTCGACAAGTTCTACCGGGTCCGCCGCGCCGACCGCCAGCGCGCGGGCACGGGACTGGGTCTTGCGATCTGCCGCGGTTTCGTCGAGGCCATTGGAGGAAGGCTTACCGTTGCGAACCGGGCAGGCCGGAAAGGGGCGGTTTTTACGATCACCCTTCCGACGTCCAGTGTGGCGCCGCCGCCCGCGACCCTGCCATGACACCTCGGGCAGGACCGCTTCGCATTCTGGTTGTCGACGACGAACCGGCGATCGTTCGCTTTCTGAGCGCGAGTCTGGAAAGCCAGGGCTATCTCGTCTCCACCGCGGGCGATGCGCTCACCGCGCTCGACATGGTTCGCAGAGGCGCCGTCGACCTCCTCGTCCTCGACCTCGGTCTGCCGGACATGGATGGTCTCGACGTGGTCAAACGCATAAGGGAAAGCGGCGCGGCTCTACCGATCATCATTCTTTCGAGCCGGGAAAAGGAAAGCGCCAAGGTCGAAGCGCTCGATCGCGGCGCCGACGATTACGTGACCAAGCCCTTCGGGGTCGATGAGCTTCTGGCGCGCATCCGCGCGGCGCAGCGCCATCGCCTGCAGCAGGAAGGTGAAAAGCCATTGTTCCATGCCGGCGATCTTAGCGTCGATCTGGTGCGCCGGATCGTGACCGTGCGTGGCAGCGAAGTCAAACTTTCGCCGCGCGAATACGAGGTTCTACGTCTCATGGTGACGCATGCGGGCAAGGTCCTGACCCATCGTTTCATGCTACGGGAGATTTGGGGAAACAACTCGGACGTGCAATATTTGCGCATCTATGTGCGCTCGTTGCGACAAAAGATCGAGGCGGACGCTGAGCGGCCTTCCCATATTCTCACCGAAACCGGCGTCGGTTACCGGCTGCGCGAGCCGGACTAACTCCCACGCGACCATTCCCACTCCGCCGAAAAACCGCTAAATCAGCCTCGAAATCCTTGCAGGGGGACAGCCATGGATCTCGCCAGCCTTGTCGATCCGAGCCGCGTTGTTTTCGGTGCCCGCGCGAACAACAAGGAGCAATTGCTCCTCGATCTCGCCTCTCGGGCCGCGGCGTTGCTCAACCTCGATCGGGAGGCAATCTTCACTGCCTTGCGGGCCCGCGAGGAACTGGGTTCCACCGGACTTGGCGAAGGGTTTGCCCTGCCGCACGCCCGTATCGAAGGACTCGATCGTTTCTTCGGTATGTTCGCGCGGCTCAAGCGGCCGGTCCATTTCGACTCGGTCGATGCTAAACCCGTGGATCTCGTTTTTCTCCTCCTGATTCCGGCGACGGCCCAAGGCGAGCACCTCGCCGCGCTCGCCACCATCTCCCGGCACATGCGAGACATAGAATTCGCGACGAAATTGCGCAAGGCTGCAAGCGCGCCTGAACTGTGCTCCCTCCTTTGCGATCCCCAACATTCGTGATCTTCTGGCGCTCGTGCGTCAACAACGCTGATCGCATTGTGGCGCACGGATAAGCGGACGCGATCGAGTAATCGTATTTGCAAAAAAAAGCGTTGGCTTGACTCCAGCTTTCTTGCAATTCGTGGTTGCGGCGCATCATAGTAAGCTCGCGCTCGCCATCGCGTGCGGCGCGAGAAACCGGCGCCATCGTGTCAGGGTAGACGGCGGGTCAGGGAGGACGATTGCTCAGGTCGCGCGCCGACCGGACGCGCGGCCAACCGCATGACCGAGACGACAGAACACGAGGCGAAGACGATTGCCACTCTTCTCGCCGTGACTCGACGTAGGCCCAACCAGTTGTGAGCAATTCAGCACAGACTCTACCTTGGGTTCACCGTTAAAGGGGAATTCATGGCTGACGTCGTGCTGTCCATAATCGTTCTCTCGATAACGGCTGCGATCGTTTTTCTCGCCCTCTGACAATTCGGCCCAGTGTCCCGTCTCAGAAATTCCTAGTCATAACCATTGGGTCGTGATTCCCTCTCCCTGTCTTCTTGATTCGGAGGTGGAGATGGCGCGCGGTCCAGCGGTGAAGATCATACTCGCGGACAGCGAGCGCAGCGAGTTGGAAATGCGCACGCGTCGGCGAAAGATTGCTCGGGTCAATACGGTGCGAGCCGAGATCGGATCTGGCGAAGGCCGGCTGCTCCAGCGAAAATTCAACGATCCGCGCCTCGATCTCGGGCGCGGTCCGGTTCGCGGTCGCCGGAACAACCGGCTCGAGGCCCTTGCGAATGAGTTCGGATTGATTCGCATACATCCCGTCGTACTTGACGTCCGGGATCGAACCGCGGTCGAAGCAGCGATCGGAAGCTTGCCGCCGGACTTTGCTGAACTCGACCTGCTCGTCAACAACGCAGGCCTTGCGGCCGGTTTCGACCCCGCCCAGAATGCTGATCTCGACGCCTGAAATGCGATGGTCGATACTAACGTCAAGGGCCTGATGTATGTCACCCGCGCCGTCCTGCCAGGTATGGTCGCCCGCAATCGCGGGCTCATCATAAACCTCGGCTCGACGGCTGCGACCTACCCCTATCCCGGCGGCAACCTATATGGGGCGACCAAAGCATTCGTCCCACAGTTCTCGCTCAATCTGCGCGCCGACTTGCTCGGGACCAAGGTCCGGATCACCGATGTTGAGCCTGGTCTTGTCGGAGGCACGGAATTCTCCACGGCGCGATTTCGAGGCGACCGGGCAAAGGCGGCCAAGCTCTCCGAGGGGCGGACGCGCTGACGCCGGAGGACATCGCCGAGACGATCCATTGGATCGCAACGCTGCCGCCGCGCGTCAACGTCAACGCGATCGAACTCATGCCGGTGACGTAGGCTTTCGGGCCGCTTGTCGTCCATCGCGAGGATCGACCCACTGAGATCTTGGAGCGTACCTAGCGGTCCATTTGACGAAGTCGAGTGTCTACGGCCTCGCGCGGGATCAACTTTAAAGCATTCGGACTGGTTGCAGCTTGCCGCGAAACGGCAATTTGATCGAACGCCCGTCACGGGCGTTCGAAAGCGTCGCTTTTTGCCTGGCGGTCAGAGATCTGGGGCGCGCGGATTAGGCTTGACCGCAAACGCTGGGGCGGTTGGCGCTTAATTTTCATCGCAGAAAGGAGTGGACTTCCGGTGCGAATGGAGCGTCATTGTCCCCGTGCCGAGATAAGGGCCGGTTGGCCCCATCCGGGATCCTGCCCCACTGGCGATGGTGCCACCGCGGGGCCTTGGTGGTGACGGCGGCTAGGGCGATGCCAGTTTTCTTCGTGAAATCAGCGTAATGATGACTGTCCGACGTGGGCTCAAACTTCGGCGCGTATTCACGTCGCGGCCTATGAGGCTAGCCGCGAGCTCGCTTCACGCTATTTCGGCGACGATACGACATCGTTCGGCTCCCTCGCGAAAAGGAACCTGACTCATGCTGAAAGTCGCCATCATCATTGGAAGCACGCGGCCGGGTCGAAAGACGGAGGTCGTCGCGCGCTGGGTCTATGACATCGCGAGCAAGCGGAGCGATGCAGCGTTCGAAATCGTGGACATAAAGGATTTCAATCTGCCCCTGCTCGATGAGCCGGTCCCGGCAGCCATGGGTCAGTACAGCCAGCCGCACACCAAGGCCTGGGCTGCAAAGATCGAGCAGTTCGACGCCTTCGTCTTCGTGACGCCCGAGTACAATCATGGGCCGTCCGCCGCGCTCAAGAATGCGATCGACTTCCTGCACCGCGAATGGAACAACAAGGCCGTCGGATTCGTCGGCTATGGCGGCAATGGCGGGGCGCGTTCTGTGGAAATACTCCGCCAGGTGGTCAGCAACGTCGAGCTCGCCGACGTGCGGGCGCAGGTCGGCCTCTCCCTCTTCACCGATTTCGAGAATTTCACGACCTTCAAGCCGGGTCCCCATCTGGAGCCGACGGTTCCCCGGCATGCTCGATCAGGTCATCGACTGGGGTGGCGCCTTGAAGCCCCTTCGCACGCCGAAGAGCGATTAGCCTCGGTGAATGCACAGTAGGCCTCCTCGGTCGACGATCTCTGGCGCCGTGCCGGCGTCCCGGCCGCTGATGTCATAAACGGCGGTCCGTTACTCCGGGATTGGGTGGACGACGCACTCGCGACGCCGCAAGACTTGGATTCGCTGGCTATATCGGATGAGCAGGCTTGGTTGAGCCAGCGCCAAGGATATCTGCTACTAAAGGGCGGCGGCGCCAGCCAGACAATCCCATCGCGGCGATACCAGTTTCAAGGAGCAACAATGCAGCGGCATGTCCGCTCGTGCTCCAGGAGCACCGGGGCAGCGGACATCAATTGAGGTCGCATTTGCGCCATAAGCGGACATCCGGTTGCTAAGATCGCAGCGAGTTCGGCAATCTATCTCGTGCGCTTTTCTATATTGAAATAGAGAAACTCGGGGCTAAGGGTCTGCGCTCCGATATTTTTCGTAACCGATGGCCTACGCGCTAATCGGGCACGGCGAGCGACAACGCCAAACACTGGCACCAAGACGAGCGGGTATGCGGTGATCAGTTCGTTCGGCGCGTCAAACGAGTACTTCTGCGACAGCGAGATCAAGCAGGGCCAATATGTTCCAGGCTCGAACCAACACCTCGCGTCCCGCTACACCGCAGGCATAGGCCCGGTGGCAGGCTGCATTGCGGGGCCTCAAATCCCCGCATACCATTCATAGCCACGATCCTCCCAAAAGCCGCCATGGCCACGGCCGATGTGCGAAAAGCTCTCGACGAGTTCGATCGCCATTACATATTTGGCCATCTTATAGCCGAGCTGGCGCTCTACCCTGACGCGCAGCGGCGCACCATGGGCGACAGACAGCGGTGCGCCGTTCATGTCGTAGGCGAGAATCGTTTGGGGGTGAAAGGCGTCGCCGAGGCCGATGCTCTCGTAATACCGGTCTACGCTAATGGTGTCGGCGCAGTGGAACATCACGAAACGCGCCTCGGGCCGGACGCCCACACGCTGAAGCAGCGCCGCGAGCGGCGTACCGGTCCACTTGCCGATGCAGCTCCAGCCCTCGACGCAGTCATGACGGGTGATCTGGGTACGGCTAGGCAAGGTGCGCAAGTCAGCCAGTGAAAAGCGCTGGGGGCGCTCGACGAGTCCGGCGACTTCCAGCCGCCAATCCGCGAAATCATTAGCGGCCAGGCGGCGATAGTCCTCGTCCTCTGGATCAGTGCTGCCGTTAGCCCTGAATTGGGGCGACAGATCGGCCTCGTCATACTCACGGGCGAGCGCGTGGTGAGGCAACAGCTGCCGCTGCAGCCAGTAGTTCATATCCTCTGCCTTGTCCAGCAGATGCCGAACCCATGGGCGCTCTGATACTTCGTCGCCGCAGCCGCTGAGCAGCAGCGAGGCGAGTCCCGCTGTCAAGCGGAGCCCGAAGCCACGCCGATCAAGCCGTTCGGTCATCGACATCCTCCGTATGTTCGATGCGGTACCATCCGCTGGTCATGGAACGCATGTTGTTCCAAACCCCGGATAACAGGACCATTAGCACGTGGACCAGGAAGAAGGTAACCAGTGCCGCCGCGAGGAGGAAGTGAATCGTACGGGCCGACTGACGACCGCCAAATAAGATCACAAGCTGCGGAGCGATACTGTCGAGGTTGGGGGACATGGTCATGCCGGCCAAAGCGATAGCCGGCAGGATCAGGAACACTACCGCCAGGTAAGCTAATTTCTGCAGCACGTTGTAGCGACGAGCCTCCTCCCCTTTGGGGAAGCGCAGCCGCAAGTGGTCCCAGATGGCGCCGCCGATGTGACGCAGCTGCTCGCCGGTGGGCAACAGATCGCGGCGGAAGTGGCCGCTTGCGAGGCCGCTAGTCAGATACACTAGCCCGTTAATGATGAAGATCCAAGCGAAGAAGAAATGCCAGCGCCGGCCCATCGCCAGCCACTGCATGCCAGGCAATGTCGCCCAAGCGGGAAAGCCGCGTTCCCGCTCGCCAAAGCCCAGGACGTAAGAAAGGCCGAGCACGCCGGTGGTGTCGAAATCGTGGCCGAGGACGGTCGTTACGCCACGCAAAGCGCCCTGCTGGTCGGGACGCGCGTCCATCGCTAATAGAGGGTGCGGGAAATCCGACGCCTGGCCCCAATAGAGCGCCGAATGAGCGTTGAAGATCTGCAGACCGCTCATCAGCAGCACTGCCAGGCAGAGAAAATTAATCCAATGCGTCACGCGCACGATCGCCGAATGACGAAGTATCCAGCTTCGCCGCCGGCCGGCCCGCGCTTCCGACTGGAGTCCGCCCATTTTGTTCAATCCTTAGCAATCCATGCAGTGATCCTGCTCCATCATGTTCTGTTGATGCATCATGTTCTGCTGTCCGCCAGAGCTCATGCTGGAACTCTTACTGGGCTCCGAGTTTTGTTTCTTGCTGACGCTCCTGCCATTGGTGGATGGCGTGCCAATCCCGAGATCCGCAAGGGTTTGCTCGTCAAGTTTTCCGGTCGCAGGAAGATTGTTTTTCTCCTGGAAGCTTTTCACGGCTTCCGCGGTCTTTGTTCCCCACTTTCCATCAGCGCGTCCAGCATCGAAGCCCTCTTGGTTCAGCTTTTTTTGCGCCTCCATCAACGTGCTCGAATTCATGTGCCTTGGCGTCGTCTCGTTACGGCTTTGCTTTGCGAAGGCGGCCCCTGCAACGAGTGCACCAGCCGCCACGAATGCGAGAAGGATGTTGCTGCGCTTCATGCTTTGCTCTCCTGAGAAGATCCATTCGGCGCGTTGCGTGCGGAATGGCGTTTGCGTGCCTTCCGTAACGGAAATTCCAATGATCCGTTCCTCGCTTTCTGTGGGCTCTCAATAATATGTGATTATGTAGCTTTGGGCCAGGCGGTCGTATGATCTCGTGCCCGAACAGCGGAATGCTTCACTCCTTGTCCGTGGGTCATGGTTCAGAGCGATCCGTTAGCCACATTGGCATGGGGATTACCAGTCGGCGCGGCATGGTCGCTTGGAATTATCCCGCATTCACCGGATGACGTGACAATTTCAAGCGTCTGTTCCGCGATTCACCTAACATAATCAGCATGTTATTTCGGATCGAATGCTGATCAAGATCGGCGCGAAGATCGTGAGCCATGGCCGCTATGTCGCGTTTCAGATGGCCGAAGTCGCCATCCCACGGAATCTATTCGCCGACATTCTGCGGCTCATCGCCGAACTTCGCCCGCCGCCAGTCACATCAACCGCGTAAAGCGTGCGTTCGTTACGCGTCCGAGCCAAACTCAAGGGAGAGGCGCGCCTCAATGACGGAAAATTCGGCAATTTTCAACGCTCGGCATGACGCCGGCTCGTTCCATTCTCATCGACAGCCCGCGCCAACGGCGCAGGATTGCCTAACACGCGGAGACGGGGCAAATTGGCGAACGACCCGGCAGCTATCTGGTGAATGCCGGTTAAGGACGCGGCAAGATTTGAGTTGCTGGCATTGGCATCGGCAGCTCCGAAGTCCTCGGTGACTTGATTGGATAACGCGAGCAGAAGGAGGCACGAGGATGCCCCAGGTGTCGCGCGGAGGAGAATGGAGAATACGTGATGACATTACGCAATCATGTTCATTCATTTTTCGGCGGTGTCCATAGGGGAGGCCGCTATCGCAGTTTCACCGGTCTCAAGCGGCACGCCGACCACCCACCAAAAAGGGCCTCCGCAAAGCGAAGGCGATTGCGCATCGGGCTCATCGCAGCAACAGCCGCCGCTGCACTGAGTTTCGGTGTGCCTCCAGGCAAACAGGCGCGATCAGAGACGAGAAGTTCGCCGGACGAAGCGGCGCAACCGGCCACCCAGCAACCGCGTCCCATTCCCGAAGCGGGTCCGTTGGGCCAGCCTAAATCGCTCGAACAGGTCGGCCTCCCAGCCGAACTCACTCGCCAGGCGATCCCGCCTGACAACCCGCAGACGCCCGACAAAATCACCCTCGGCGAGAAACTGTTTTTTGACGGCCGCTTATCGGCCGATGGGACCGTGGCGTGCAGTACGTGTCACGATCCGGCCCGCGCTTTCACCGACGGCAGGCCCACTTCGATCGGTATCAATGGCCGGGTGGGCCAGCGCAACGCACCAACCATCCTGAACGTACGCTACAACAAGACCCAGTTCTGGGACGGCCGGGTCAAGACCCTCGAGGAGCAAGCGGCATTGCCAATCGTCAATCCGCATGAAATGGGCCAGCCCAGCATGGATGCCGCCGTGGCCAAGATCGCGGCGGTCGACGAGTACAAGGAGGCCTTTCAGCAGGTCTTCGGGCGCCCGCCCAATGGCCCCGATTTGGTGCGCGCAATCGCATCCTACGAACGGACGCAGATATTGTTCGATTCGCCGTTCGATCACTTCATTGCGGGCGAGAAGAATGCCATCAATGATTCGGCAAAGCGCGGCTGGGAGCTTTTCAACACGCATGGCCGCTGCAATAAAGAGGCCGACATTGCCGCCTTCAAGACACCGGACCTGCGCAACGTCTTGGTGACAGGACCATATTTTCACGACGGCTTGCAAGAGACGCTCTGGGATGTCATCGACCACTACAACAAGGGCGACGGTCT
>PEFW01000099.1 GCA_002890675.1 Candidatus Methylaffinis lahnbergensis
TCTTCCTGCTGATCCCATGCTGGGAGAGCCAGCGGCTGATCCCGAAGAGAAGCGCGGGCCCGCGAGCGACAAAAATTGGAGTTGTTAGCCTGAAAGCGCTTGACCACCACCGCCCGAATAGAGAAGAGTCCGCTGTTCTACCGTTGAACTATCCCCCACAGCGCCCGCAACGCGACGCTTGCGAGGCGCACCTTGCGGATTTGACGCGCGCTTATCCAAAAGGGCAGCCGTAGTGAAGGCCGCGCCGGGATCGGTTTAGGCTCCGGCTTTACTTCGCTTTGTGGCGCTTACGATCCGGACCCCCCATTTCCGTGGTCGGCTGGGTCAAGGAAGGAGGGTCGCTCGCCGGAAATGAATCCTCAAGTTCGCGATTGAGAAGTTTCTCCTGCTCTTTATGCGATTCTTTTTTCGTTTTCGCGGCTTTTTCTTTGGTCGTCGATTTACTGGTCTCGGCCATGCTTGTCTCCAACTGGCATTTGATCGTCAGTTGGAGGAACGGCGATCCTGCCTAAGTGTTCCCTCCGCATGGCCCAAGGATCACATTGATGTTCTTAGACCGCTTTTCCCCAACAGGTATTCACCTCTTCAGCCTAACGGAAATGGCCCTCAACCCGTCTCCCTCACGAGGTGCCCACAGCGCTTGCCGAAGTGCTCATAGGTATCATCGGCTAGGAGCTAGCGCCCACCGATTACATTATGCGCTGCTTGGAGCGTTGCAGAAGACGGACACCCGATCGCCGATCGCAAGCGCAACCAATCGTACGCTTATGCGCAAAAGCGTTAAGGTCAGAATAGGGTCATCGCGCCCATGGATCACCTTGAACTTCTGTACAAGCCGGCCGCGATCGTCCCCGGCGGGTCGAGCGGTAGACTTGTGGTCGTGTCGAATCGCGTCCCTTTGGCGGCATCTCACGCGCGGCAGAGGGCAAGGACGCCTGGAACGCATGGCGGCGCGATCCGGCTAATGAGTGGGTGCACGTAACCTTCGCGGGCATCGACTTTTCCAGAGCGCCGAGTGACGGAATCGATTTCTCAGGGTTCCAATTCGGATTTGCCGTTCCGACGGCGCGGCGCGCCTGCCCGCGCAGGAAGTGTGCGCGCTTTTGACGTTAAATGTCTTGGCGCCCAAACCAGGGCCGCCCGCGGCGATCCTCGCCAAGACCTTTCGCCTTACGCCTGCGGAGGCGAAGCTCGCCTGCATCATCGCACGTGGCGCCTCTCCCGAAATCGCGGCGAGAGAATTGAAGATTTCACGGGAGATGGCACGCAATCAGTTGAAATCCGTCTTTGCCAAGACGGACACGCATCGCCAAAGCGAACTCGTCGCGCTGCTTTTGCAGGTCGTGTGATAGCGGCGGCGCGCGAGTGAATTGCGGCGTGCGGAAGCTGGCACATAAGGAACTGAGCACTGGCGGCGCTGGAGGCGCGGAACGCCGCAGAACGGCAAGCCCAACTGCGCCAACGACCCCAAAGGCTACGGCCATAGGAGTTCGCCTCCCTCCGCGCCGGCCCCGACAGAGGCGGAACAACGCCACGCTCCGGCCAACCCGACATTGACATTATTTTCCTGTGCGAGGACGACGAGGACGACGCCAACGAGACCTCCCCAACGATTGAATTCATCTCCCCGAAGGGCGACACCAACGAGGCCTAGCGACCCCAACGCGCTGAAGCTCCCGCCCTCCTTGCAAATCGTGTCGCCTGCGGGCTTCAAACCAGACGAGCCAGAGACTCTCTTATTTAAGCCGCTCCCTGTCCCAAAAACTCTGACGACGGACACAGGGGTGAGCGGTGTGTGGTCGATCTCGGCCCAGGGAGCGTAGGGAATCCGAGTGATGCAACCCTCGGCGCAATCGCCGTCAATATTTCGTGATCAAAAAAGAAAACCGGTTGGGTATCGGCCATCCCATTGCGGCAGCCCGTCCGACCGAAACGTGGTATCGTCCGTAAAAAGCTTCTTCGCGAGGAACCAGGATTCGGCACAGACGTTTGCCAGCGGCGCAAATCATTGCGCTCAAACAGAAGGAAAACGTCATGCCAAATAAGCTCGTTTTGTACGCCTCGGTCCTTGCGCTCGCCGGCAGCCTTGGAGTCGCTCAGGCGGAAACGATGAAGAATTCATCGAGCGGCCGCTCGGTGGCCGCGCCATCATCGCTTTCGACGATGCATTGGCTAGCCTCCGATATTTATAAGGCGGATGTCTACGACAATGCCGAAAATAAGGTTGGCGTCGTCAGCGACCTCATCGTGGATAGTAGCGGGAACGTCACGACGGCGGTCGTCAGTGTCGGCGGTTTTCTCGGCGTTGGCAAGAAGGACGTGGCCGTTCCTTTCAAGGACCTAAAAGTTGCATCGCGCGACGGCAAGGATTGGCTGGTTCTCAATCAAACCGAAGAGGACCTCAAGGCGGCCCCGGCCTATGATAAGAAAACCAACAGCCCAATGTGAAAGCCTGAAGTTCGGCTGCTTACGCCAAGACAACGGTGGAACCATCTCCGCTCCTTGGAAGTTAGGGGCGCAAGCTGCGGCCTAATGTTGGCGTGGCTTTGAAACCAAAGGAGTTTGCAATGGATTGGAATCGCATCGAAGGAAACTGGAAGCAGTTCAAAGGCAAGGTCAAGGAGCAATGGGGTCATCTTACGGATGATGATCTCGACAAAATTGCCGGCAAGCGCGAACAGCTTGAAGGCAAGATCCAGGAACGCGCCGGCATCACCAAAGACGCGGCGCGCAAGAGTGTCGACGACTGGCTGAACAAGCAGTAATCGAGACGCACCCGAGCGTGCACACTTCGAGTGCACGCTGACGAAGGCCGCATCGGGCTAACCCTCCCCTTGCCCGTTGCGGCCTTCGAGGGGCTCGCTCGGATTCAACATGCAATTAGGTGGACGGGAGAGTGGTGATGCCTCGCGGCGACAAATCGAAATACACCGGAAAACAGGAACGCAAAGCGGATCACATCGCCGAAAGTTACGAATCGCGTGGCATGCCCGAGAAAGAAGCCGAGCGCATAGCTTGGGCAACAGTGAACAAGGAAAGCGGGGGCGGAAAGAAAAGTGGCTCCGGCCGCGGTCAACCGGAATCTCACGCCTCGTCGCAAAAGGGCGGCCGGCTTGGCGGCCAAGCATCGGCCAGACGGCCAGCGGCCGAGCGTTGGGCCGCGGCCAAGAAGGCCGCGGCGACCCGCAAGCGCCGTGCTTCGCCGTGAATTCCAGACACCATGATTGCGTTGATTCGTGAACTCGTTCCGCGAGCGTGGAACTTTGCTCCTTCACCGCAATTAACGCGTCGGGAATAACAACGGAGATGTGAAATGCTTTCCACGATTGTAATCGTCTTACTCATCTTGCTGCTCATTGGCGCATTGCCGAGTTGGCCCTACAGTGCGGAGTGGGGTTATGCGCCTGGTGGCGTGCTCGGCACGGTCCTTGTGGTTGTTGTGATTCTTGCCCTATTAGGAGGAATATAGGTTGAGGCCATAAGACCTTCGATTTTTCGCGGAAGGATTTCCGCGAGTGCGGCGTCCGTCGCGCCTCCCCCCCTCGCTGCGCCGCCCGCAGCCAAAGATAGGTTTGGCCGGGCTCGATCTTCGCGCCTTGAGCCCGTGGGCCGCGGGGAATCCTCCGTAAAAACTTTCTCGCGCGAAGGGAACTCAAGATCCAGCGAGGGTGTTTGCCACGACACATGAGGCTTGAAGGAGAATGGCAATGGGACTAGGACGCGGCGCACTGCTTTGGCTTCTGGGTATACCTCTGCCAATTATAATTCTGCTGGTTCTTTTTTGGCGCTAAAAGTATGGCCGAAGTGGCAAGTCCGCTTCGGCCATATGCTAGCCGTTTTGCGATCGAACCGACGAAGAGTCAGATCTTTATTGGAACGGAATCGGCCGGCGGGCTTCCTGGAAATCGGCGACACCTGCGATCTTGGCGCGCCCTATCTGCGCCTAATCGCAGAGGTCCATGAAGTCCGGATTTTCATTGCTGAAAAGGAGTGTCACGGAATCGGCCGGCATCGTGGCACAGACAACTCCGCTCAAAGGAGCGCGCTGAGGCCTTGCCGCCCTTCTCTCTGCCTTTGTCGTCTTCTGCTTGCACGCAGGTTGGTTTAAACACACGTCCCGCATCGGTTCCACACCGCGCGCGCCGGTAGACGCAATGTATGCCGCCGGGAACTTTAGAGCCGTTCGGACTTCTAAGGCGGCTGGGCTGCATTGCAGCCCGCCGGAAGGAAATCCCCCGGCGCAAAGCGCCGTAGAGGGTAGCTCAAAAAAAGAACTTAACCATGGACCATCATGACGTGATCGCGACGTTGAACGATTTACGTGAAATAAGTCGCGATGGAGAACAAGGATTGCGCACATGTGCCGAAAGCGTTGATAGCCCTAATCTCGAGAGGCGCTATTCGCGGTCGCGGGGCGGCGTTGCGCCGAGGGCGCGGCAGAACTTGAAGCCCAGGTTCGCAGTCTCGGCGGTGAGCCCGCAAAGAATCCATTAAGCGGCTCGATGCATCGCGCCTCGACCAGCATAAAGCCCGCGGGCCTCAAGCTGCTGGCTCACGCATAATATTTTCGTTCGGAGCATCGTCGCTCATCCCTGGAACGGAAACCACAAACCAGCGTTGAGAAGCTGGTACCAGGACAAAGGAATGAGGCATGGACACGACCGATCTACAATCGCTGCGCGAGGACTTGAACACTCTCAAGGACACGGTCGCGGAATTCGTTTCGCAGGCGGGCACCGATGCAGTGAAAACTGCCCGCGACGTGACGTCGAATGTTGCGTCTCAGGTGGGTAACGCTGCCTCGAATGTTGCAGAAAAAGGCTCGGAGATTGCCACTACTGCTTCCAAGCAAGCTAAGACTTTTGCCTCCGAGCTCGAAACCCTCGGGCGTAACAATCCTCTCGGTGCAATGGCTGCTGCCATGATGGTCGGTGTCTTGATCGGCCTGATCGGCCGGGGACGGATTTGATGCTCGCCTCTGTGCTACGGCTGAGTGGCCTGGATCAAAGGCTCGCAGCCTTCAAACTCAGGCTCGACGAAAAAGCGTACGAGGCGGTCGACCATGTCAAAGCCGTCGTTGTGCGGATGTTCGTGGTGGCTGCCCTCGCCGTAGCCGCGGCGTGTTTTGCGCTGCTGGCACTCATCACCGGGCTTGTGGCACTTTACGGGTGGCTGGAACCCACCTACGGGGTATTCCCGGCGCTCAGTATCGTTGGCGGTGGTCTGGCAGTGATCGCGTTCGTCTTAATTAGTGCTGCGATGATTCTAAGCCGCGGAAGGCCAGGCAGCGAAAAAGGTACCGCAACGCCGGAGACCATTGAAGTTCCGCCTAGTCCCCTCCCGTTGTCGGTGACGCCGGCCCCGGTAGATTCTGTCGTCTCGCCTCCATCCGCAGCTTCCGCCGCAACTGCACGAGATAAGATCGAGCCCTTCCTGTCTGTTGTGAAGCGTTACGCACACATCCCCCGCACCGGGTCTGCTCCGGTCGACGACTTCATTCGCCAGATGGAACCACGCGTTGAGCTGGCGACGAAGGAGGCTGTCACGCGCGCGGCAACGCTCGTTCGACCGGGGATCGCGCCACAATGCTCGCCGTTCTCGGCGCGGCGATGGCGGTTGGCTGGCTTCTGGTCAAGGCAGCAAATCCATCAGTCTTCTCCAGCCGCTGAGGCCGTAGGAGGAAAACTGGCCGCTCTCGACGGTCATTGATTGATACGGGATGGGTGCGGTGGCGCGGCTGCTAATGGGCCTCGCGTAGAGTCGACAGTGCTCCAGATATGCCTTCTCGTGAATTGCAATCAGGTCAACGACGCTGCTCCAGAGCCAGGAAGGAGCCTTAAGATCACCCGTTCGCGCCCTGCTTAATTCGTTGGCCCATTTCGATCGAGTGTCTTCGTCCATCTGACGTGCGTGAGCGTTCCCAACCACATTGGCCAGGAAGCGAGCGATATTCATCGCCTGCTCACGTGTAAGCGTCTCGAGCTCTATCTTCAGATCCTGCGGGAGAAGCTCACGGATAAAGATCGAGCGGCCGAACAACTGAATGGCCCGCATCCGTTCTCCCAAATGCGGTGACAAATGACGCGCGCCCTCCACAACCCGTTGCGCCTGGTCTTCAGGCATGTCCGCGGAATCATCCGCCGGCGCGGCAGCTTGCACGGCTTCTTTCAGGTCCATCGCGCTCGACCTCGTACGGTTCCGCCAAACGTGTAGCTACCTCACAGCTCGACACAAATCGTCTTGCCAGCGCGACCCTCATCTCTTCAAAAGCAAGGGAATGAGATCATCCCGCTCTGAAAAACTTTCGACCGCAAGCGTCAGCTCTTCATCCTGCTTTGCTTCGACCTTCGCCCCCTCGAGACAAAAGTCGAGCGCGTCCCTAAACCTCGTCGCGCAGAAATCCGCCTTCGTCGCGGCGCAAAGCTCGCTCGCTTGTCCAGGATCGGTCTGCCAGAAACCGGCGAGAATCTTGATATCACCGAGGTGCCGGCGCAAACGCCGAACCACATAGCGGGCTCCCGCCGAGCTCAAATCGGCATCGAGGTATGAGAGGCATACCATCCGTGTGTCATCGGTCGAGAGGCGCGAGACCCGGCCGCTGCCGAGCCCCCCTGCGGGCTCAACCTTGGCTTCGATGCCATGTTTACCGAGAATCTGCGCTAGCAGGGCTGCGGCCGCTTCATCGAGGAGACTGCGGCCAGCCATGCAAAGAACCGGCTTTTGGCTTTCCCGCCCCGGCGCGAGGCCGGTGCGCTCCTTATCGAGCGGCGAGGTCTCGACGCTTGCCGGTTCGTTCGGCGGGGGCGAACCGGCTGACGCCAGCACGGCATCGGTCGGTGCCGCCTCGGGCGGCGGAGCCGATGCGAGGGGCTCATCTACGTGATCGGAGAGATCCTCGATCACTTCGTCGATCGTTTCCTTGATCCGCCTTTGTCGCAGCTCGTCGAGCACGCCGCGGCGGAGATCCACCTGCGCCAACAGCAAAGCCGGGAGCGCCACCTCGTCGTAATAATTGACGAGCGAATTGGTTTTCAAGAATTGTTCGGCCTGATCGACGACTTCCGAGGCATCCCCGGCGAGTATGCGCTGATAGAAGTTTTCGACCGGAGTAAGAGGCGGCTCGTCGCCGAACATGACATCGAGAAAAGCCAGCCGCTCCACGTGGCGCCCGAGCACCACAAGACAGACCGTGAGGGGGGTCGACAATACAAGACCGGCAGTGCCCCACATCCACCACCAGAATGCCGCCGAGATCACGACGGCGACCGGCGAGGTCCCCGTATTGTGGCCATAGAGCCAAGGCTCGACCACCTGGCCGATGATGGATTCGACGAAAAGAAACAGGGCCAAGGTTCCGAGCGCCATGCCCCAGCCCGGATCGATCGCCACCGCCAGGGCCATGGGAAAACCAGCGGCGATCAGCGGCCCGAAATAGGGGACGAACCGCAGCAAGAACGCGACGACGCCCCAAAGGACAGGGCTCGGAAGGCCGATAAAAAAGAGGCCAATGGCGACGATGACGCCGAAGGAAGCGTTCACAAGGGTCTGAACCAAAAAAAACCGGCTGAGCCGTCCCGCCGCGTCATTCATCGCCAAGGTCGTGCGATGCAAATCGCTCGATCCGGCAAGCCTGATGAAGCGGTTGCGCAGGTCCTCGCGTTGCAAGAGAATGAAGATGACGAAGATGACGACGATGAAGGTCGTCTCCAGAGACGAAAGCGCGCCTCCGGCGATCGTCTCCACAATGGCGAAAGGCCCCCACGCCGGATCGTGAACCTCGACCGGAACAGGCGGCTGGTTTTTTTCCTGACCCTCGGACAGTTGCTTCCTTGGTTGGTCCGAAGGCGCAGGCGTGCTCGAAGGCGCGAAACGATGCGGATTAATTTCGCCGAGATTTTTCAGCGCGGCCGAAACTTTTGCAAAGAGGGCGTTATCGGCGGCGGCATCGCGTAACTTGACGATTTTGGCACTGACCGTCGCCTGATATTTCGGCAGATCAACAACCAGTTCGGAAACCTGCCGCGTCAAAACGGCGCTGACCAGAAATGCGCCGACCAGCGCCGCAAGGACGACGGTCAAGACGGATGGGACACGACCCAAACCCCAGCGCCGCAGCACGAGAACCGGCGGCGACAAGACAAAACTCACTGGAATCGCGATCGCGATCGGAATGAATATTTCGCGCCCGATATAAAACGTCGTCACGATTACTACGGCCACAAAAAGAGTGGTGAGCAATTCGAGCGTGCGTGCTTGATTGGGCTCCGGCCGGGGACGAGCGGGCGGACTTCCGAGAAAATCACTCATGATTTTGTCTCCGGGGAAGGATTGAGTCCGCACCCCTGCGGCCCATCGCAGGTAACGGCGCTATAACGGAATACGGGCAAACTTGGTATGATCTTCGATCACCCCGTACCGGCCGCAAGGACGCCGTTGCGTTCCCAACAAATCGGCGTTTCTCGTCTAATATTCTCTATCGCCCCTGTGCTCGCCGTTTCCACCAAGCTGTTCGTAGGCAGAGAGGCCACCGTACCCATTTTCGCGATCGTAGGTCTTCCGCCAATCTATGCCATAGACACACCAGCGGCCGCTCCAATTCCACCATGTCCCACGAAGTGGCCAGCCATCTCGCCGACAAACGCACCCTTGAGGCAGCCGCCCGGCCGCGCACCAGCTGAAAATGCGAACCACTGGGGCGAATCAGAATAAAGCCGGAATCAAAAAGCAACGTTCATGAATTCCTCCTGGTGCAGGCTTGCTAACCATTGAGGTGCACATTGGTTCATGCTTGGCGGCACGTTTTCATTTTTCAGGCGAAATTGGCAGGGCTTCAAGTTGCCGCCCCCTGGGAGGCGCAGGCGCAAAGCGCAAAATTCGTCGCTCAATGACTTAAGGGTAGGAAGGCGCCATGACGTTGATGTAATTTCTTTCTGGTCCGCGCATCTTTCGGCGCGTGCAGAGGATTTGGGCAATCTCTTCGCGTCCAACCAAACGCGGATGCGATCGGGTATGGGTCCGCTAAGTGGCGAACCTCCGTGTGCTGATTCTCTCTATTCCACGGCTCGAGCGAATTATTGGCCTGCTTAGAGATTCACCCACGCTCGCGCCAACTTGCTGAGCAGCGCATCCGTCTTCTTTTATTGCTTTTTGATCGGACAGAGCGGAGGCATCCTTCAGCCCGATTTTGGCCGCCCAATTCTTCGGCGTCCCGTA